>NZ_JBMRGJ010000024.1:0-62544 GCF_049384325.1 Stenotrophomonas sp. CASM114 | reverse complement strand
GGGGGGCCGGAGGCCGGGATTGGGGTGGTTGGGCTTTTTGCCGCCCGGGGGCCGGCACTACCCCTTATCCACGCATGGCGTGAATCTACTTCGCGGCTTTCTTGACGGCCTTCTTCGCCGGTGCCTTCTTTGCAGCGGCCTTCTTTACCACGGCCTTCTTCGCCGCCTTCTTGGCAGGCGCCTTCTTGGCTGCGGCCTTCTTCGGCGCCGCTTCCTTCTTCACCGCCGCCTTCTTGGCCGGTGCCTTCTTCGCGGCAGCCTTCTTGGCGCCGAAGCCCTTGCGCACGGGCTTGCCGGTTTCTTCCATCAGCTGCTGCACTTCGGCCAGGGTCAGCGATGCCGGCTCGCGATCCTTGGGGATCTTGCCGTTCATCCTGCCGTCGCTGATGTACGGGCCGAAGCGGCCGTTCAGCACCTGGATGTCGCTGCCCTCGAACTCCTTGATGATCCGGTTGCGCGCGATCTCTTCCTTCTCTTCGATCAGGAACACGGCGCGGGCCAGGTCGATGGTGTACGGGTCGTCTTCCTTCTTCAGCGAGGCATAGGTGCTGCCGCGCTTGGCGAACGGGCCGAAGCGGCCGATGCCCACGCTGACCGGCTCGCCGTTGTCCTCGCCCAGCGCGCGTGGCATCAGGAACAGTTCCAGCGCGTCTTCCAGCGAAATGGTGTGCATCGACTGGCCGGGGCGCAGCGAGGCGAATTTCGGCTTCTCCTCGGCGTCCTCGGCGGTGCTGCCGATGGCGGCGTAAGGCCCGAAGCGGCCGAGGCGCACGCTGACCGGCTTGCCGGTCTTCGGGTCGGTGCCGAGCTCGCGCGCGCCACTGGCCTCGGCGCGGTCCACCGATTCCTTCTTGTCTTCCACCAGCTCCTTGAACGGCTCCCAGAAGCGGGCCATCAGCGGGATCCACTCTTCTTCGCCACGCGAGACGGCGTCGAGCTCGTCTTCGAGCTTGGCGGTGAAGTCGTAGTCCACGTACTGGGTGAAGTGGCTGGACAGGAACTTGGACACCGCGCGGCCGACGTCGGACGGGCGGAAGCTGCGGCCTTCCATTTCCACGTACTTGCGGAACAGCAGGGTCTGGATGATCGAGGCGTAGGTCGACGGACGGCCGATGCCGTACTCTTCCAGCGCCTTCACCAGCGCCGCTTCGGTGTAGCGCGGCGGCGGCTGGGTGAAATGCTGCTCGGCCTGGATGCGTTCCAGCGGCACGCGGTCGCCCGGCTTCATCGCCGGCAGCTTGCGGCCTTCGTCCTCGTCTTCGGCGCTCTTGTTGTCCTTGCCTTCCTCGTACACGGCCAGGAAGCCGGGCACCACCACGGTGGTACCGCTGGCACGGAACACGTGCTCGCTGCCAGCCGACAGGTCGACGCTGACCGTGTTGAGCGTGGCCGGGATCATCTGGCAGGCGACGGCGCGCTTCCAGATCAGTTCGTACAGGCGGCGCTCGTCGTCGGTCAGGAAGCGCGCCACCTGGGCCGGGGTGCGCAGGGCCGAGGTCGGGCGCACCGCCTCGTGCGCTTCCTGGGCGTTCTTGGACTTGGTCTGGTAGGTGTTCGGCTGGTCGGGCAGCGAGGCGATGCCGTAATCACGGGCGATCACGTCGCGGATTTCGGCCAGCGCGTCCTGCGACAGGTTCACCGAGTCGGTACGCATGTACGAGATCAGGCCGACGGTGCCTTCGTCACCGATCGCCACGCCTTCATACAGCTTCTGCGCCACCTGCATGGTCTTGCGGGTGGTGAAACCGAGCTTGCGCGAGGCTTCCTGCTGCAGGGTGGAGGTGGTGAACGGCGGCGCCGGGCGGCGCTTGCGCTCCTTGCTGGCCACGTCGGTGACATGCAGCGAGCCCTGCGCGGCCCGCTGGATGCGCAGGCGGGCGGCTTCGGCGGTGTCGCCGTCGGTGATGGTGAACTGCTCGAATTTCTGCCCGTCCAGCTTGATCAGCTTGGCGTTGAAGTGCTGCGACGGGTGTGCGCACTCGGCGGCGATCGACCAGTACTCGCGGGCGATGAAGGCTTCGATCTCTTCCTCGCGCTCGACGATCATGCGCAGCGCCGGGCTCTGCACGCGGCCGGCGGACAGGCCGCGCTGGACCTTGCGCCACAGCACCGGCGACAGGTTGAAGCCGACCAGGTAGTCCAGCGCGCGGCGCGCCTGCTGGGCATCGACCAGGTCGCTGGCGATCGCGCGTGGCTGGCTGATCGCTTCCTTGATGGCGCGCGGGGTGATCTCGGTGAACACCACGCGCTGCATCGGCTTGTCCTTGACCAGCCCGCGTTCCTTCAGGATCTCGGCGATATGCCAGCTGATCGCTTCACCTTCGCGATCCGGGTCGGTCGCCAGCAGGATGTCGTCGGCGCCCTTGGCGGCCTTGGCGATCGCGTCGACATGTTTTTCGTTCTTGTCGATCACGTCGTAGTGCATGGCGAACCCGTTGTCCGGGTCGACCGCGCCTTCCTTCGGAATCAGGTCACGCACATGCCCATACGAGGCCAGGACGGTGTAGTCCTTGCCGAGGTATTTGTTGATCGTCTTGGCCTTGGCCGGCGATTCGACGATGAGCAGGTGCTTGGGCATGGCAGCAGTGTCTGTGGGGCGAGCCGCAGGGGAGGGGCCGCTAGGGTGGAGCAAACGGCCGCATTAGTGAAGCGGCCACGGACAAATCAATACGCTGAACGCCCGGTAGTGTGCCGGGCGTTCAGGTTTCACCTTATTAGAGGAATCACGCCCGGCCAGCCCCTGTCAAGCAGCCAGACGTGAGGATGGCCGTTCATGAGGCCATCTTGGCGATGAAGCCGACCGCGGCCACCAGCACCACCAGGCCCGCCAGCACCAGCAGGCCGGTGAGCACCAGGATCACGATGGTGACCGTGCCCAGCTCATGGCGCTGCAGGTGCGGCTGGTCGGTGTAGGCCCAGCGGTCGACCACCAGGGTGTCGCAGATCATGTCGTGCAGGCCCTGCTTGCGCTCGGTGAAGGCGGCCATCAGGAAGCCGATGCCGAGGGTGAAGCTGCTCAGCAGCATGGCCCAGTAGCGGCCGAAGGCGCGGCCCTTGGTCAGGCGATCGCCGTTGCTGCGCACGACCTTGATGCCGACCGCCATCTTGCCCAGCGTGGCGCCACCCTGCGAGGAATGGAACCAGGTGTAGTAGGCAACGCCGATGGCCATGTTGATCAGCGCGCTGGCCACCTGCGCGACGATTTCGATGGAGGTCTCGCCACTGCCCACCGCGCCCATGCTGGCGCCAAGCACCACGCCGATGATGGCGCCGATGATGCCGCCCGGAATGGCCAGCACGAAGTAGTCGATCATGTACGCCGCTACGCGCTTCCAGAAGCCTGCGTAGACCACCTCGCCGCCGATCACCGGCTGCGGGCCACCGGCACCGGAAGCGGCCGGGGCGCTGTAGGGCGAACTGCTGAGCGCACCCGTGCCAGGCAGCGGTGCAGTGCCGTTGTCGATGGCGGCGTAGTCGCCGCGCAGGTCGAAGCCGCCGCTGGCGGTGGCCGTGCTGGCATCAGCCAGTGTCTGCAGGCCGAGCTCATCGACCACCTGGCGCAGTGCAGCCCACTGGGCCATGCCTTCGCGCCAGACCAGGGTGTCCAGGTTCAGTTCGCCCCGCTGGAAGCGCTGGCGGATTTCCTGGACCGGCAGCGGGCCCTGGCGTTGCTGTCCTTCGGCGTAGTACCACTCGGTCATTGCATGTTCCCTGTTGGATCGTCCTTGGAGGTGCTGCCGTGCACGTGGCTCAGCCGCGGCACGACGGCGGCAGGTACTTGTCGTCGCTTTCACCGCTGCATTCCCAGCGGCCGCTGTCGCGATCATATTCCAGCCACAGCAGGTCGCCATCGAGGCTCTTGCCGGGCACGGCCAGCGTTGCTTCGATGCCGCAGTGGCCGTTGTTGAAGCGGCCGATGTTCACCGCCGACAGGCCGGCCTGGGTGAAATCACCCGGCGCCGGGAAACCGGCATCGTTGGCACCGGGGCAGCGGCCTTCGTCGTCGGCGAAGTGCTGCACCTGCTGTTTCAGCGGCTGCAGGGCATTGACCGCGGTGGCAACCTTGGCACGCACGGTGTAGTCGTTGTAGGCAGGCAGGGCGATCGCCGCGAGGATGGCCATGACCGGCACCAGCACCAGCAGCAGGCCGCCGCCGATGATCGCGGTCAGGGCGCAGCCGGAGAGCTTCTTTTTCGGCGGCGGCAGCACCCCGGCCGGGGTCTGCGTGGCATAGGGCGTGGACGGCGGCAGCACCGGTGGTTGCGGCGGCGGCGGCGCGACCGGTTCCGGTTCGGGCTCCGGCTCGGGTTCCACGGCCGGCGCGGCGACGTCCAGCGCCGGCACGATCAGGCCCAGCTCATCGACCACGCTGCGCAACGGCTGCCATTGCGGCAGGCCGTCGCGCCAGACCAGCGTGTCCAGGGAGATCTGGTTGTTGCGGAACAACTCGACCAACTGTTCCGCCGGCAGCGGGCCTTGCTGCCGGTTGCCTTCTGCGTGGAACCACTCGCTCACGGGGACGCTCCTGAATGCGCTATGCCCCCAAGTGTACGGTCAGTGCAGGGGTTCTGGCTCGTCCATGAACATCTGCGTCTCCATCCAGGCGTAGGCCGCTTCGGAGCCGGGCTGGTTGAACAGCACCATCAGCACGACCCACTTCAGGTCGTCCAGGTCCAGTTCGTCCTGGTCCAGGGCCATCGCCCGGTCCAGCACCAGCTCGCGCTGGTCGGCGTCGAGGATGCCGTGCTGTTCCAGGTACAGCAGGAAGCCGCGGCATTCCACGTCCAGCTTGTCCAGCTCGGGGCCGTGGTAGATGCGCACGGGGCCATCGACCCGCGCCTGGGCCACGCTCGGCCGCTGCGCGGCCAGGGCATCGAGCCAGTCGAACGCCTTGTTGATCTCGGTGGGGCTGAAACCGGCCTGGATCAGGCCGTTCTGGAGCGAATCGCGGTCACGGATCAGGTCCGCATCTTCGCTGAAATAGTGTTCAAACAGGTACAGCAGTACATCCAGGATGCTCTCTTTCATTGCCCCTCGGCCTGCGTCGCGCGACGCTGTGGAGGTGAAGAAACTAGGGAGTTCGACAGTAGCGGCCGTGTACGCACACCACGATTCCCGCCAGTTCCATGGCCAGCAGCATGGAGGACACCTGTGACGCCGTCAATCCACAACGCGTGATCAGTGAATCCATACCGCTTGGGTTGTGGTCCAGCGCCCGCCACAAGCACTGGTAGTCAGGGTCGTCGGCCCAGCGCGCCGGCAGGAGCGCCGGCGGTGCCTGTTCAGTGGGGGTGGCCAACCGCGATTGCAAGCCCGGCAGCTGCTGGCGAAGGGCGGGGGCGAGCAGTTCCAGGACCTCCTCGGGGCGCTCGACCAGCGCCGCGCCCTCGCGGATCAGGCGATGGCAGCCGGCCGCGCGCGGGTTGAGCACCGACCCGGGCAGGGCACAGACCTCGCGGCCTGCCTCGGCGGCCAGGCGCGCGGTGATCAGCGCGCCCGAGCGCTGCGCGGCCTCGACCACCACGGTGGCCAGCGCCAGTCCGGCCACCAGCCGGTTGCGCGCAGGGAAGTGGCTGGGACGGGCAGCCGTGCCCGGCAGGTACTCGCTGAGCACCACGCCTTCGGCGGCGATCCGCGCCTGCAGCCGGGCGTGGCTGTCCGGATAGGCCCGGTCAGGGCCGGTGCCGATCACTGCCATGGTGCAGCCGCCGGCCTCCAGCGCAGCCTGGTGCGCGGCCGCATCGATGCCTGCGGCCAGGCCGCTGGTCACCGCCAGGCCGGCCTCGACGAAGCAGCCGGCAAAACGCGCGGCCAGTGCACGCCCGCCCGGGGTGGGCGTGCGGCTGCCGACCAGCGCCACCGAAGGGCGCCAGGCCAGGCAGGGATCACCGGCCACGAACAGCGCCAGCGGCGGGTTGGGTACCTCCAGCAGTGATGGCGGAAAGGCCGGATCGGTACACGGCAGCAGGTGATGGTTGTCCTGTTCCAGCCAGCGCCGGGCGGATGTCCAGGCCCGGGTATCGGGGCGTTCCAGGGCGGCGCACTGCTCCGGCGTGCAACCGTGCGCACGCCAGGTCGCAGTGCCTTGCGCGATGGCGGTTTCCGCATCGCCCGCGGCCTGCAGCAGGGCCCGTCGGGACGCCAGTGCGCCTCCCGCCATCAACAGGCGCAGCAGCGCCTCGTATGCATGTGTGGTCATCCCCCACTATCGGCCGCACACAACAAAGGCGCCCTAGGGCGCCTTCGCATGTGGCTGTCAGGTTTTGCCGGAGGTGCCTGCCGGCCCGCGGCCGGCACTCCAGTGGTGGCCGGGGCAGTCCGGCAACCGTTACTTCGCGTCCGGGTGCAGCGCGTTGTAACCCACCTGCACCGGCTTCACGCCCTGCATCACCAGCGCGTAGCTGACGTTGTCGAAGGTGCGGAACACCATCGCATGCGCGGCATATTCATCCGGCAGCGAGACCCGGCCTGCGCCGGTGCTGAGCGAGTCGTCCATGCGCGAGGAGGTCGGGTACTTCATGCGGTGCGCTACATGGCGGCCCGGGCGCCACAGCGAGAACACGGTGCCGTTGTCCACGCCCTGGGCACGGCCGGCCGAAATCGCGATCACGTCGCGTGGGCCACCGGCGGTGAACATGTCGGTGACCGCCAGCACGCGCACGTCCACGCCCTCGACACCCGCAGCGGGTACGTGGGGCACGAACTGCAGGTCGTACGGCCGGGCTTCGACCGGCACCAGGCGGTCGCCGGCGCGCACTTCGCGGCCGCCGACGTTCTTGTCCAGCACCAGCGTGGAGGCCTCGACCTTGCCGCCGGCGATCTGGGTGATGGTGCCGGTGGCGACCTGGGCCAGTTCGTAGCCGAGCACGCCACGACGTGCGTTGGGTGCGTTGTAGGCCTTCCACAGGTTGCCGCTGCCCGGGGTGACGTCGCCGTTGGCGGTCAGGTCCTCGGTCGGCTTGGGCTGGGCGTAACGCACGGTCGGGCGTACCACGGCCCAGCGCTGGCCCACCTGGGCATCCGCCAGGCGCACGTAGACGGTGTCGCCACCGGACACGCGCAGGCGGCTGTCCTCCAGGCCGACGACGTAGGGCAGCTGCTTGACGCTGTCGACAACGCTCAGCTGCTTCAGGAACGGCTCGACCTGGGCCAGCGGAATGGCGTCGATCGGGGCCTCCTGGCGCGGACCGGCCTGGGACACGGTCACCCGGTCCAGGTAGGCCAGGCTCAGCACGTCACCTGGATAGATCAGGTGCGGGTTGGCGATCTGCGGATTGGCTTGCCAGATCTCCGGCCACAGCCAAGGCTTCTGCAGGAAACGTGCGGCGATATCCCACAACGTATCCCCTTTTCGGACCACATAGGTGTCCGGGTGCCCGCCATTCACTTCCACGGCGGTAGCATAGGCAGCCACGGTCAGCATCGCCGCGGCGACGACCGTACGAAAACGAAGCAACATAGGTGTGAAGCCCTGATTCCCCAACAGGTCCACGCACTATAGTCCAGAAACCGGGGCGCAAGGCAAGCGTTGGAGCTAGAATCTGCGACGTATGCCGGCGTGCCGGCCCCCTACCCGGAAACAGCCATGGCCCTTCTCCCCATTCTCGAGTTCCCCGATCCGCGCCTGCGTACCAAGGCTGCGTTGATCGACGCCGCCGAAGTCACCACGCCGGCCTTCCAGGAACTGATCGACAACATGTTCCTGACCATGTACGACGCCCCGGGCATCGGCCTGGCCGCCACCCAGGTGGACGTGCACAAGCGCTTCATGGTCATCGATGTCAGCGAAGAGAAGAATGAACCGCATGTGTTCATCAACCCGGAAATCGTCGCCAAGGACGGGGGCCGGGTGTATCAGGAGGGCTGCCTGTCGGTCCCGGGCATCTTCGCCGACGTGACCCGCGCTGACACCATCACCGTGAAGTACCTGGACCGCAACGGCCAGGAGCAGCAGCTGGAGGCCGGTGAAGTGCTGGCCACCTGCATCCAGCACGAGATGGACCACCTGGACGGCAAGCTGTTCATCGACTATCTGTCGCCGCTCAAGCGCGAGATGGTCCGCAAGAAGCTGGCCAAGCAGCGCAAGCACGTGGCGTGATCGCCAATCCGGGCCGCCCTCCGGGTGGCCCGTGCCTGCGCGACGCGCGCGGGCTGTACGGCGCCGGCCGACGGCGCCGTTTTCTTTCCTGCACGAATCCATCCTGCAAGTGGGGTAGCCATGAGGATTGTCTTTGCCGGTACGCCGGAATTCGCGGTGTCGTCGCTGCGCGCCGCGGCGCGCCACCACGAGGTCGTGGCCGTCTATACCCAGCCTGATCGCCCGGCCGGGCGCGGCCGTGGCCTGGCACCGTCGCCGGTCAAGCTCGAAGCCGTGGCCCGTGGCATTCCGGTCTACCAGCCCGAATCGCTGAAGGATGAAGCTGCCCAGCGGCAGCTGCGCGACCTGCAGCCGGACCTGATGGTGGTGGTCGCCTACGGCCTGATCCTGCCCAGGGCGGTACTGGCGATCCCGACCCACGGCTGCTGGAACGTGCATGCCTCGCTGCTGCCGCGCTGGCGCGGTGCCGCGCCGATCCAGCGCGCGATCCAGGCCGGTGACGCAAAGACCGGCGTGTGCCTGATGCAGATGGAAGCCGGCCTGGATACCGGCCCGGTGCTGCTGCACCAGGAGCTGCCGATCGCGGCCACCGATACCGGCGGCCAGCTGCATGACAAGCTGGCCGAACTGGGCGCACAGGTGCTGTCAGACGGCCTGGGCCTGCTGCGTGCCGGCATCAAGCCGATCGCGCGGCCGCAGCCCGAGCAGGGCGTGACCTACGCGCACAAGCTGGACAAGGCCGAAGCCCGCCTGGACTGGGCGCAGGACGCCGATGCACTGGCGCGCACCGTGCGCGCCTTCAATCCGTGGCCGATCGCCGAGGCCACGCTGGCCGGCGAGCGCGTGCGCATCCACGGCGCGGTCGCTCTTGATCTGGCCCACGGCCAGGCGCCGGGGGCGGTGCTGGCGGCCAGCCGCGATGGTATCGACATCGCCTGCGGCCAGGGCGCGCTGCGCCTGCGCACGCTGCAGCGCGAAGGCGGCAAGGCGATCACCGCCGCCGACTACCTCAATGCCCGCCGCGACCTGCACGTGGGGGCATAAGCGGTGTCGAAGCAGAATGATTTCTCCGTCGCCAAGGCGGCGCCGGGCGCGGCCACCCGCATGCTGGCCGCACGCGTACTGGCGCAGGTGTTCACCCGTGGCCGCTCGCTGAAGGCGGAACTGGCCTGGGCACTGCCCAAGCTGGCCGACAGTCGTGATCGGGCCTTGCTGGAAGCGCTGTGCTTTGCAGTCCTGCGCCGCCGCAGTACCTACGACGCTGCCTTGCAGTCGTGGATGCAGAAGCCACTGTCGGCGCGTGATGCCGACCTGCGCACGCTGCTGATGGTGGGCTTCGCGCAGCTGGACGTGCTGGAACTGCCGGCGCATGCGGCCCTGTCGGCCACGGTCGACGCCGCCCGCGCGCTGGGCCGTGAGCGCCAGGCCGGGCTGGTCAACGCGATCCTGCGCCGCGCGCAGCGCGAGGGGTTCCCGGAGCAGCCTGCGCGTGACGCCTTTCCGGCGTGGCTGGCCGATGCCGTCGAGCGCGACTGGCCGTCCCAGGCCCAGGCGATCTTTGCTGCCAGCCTGCAGCCGGCGCCGCTGTGGCTGCGTGCCAACCGCCAGCAGGGGGGGCGTGACAAGGCGCTGGCCACGCTGGCCGAGGCCGGCATTGCTGCCGAAGCCAGCCCGCTCAGCGCCGACGCGCTGCGCCTGGTGGCGCCCATCGCGGTGAACCAGTTGCCGGGGTTCGCCGACGGTGCGCTGTCGGTGCAGGACCTGTCGGCGCAATGTGCGGCGGACGCGCTGGCACCGGCGTCCGGCGCCCGCGTTCTGGACGCCTGCGCGGCACCGGGTGGCAAGTCGGCGCACCTGCTGGAGCGTGACCCGAGCCTGCGCCTGCTGGCGCTGGATATCGATGCGCGTCGCCTGGCGCGTGCCCGCGATACCTACACCCGCACCGGTGTAGGTGAGGGCGCGCAGACCCGGGTGGCCGATGCCAGCGACCCCGGTGCGTGGTGGGATGGCACCCCGTTCGACGCCATCCTGCTGGATGCGCCGTGTTCGGCCACCGGCGTGATCCGCCGCCAGCCGGACGTGATGTTCCACCGCCGCGCCGAGGATATCGATGCGCTGGTCGGCGTGCAGGCCCGCCTGCTGGAGGCCTGCTGGTCGATGCTGCGCCCGGGCGGCGTGCTGCTGTACGCCACCTGTTCGATCCTGCGCGCCGAGAACATCGATCAGGTGCGGGCCTTCCTGAAGTGGCATCCGGACGCGGTGGCACAGCCGCTGGATGACAGATTCGGCCTGGACTGCGAGGGGATCGCGCGCCAGCGACTGCCGGGTGACAGCGATGCTGACGGATTCTTTTACGCGCGTCTGCTAAAAACGGCCTGACCCCCGCTGACGTTGCGAGTCCCATGCTGAAATCCCGCGCGTCGCGCGAGACGTGGTTGTTCGTGGTGATGGCCCTGCTGGTGCTGGGGGCCGGGCTGGGCCTTCGTGATCCGTGGCCGTCGGACGAGCCGCGCTTCGCGCTGGTGGCCAAGCAGATGTTCGACAGCGGTCACTGGCTGTTCCCGCACCGTGGGACCGAGCTGTACTCGGACAAGCCGCCGATGCTGATGTGGTGGCAGGCCACGCTTTACAGCCTGGTCGGGCAGTGGCGCGTGGCCTTCCTGCTGCCGTCGCTGCTGGCGGCACTGGGCACGCTGTGGTGCGTGGTCGACCTGGGCCGGCGGCTGTGGACGCGGCGGGTGGGGCTGTATGCCGGCTGGGCGCTGCTGTTCGCGCTGCAGTTCACCTTCCAGGCGAAGAAGGCGCAGATCGATCCCCTGCTGCTGCTGTTCATCACCCTGGCCAACTACGGCCTGCTGCGCCACCTGCTGCTGGGGCCGGCCTGGCGCTGGTGGTGGCTGGGCTGGTTCTTCGCCGGCATCGGCGTGATCACCAAGGGCGTGGGCATGCTGGCGCTGCTGATGATCGTGCCCGCGGCAATCGCCACGGCGCTGCGGTGGCCACGGGTGGGCCTGCACGCGCGCGACGCGCGCTTCTGGCTGGCGCCGCTGGCCTTCCTGCTGGCGGTGTCGTTGTGGCTGGCGCCGATGCTGCTGGCCGGCTTTGCCACCGGCTCGGACGAATATCGCGCCTACATGGACGATATCCTGTTCCAGCAGACGGCGCGGCGCTACACCCATTCCTGGGATCACCACCAGCCCGCCTGGTACTTCCTGGCGACGATGCCGCTGATGTGGATCCCGGCATTCCTGGCCATGCCCTGGGCGATTCCGGCCTGGCGCCGCCGGCTGCAACGCCGCGACGCGCGCTATCTGCTGCCGCTGGCCTGGTGGCTGATGGTGGTGCTGTTCTTCTCGATTCCCGCCGGCAAGCGCGACGTCTACATCCTGCCGGCGCTGCCGATGTTCTGCCTGGTGCTGGCACCGCTGTTGCCGGGGTTGCTGAAGCGACGCGATGTGCAGGCCGTGGTCGGGCTGTTCACCGGCCTGCTGTCATTGGGCCTGGCCGTGGCTGGCGCGATGGCGGTGCTGGGTGACCCGGCCTTCGAGCTGCGCCTGACCCATAGCCGCGGGCTCGCCCCCGGGGCCGTCGACGCGCTGGCGTGGACGATCCTGGCGATGGGCCTGTGGGGCGGATTGAGCCTGCTGGCCTGTGGCCGTCGCCGGCACCTTGCGCTGGTGTCGACCCTGGCGGTGGTCTGGGTGCTGTACAGCCTGGTCGGCTACCCGCTGCTGAACGATTCCAGTTCGGCCCGTGGCCTGATGCGCACGGTCGGTACCCGCCTGGGCCCCGATGCCGAGCTGGGGCTGGTGGCCTGGAAGGAACAGCACCTGCTGCTGGCCGACCGTCCCGCCGCGACCTTCGGTTTCGAGACTGACTGGGACGAGCAGCTGGTGGCGGCCACGCGCTGGCAGCGGCTGGCGCCCGGGCGCCGTTGGCTGCTGGTCCACGAGTACGCGATGCTGTCGTGCGTCGACCGCAACCGCTCCGAACTGGCCGGCGTGGCCAACCGGCGGCGCTGGTGGCTGGTGCCGGCGGCGGCGGTGACGGTGCCGTGCGTGGTCACTGCCGAGGAGCGGGAACGTGAACGGCGTTTGCAGGAACATGACTAGCCAGCACGATTTCCGCTTGTCCAGTCTGCCCAAGCGGGTCCAAAGGCAGTAAAACAGCAGGCTGGGACGGCCCGCGTTGGCCTGTCCCATTCTTCCAGCAGATTGCAGCGATACTTCCCGACGTGCCAGCTTCACCGGACAACCTGAACCTCATGGCCGGCGACCCGCTGGGCGTTCCCGTCGGTGGGCGTCACGGGGTTGCACACGGGCTGGCCCAGCTGGGGCTGTTCTGCCTGCCGGCACTGGTGCTGACCGTGCCGATCAACCTGTTGCCGTATGGTCTCCTGCTGCTGCTCAGCACCCTGCTGGCGCCGGAGCTGCTGTGGCGCGCGCGGGGCATGGCGGGCCAGCCGGTGAAAGTGCTGGTCTGGCTGATGCTGGCGGTGCTGGCGCTCGGCGTACTGTCGGTGGTGCTGTTCGAACAGGGCCTGCGTGACGTCGACAACCGTTCGCGATTCGTGGTGATCCCATGGATCGCGCTGTGGATCTGCGCGCTGCGTCCCAGCCTGCGGTGGCTCTGGTACGGCTCGTTGACCGGCCTGCTCGCCACCTTCGTGATGTCGCTGTGGCAGGTGCTGGGCGGCGCCCCGCGCGCGGAGCTGTTCACCAACGCCATCGTGCTGGCCGACATCGTGATGGTGTTGATGGTGCTGCTGGTGTTCTGCCGCCCGTCGCGGCGCTGGTCGCTGGTGATCCTCGGCATGGCCGCCGGCTGCGGCACCATCGTGCTGACCGGCAGCCGCGGTGTGTTCGCCGCCTTGCTGGCGCTGCTGGTGGTGCTGGCGCTGAGCCTGCGCTGGCGTACCGGTGCGGCGCGACTGTCGGTGCTGGCCGGGATGCTGGCGATCGGTGCGACGCTGCTGCTGTCGGTACCGGAGCTGCGCCACCAGGTCCGCCTGAGCGAGCTGCACAGCGACGTGCAGCGGATGGAGCTGGGCGACAGTGATTCTTCCGCCGGTGCCCGCGTCGAGCGCCTGCAGGTGGCCTGGCAGACCTTCCTCGATCATCCGCTGGTGGGTGTTGGCATCGGTCATTTCGACAGCGCGATGCAGCGCGTGCCGGTCTGCCGGGAGAACCCGGAAGAGTTGCGCTGCCACCTGGGGCATGCCCACAACGACGTGGCCGAATGGGCGGCGACCCAGGGTGTACCGGGCCTGCTGCTGTTGCTGGCGGTGTATGGCATCCCGCTGTGGTTGTTCGTGCGCCTGCATCGCCGCAGCGGACGGGCGACCTTCCGCGGGCCGGCCGCTGCCGGCGTCATGCTGGTGATCACCTACGCGTTGTGCGGGCTGACCCAGTCAATGTTCGCGCACCAGATGACGGCCAGTTTCTACGTGACCCTGGTCGGGCTGCTGACCGGCCTGTCGATCGTCGAAGGCGCGCGCCACCGGGCGATCACCGGCTCGTGATGCGTCGGCGCGCCGGGCGGGGCCCGGCGATCAGGGGTTCGGCGGGTCGGCCACGGGCTGGCCGTTGCCCAGCATCCACAGCATGATGGTCTTCTGCCGCACGTAGTTGGCGCGCACGTAGGCGTAGACCAGGCCGTGCCAGCCGTCGCGGAAGCCGCCACGGAACACGAAGCCGCGCCAAAACCGCCAGGCCGGCGCCAGTACCAGCTTGCCCAGCGTGGCCCGCTTGCCGCGTGCGAACTCGTGCTCGGCCATCATCCGCGCGTACTTCTCGGTCTTGGCCAGCTGCTGCTGCAGGGAGCGGTACGGGTAATGGACCAGGTCGCCGCGCAGGGTGCCGACGCTGCCGTCGACGCTGGCCGCCTCGTGGATCTCGCGCTTGCCGCGCCAGCCGCCGCGGCGGCGGTCGAACAGGCGCATCACCCGGTCCGGGTAGGCGTTGCCATGGCGCAGGAACCTGCCGAAGTACTCCGACAGGCGCGCGAAGCGATAGCCGGCATGGCCGGCGAAGCCACCGTCGCGGGCCTGTTCGATGGCTGCGCGCAGTTCCGGGCTGATCCGCTCATCGGCGTCCAGGCACAGCACCCAGTCGTGGCTTGCCTGCTCGACGCAGTAGGCCTTCTGGCTACGGAAGCCATCGAACGCGCGCTGCAGCACGCGGGCGCCTGCGGCCTCGGCGATGGCCAGGGTGGCATCGGTGGAGTACGAGTCCACGACGATGATCTCATCGCAGAAGGCCAGCGAGGCCAGGCAGTCGCCGATGCGGCCGGCCTCGTTGAACGCGATAATGCAGGCCGAGATGCGAGGCCGTTCGATGGGAGCGGTCGTGGAGGACATGATGGCCGGGTACCTGTTGTTTGCGACGGAGCGCTATGCGCTGCCTATTCTCGCCCCGTTGGCGCAGGCCTTGCACGCCTCCGGGCAGGAGGTGGCGGCCTGGTTCGAGGACGGCGCGGCCGCCAGCAGGCTGCCGGGCGTGCCCAACATCGGACTGAAACAGGCCCTGGCGATGCGGCCGCGTGCCGTGTTCAGCGCCGCCAACTGGGTGCCGACCTTCCTGTCCGGCGCCAAGGTACAGCTGTTCCATGGCTTCAACGTAGAGAAGCGCGACAGTGCGCGCGGCCACTTCCGGGTGCGCGGCATGTTCGACCTGTACTGCACGCAGGGGCCGGCCACCACCGCGCCGTTCCGTGAGATCGCCGCCCTGCAGGGCCATTTCGCCGTAGCCGAGACCGGCTGGCCGAAGCTCGACCCGCTGTTCCGCGACGACGGTGGCGAGAGCGCCGCGCTGCGCGCAGCGGCGGGCGGGCGCCCGGTGATCCTGTTCGGTTCGACCTTCACCGAGCGCCTGAGCGCAGCGCCCCACCTGCATGCGCAGATCGCCGCCGATATCGCTGGCGGTGAGCGCTACTGGCTGCTGACCCTGCACCCGAAGTGCCCACCGGAACTGTTCGAGCGCTACCGCGCGCTGGCCGGTGCCCATGCCCGCTTCATCGAGCCGGAGCAGGTGATGGCCGCGCAGCGCGCCGCCGATGTGCTGGTGTCGGACACCTCGTCGATCGTTTCGGAGTTCATCGTCCAGCACAAGCCGGTGGTGACCTTCCGCAACCGCGTGCCCAAGCCGCACATGATCGACTTCGACGACCCGGCGCAGCTGCCGGCGATGCTGCAGCGCGCGCTGCATCCCGACGCCGCGCTGCAGGCGGAGATCGTGCGCTACGCCGACGCCATCCATCCGTACCGCGATGGCCTGTCCAGCGAGCGGGTGATCGCCGCCACCGAGGATTTCCTGTCCGGTGAAATGGGCGTGCTGCGGCGCAAGCCCTTCGGCAGCTGGGTGCGCGACCTGCAGATCCGCAAGGACCTGGGATATTGGGGGCCGTCGCAGCGCTGATGCCTCGCCGACCCCGCTCGCGGTAGTGCCGGGCGCTGGCCGGCAACCTCGGGAATGTCTGCGGTTGCCGGCCAGCGGCCGGCACTACCGGTGTTGCTTACCAGCGCAACTTGCGCCGCGCCAGCGCCGCGGCCAGCTGCTCCATCACGTGTTGCGCCTGTGCCTGCGGCAGGTGGCGCAGGGTCAACGCCACATCACCGTGCGCACCGGCCGTATCCAGCTGCAGGCTGCTGGTGCCGAGCAGCTTGTCCAGCGGTGAACGCTGCAGGCGCAGGCCCTGCACCTTGTCCAGCTCGGCCCAGCGCCACCAGCGCTTCCACCAGCCGCCGCGCACGGCCACGTAATGGGCATCCAGATACCAGCCCATGCGCGCCATCTGCCGATGTGCCACCAGCAGCGCCACCGGCAGCCAGGCCAGCACGATCAGGCCCCATGATCCCCAGCGCCAGTACGCGGCCGCTGCCAGCAACGGCACCAGCAGCAGCGCGCCCAGGCACAGCCGCCACCAGCCACGCTGCGGAATGGACTGCCATTGCGCTGGCGGCCACCGCAGTTGAGGCAACAGGTGCTGCACCAGCTGCTCGCAGCGCATTGCCGGTGCCAGCGGTGCCAGCTCGCGCAGGGCGCGGTCCTCGTCGCGCGAGGGCCCGCCGGCAGCGCTGTCGATGCGCAGCTGGCGCAGGCCGAACCAGCGATGCAGGGTGGTTTCGCGCAGCGTCCAGGCCTGGATGCGGCGACGCGCGACACTGCTGCGGGTGCGGCTGAGCAGGCCGGCCGAGACGGTCAGGCGGCGGTCCTGCTCGCTGAGGGTGAAGCCGTGATAGCGCAGCAGGGTCAGCACCACCGACAGCGCACGCAGCGCCAGCCAGCCCAGCAGCAAGGCTGCGGCCAGCAGCAGGAAGGCGCCGGCCACGCCGGGATGCAGGTGGCTTGCGTAGCCGAAGGCTTCCCGGCCGCCACGCTGGATGGCCGCGTCCATCACCGGCCGCGGCACGGTCTGGAACAGCACGCCGAAAGCGGCGATCGCCAATGCCCAGCCGCGGTTGGACAGCAGGCCCATGCGCACCACATCCCAGCTCGACAGGCGCAGCAGCACCTGTTCGGTGTCGGCGTCGGTGATCGAGTGGGCGGCCACGACGTCGGCGGCCTGCGGTGCCTGCCCACGCTGGCGCACCAGTCGTTCCAGCGCCAACGCCTGGTCCAGCTTCAGCACGCGCATTTCGGCCTCCGGACGCACGCCGCCGGCCGATTCAAGGCGCAGCTCGGCCACGCCGAACAGGCGGTGCAGCGGGTTCTGCCGCACTTCCACGTTGTGGATGCGGGCGAACGGGATCTCGCGGCGGTTGCGCGCCAGCAGTCCGCTGCGCACGGTGATCGCGTCGCTGCCGATGCGGTAGCGGTAGCTGAGGTACTGCAGCACCGAGACCAGCACCAGCGCGGCAATCGCCGACAGCGGAATCAGCTGCGCCCACATCGGGTCGCGGTCACCGCGCTGGCCGAACACCAGCAGCGCCACCAGCGGCAGGAAGTAGTGGCGCAGCTGCATCAGCAGCACGAACAGCCACGACCACGGGTGCAGGCGATGGTCCTCGCCACCGGCAGGCAGCGATGCGGGCAGGGGTGGCGGCAGGCTCACAGGGCGTCGGCGTCCTGGTCGAGCTGATGGGACAGGGTGTCACGCAGGCGCTCGGCGTCGGCCTCGTCCAGGCCGCTCACGGTCACTGCGCTCATGCGGGTCCCGGCGGTGTGCACGATCAGCGTGGCCAGGCCGGCACGGCGTTCCAGCGGGCCGCGGCGCAGGTCCAGGTGCTGCACGCGCGAAATGGGGATGCGCGTTTCCAGCTGCCACATCAGGTCGCGGCGCAGGCCCAGCCCTTGGGTATCCAGCCGCCAGCGGGTGCGGGTCAAGCGGCGGTGGCCAAGCCACGCGCCGAAGACGATGCCGATCAGCAGCCCAAGAGCGGCCGTCCACAGGCCGCCGGGCAGCTCGAAGAACCACGCGGCCGCGGCCAGCGGCAGGCCCGGCACGAACAGTCCGCCGAAGGCGCCTTCCAGTGCGGCCAGGCGGGCGGCGCGCTGCGGCAGCGACTGCCAGGCATCGGCAGGCGGGGAGGTCAGGGGAACGTCGATCACGCAGGCTCCGTCAGGTGGCAGGGCGGGCGGTGGCGGCAGGGCCGCACCGCGCAGACGGTAGCAGGTCGACCGCGCTACTGGGCAGCCTGGATCAGCGCGTCCACATCCAGCATGTGGCCGGCACGATCGGCCTTGGTGCGCAGGTAGTGTTCGTTTTCGGCAGTGATCTCGCCGGTGACCGGAATGCAGTCCAGCACCTCGATGCCGGCGTTGCGCAGACGTTGTGCCTTGGTCGGGTTGTTGCTGAGCAGGGCCACGCGCGAAATGCCCAGGCCATGCAGCATCGCCACCGCACTGCCGTAGCGGCGCTCGTCGGCACCGAAGCCCAGCTGTGCATCGGCATCGATGGTGTCCAGGCCGTCGTGCTGGTAGCCGTAGGCGCGCATCTTGGCGGCGATGCCGGTGCCGCGGCCTTCCTGGTCCAGGTACAGCAGCACGCCGCCGCCCAGTTCCTTCAGCTTGCGCAGGCCGCGCCGCAGCTGGTCGCCGCAGTCGCACTTGAGTGAGCCGAACAGGTCGCCGGTCAGGCACGAGGAGTGCACGCGTACCGGCACCACCGCCGACAGGTCCGGTTCGCCGACGATGATCGCGACCTGGTCGCGCTGGGCCACGCCGCCGCGGAACACCGCGAAGGTGGTCATGCCGACGTCGCGCAGCGGTACCGGCGAACGGGCGACCAGTTCGTAATCGTGGGCGGCGTGTGCCGCGCCCTCGGCCAGGTCGCACAACGCCACTTCGGCCGCACCCGCAAAGGTCATGTCCTCTGCATCCAGGCGCACCGCCACCATCGCCGGCAGCAGCAGGCCCAGGCGGGCCAGCTCCACCGCGCCGGCATCGAAGGCGTCGCCGGCCGTCCAGTCGTCCGGCATCGGGCCGGGCTCGCGCAGGTAGCCCAGCGAGGGCAGGGCATCGAAGGCAACCCCCGCCAGCGGCAGGCGCGCGCCTGCCGGTGCCTCCACGCCGAGCACGCGGGCGCGGGTGGCGGTCAGGAACAGGTAATGGCGCTCGCGTGCGGCAGCGGCGAAGGCAGCGAAGCTGCTGGCAGTGGCGCTGTCCAGTGCAATCACCGCCAGCCGCTGGCCCTGCCCATCGTGGAGCAGTACCGGGCGACCGGCACGCAGTTCGGCCACCGCGCGTTCGCAGCGGATCGCGGCGGGGTCGCCGAACAGGGAAGAGGCAGCAGGCATGGCGGGACCGGGGGAGGCGGACATCGCAGTCTCTATGGGGGCGCCAGCGTCGTATTCAACGTGGTGCGGCCGCCGGTCGCAGGGGCCGGATGGGCATGGGCGTGGGGGCCGTCAGTGCGGATGCTCTTCGGTCGCATACGGATCTTCCTCGCCGCTGCCCGGTGGCCGCAGCGTATAGCGCTTGTAGGTCCACTGGTACTGCGACGGGTCGCGGCGGGCGATGCGCTCGATGCCGGCATTGAGCGCGGTGGCGGCCACCTGCGGGTCCGGATCGGCCACGGCCGGGTCGGTCGGCTCGATGTGCAGGGCGAATTCCATGTCCGGCCCGATGCGCTCGCACCAGCCATACAGCACGGTGGCGCCGGTGCGCTCGGCCAGCCGGTTGACCAGGGTCATGGTCAGCGCCTGCACGCCGAAGAACGGCACGAACACGCCATCGCCGGCCTTGGGCTGCTGGTCGGGCAGGATGCCGGTGGCGCCGCCGTCCTTGAGCACCTTGAACAGCTGGCGCACGGCCGGGCCCTCGGCGCGTACCTGCTGCACGTTCTGGCCGCCGCGCACCAGCTGCAGGAAGGCGTCGCTGGCCTCGTCTTCCGGCGGCTTGTAGACGATGGCGATCTGCCCGCGCGAGGCCAGCCACTGGTTCAGCAGCTCCCAGTTGCCGAAGTGCGGTGCGGCCACGATCACGCCCTTGCCGCTGGCCAGGGCCGCGTCGTACAGGGCTTCGCCGTGGCGCTGCTTCAGGTGCAGCCGCAGGTTGTCGGCCGGCTGCCGGCTCCACAAACGCAGGGTCTCGATGGCCTGCAGCGCAGTGGAGCGCAGCAGTTCGCGGTGCAGGCGGTCGCGTGCAGGACCGTCCAGCTCCGGGTAGGCCAGTTCCAGGTTGCGCCGGGTAACGCGGCTCTCACGGGCATTGACACGAACCCACGTCCACGCCAGGGCGTGTGCGAACCCCCGCAGCAGCGGCCAGGGCAGGCGGGCGAACAGGGTGGTGGCGCGGTAGACCAGCCGGGCTTTGCGTTGCGGATTCATCGGCGCCAGTTTAGCCAAGGGCGCTGCTATCGTGGCCGGCCCCGTTCATTGGAAGCCCACGATGCTCGTCCTGATCCAGCGTGTCAGCCAGGCCGCCGTCCATGTCAACGAGGAGGTGGTGGGGCAGATCGGCCCCGGCTTGCTGGCCCTGGTCGGCATGGAACCGGGGGATAGCGAGGCCCAGCTGCGGCGGATGGCCGAACGCCTGCTGGGTTACCGGGTGTTCGCCGACGAGGCCGGGAAGATGAACCGGTCGCTGCGCGACACCGGTGGCGGCCTGCTGCTGGTCAGCCAGTTCACCCTGGCGGCCGATACCCGTTCGGGCATGCGGCCGAGTTTCACCAGCGCCGCACCGCCGGACGAGGCTGAACGCGGGTTCAATCGATTTGTCGACATCTGCCGTGAAAATCATGCGCCAGGGGTGGAAACGGGCCGGTTTGGTGCCCATATGGTCGTCAGCCTGGTCAACGACGGTCCCGTGACCTTCCTTCTCAGGCCCTAGGCCGCCGGGACCACCGCCCGGCAGGCAGGGCCCCGGGCTGGTATAATGCTACGTTCCCTATTTCTCCCTAGCCGGTGGCGCGAGCACTACATGGCCAACGAACGTCCTGCCCAATCCGAAATCAAGCAACTGATCAGCAAGGGCCTGGAACAGGGCTACCTGACCTACGCCGAAGTCAATGACCATCTGCCGGACGACATGGTCGACCCGGAACAGATCGAAGACATCATCGGCATGATCAACGGCATGGGCATCGATGTCCATGAAGTTGCGCCGGATGTGGAAACCCTGCTTCTCAACGACGGCAACACCGGTAACCGCGAAGTCGATGACACCGCGGCCGAAGAAGCTGCCGCCGCGCTGAGCGCGCTCGACACCGAAGGTGGCCGTACCACCGACCCGGTGCGCATGTACATGCGCGAAATGGGCACGGTCGAGCTGCTGACCCGCGAAGGCGAAATCGCCATCGCCAAGCGCATCGAGGAAGGCCTTTCGCAGGTCCAGGCCGCCCTGGGCCAGTTCCCGGTTTCGGTCGAATCGCTGCTGACCGACTACGAGGCCCACAAGGAAGGCAAGAAGCGCCTGGCCGAAGTGATCGTCGGCTTCAACGACCTGGCCGACGAAGAGCCGGCGCCGCCGGCGGTCGCTGCCGATGACAGCAGCGATGCCGACGCAGAAGGCGACGAGGACGAGGACGATGACGTCGAGGGTGGCGAGGAAGAAGCCGCACCGACCGGTCCGGATCCGGAGGAAGTCGCTGCGCGCATGCAGGCGCTGAGCGATGCCTTCAATGCCTTCAAGAAGGCGGCGACCAAGGGCGACAAGAAGAACCTGCCGCGCCTGCGCGAAGAGATGTCGGCGGTGTTCGTCACCCTGAAGCTGCCGCTGCCGCTGACCGACGTGCTGACCAAGCAGCTGCGCGACACCATGGCGTCGATCAAGGCCCATGAGCGACGCGTGCTGAACCTGGCCACCGTCACCGCGCGCATGCCGCGCAAGGACTTCATCCGCTCCTGGGAAGGCAACCAGACCAACCTGGAGTGGGTGGAAGACGCACTGAAGCGCAAGCAGAAGTGGTCGTCGGCCCTGCGCGAAGTGAAGGACCAGATCATCGCCGAACAGCAGGCGACGATCGACATCGAGAAGCTGACCCAGCTGGACCTGGAAGAGCTGAAGGAAATCAGCCGTGCCATGGCCTACGGTGAAGCCAAGGCGCGCAAGGCCAAGAAGGAAATGGTCGAGGCCAACCTGCGCCTGGTGATCTCGATCGCCAAGAAGTACACCAACCGTGGCCTGCAGTTCCTCGACCTGATCCAGGAAGGCAACATCGGCCTGATGAAGGCCGTGGACAAGTTCGAGTACCGCCGCGGTTACAAGTTCTCGACCTACGCCACCTGGTGGATCCGCCAGGCGATCACCCGCTCGATTGCCGACCAGGCGCGCACCATCCGTATTCCGGTGCACATGATCGAGACGATCAACAAGTTGAACCGCATTTCCCGCCAGATGCTCCAGCAGTACGGTCGCGAGGCCACGCCGGAGGAGCTGGCCAAGGAAATGGACATGCCGGAAGACAAGATCCGCAAGGTGATGAAGATCGCCAAGGAGCCGATCTCGATGGAAACCCCGATCGGCGACGACGAGGATTCCCATCTGGGCGACTTCATCGAGGACACCAACGTGGAGTCCCCGATCGAGAACACCACCAACATCAACCTGTCTGAAACCGTGCGCGACGTGCTGGCCGGCCTCACCCCGAGGGAAGCCAAGGTGCTGCGCATGCGCTTCGGCATCGACATGAACACCGACCACACGCTGGAAGAAGTCGGCAAGCAGTTCGACGTGACCCGCGAGCGCATCCGCCAGATCGAAGCGAAGGCGCTGCGCAAGCTGCGTCATCCGAGCCGCTCGGAGCAGCTGCGCAGCTTCCTGGATATCGATTGATTTCCAGCGGCTGGTGAAGCGTTGAGAGAAACCCCGCCTGGTGCGGGGTTTTTCTTTTTGGGGTGCCTGGACATGCCCGACGGGGCTTGCCGATGACGCATCTGCCGTTTGAATTTTTCCTGCGACGGTCGCACGCTGATCGCGCAGATGCTCAACACATCCCGTAGGCGGGCCGGTCATCACCGGCGCCGATGCAAGCGCGCGGCAGGTCACGTGCAACTCGTACGGCCTGCGGCATTGATTCGTCATGCATCTGGAGTCACGCCATGAATGATGTGGAGCACGATGTTCCCGAGCCCGTGCAAACCGATTTCCCGCCGCTGCTGGACTGGGATGAGGTGATGCGGGATGAGTGCGAGGATCGATTGGGATTTGCACACCGTACGACGTATGCGCTGCTGACGCTGTCGGAGGCCGGATTGCTTGCCGGCTTCAGCGGCGACAACCAACAGGGACTGGAGGAGATCAGAAGGATGGTTGCGTTGTTCCAGGCATGCCTGAGGCGGCAGGTATGGCTCGCAGAAGCGGCGGAGAGGCGGCTGGGGCGTATTTCGGAGGCGTTTGCCGCTGCCGGGTAGCCGATCGAGCGCGGCCTCCACTACACTGTGACGCTGCGCCGGGCCTATAGCTCAACGGTTAGAGCAGGGGACTCATAATCCCTTGGTTCCAGGTTCGAATCCTGGTGGGCCCACCATAAGAAGCAGGTGCTTGGGCGTCGGGCCCGATGCCTCTACCGCGTCGGCGGAAAAAGCATCGGAAATAATTCTCGGGCACCGATAGGGTTCCACGGGATTTACTGCGCATCGACAGGCAATGGACACTTGGTGCCATGACAAGGAAGGCAGCAAGAAACGAATGGTTGGTCCTCGCCGGCAGGTGCGCGGAGAGTACACGGAGGCGGCCACGCCGGCTGGCTCTATCGCCAGGACCATATCTCCATGGTGACGCTCGAAAGCGGCAAGATAATGGCCTACAGGGAGTACTGGGATCCTTACGTTGCGCTGAGGGACTTCGGGCTGGTCAGGCCCGGTGTTGCCGCTCGATAGCCCTGAACAGCACACGGCGTCGTGGCGTGATGCGTGCAGCGTGCCTTGGCAGCACCTGGATCAGCTTTCTGGAAGCTCGATCAGGAATCCCCTTCTTATGTAGTCCGGGATCTTCACGTACTCGGCCCTGACGCGTTCGGCGAACTCCGGATCCAGGTGCCAGTCACTCTTGTCCACCGCGAAATAGTTGACCCACTGCGCGGTAACGGTTGGCCCTGGCCAATGACGGGCCATTGTCATCAGATATCGACGCGCGGAACAGATTTTTCCGATGGCAATGACGCTCCGTCTCTCTTCGAGAGGCAGCATGCGCTCGGCAAGCTCGCGCGAGCGCCATACGTTCTCACCAGTGTTCATGGCGAGCGGCTCGATGATGAGCACATGCTCTGGAATTCCCAACTCCATGAGGCGGGTAGCCATGGTTTCGGCTTCTGAATCGTGAAGACCTCCGGTCATGCCACCGGAAACGACTGCCTTCCGGAACATTCTCTTGTGCCACAGGGTGACTACTGCCTGGCAGAAATCCTCCACTCCGTGCCGAGTTCCGAAGATCAGTGCGAGATCTGAGCGTACTGCAGGGCGCTCCGGCATGACGTAGTCGCCTATGCGCTCGATGTCTTCCAGTTGCATGGCTGCTTCCCTCATGGTCAATTTGGCTGGCTTCTAAGTTGACCACTGGAGTATTACGGCCTGTGGGTTCTCGAATTGGTACGAAGACCCTCTTCGACGCGCAGGTCAGGGGGGCGGCCCACAATCTGGTAGTGCATCTCCTGGATACCCCGCATGACATTCGTCGTGATCGCGTCCGCGAGCGCAATCGCGAGAAAGGCACAACGTTCCCCATGGAGGTACCCGCTGCCTTCTTTGAGCTGGCGAGCGAGCATTGGGAACCGATGGACCCAACCGAATGCGAGATCTACGACGTCAGGTAATCACCTGGAATTCAAGGCCCCCTTCTGACTGACAGGGATACAAAGGCCCCAACGCCGCTGCACGCTCCTGATACATCAGGTAGCGCGTCATCGCCCCGCAGCCGCGATGCTGATTCATGGGAGGAGACGGCGGCAGCCGCGATGCGGCTGCCGCGCATGTGCTCGTCCTGCTGCTTGCAACTACTTCGGCATCAACACCGTGTCGATCACGTGGATCACGCCATTGGACTGGCCGACATCGGCAACGCTGATCCCCGCCTTGCCGCCCTTGGCATCGATGACCCACAGCTTGCCGTCATGCAGTGCGACGGTGAGGGATTCACCTTCAACGGTCTTCAGCGTGGCCTTGCCGCCGTGCTTCCTGGCATCGGCCATCAGCTGCGCTGAACTGTAATTGCCTGGCACCACGTGGTAGGTCAGGATCTTGGTCAGTTGTGCCTTGTTTTCAGGTTTCACCAGCGTATCGACCGTACCTGCGGGCAGCTTGCTGAAGGCTGCATTGGTGGGCGCGAAGACGGTGAAGGGGCCGGCGCCATTGAGGGTATCGACCAGGCCCGCTGCCTTGACCGCAGCGACCAGGGTCGTGTGGTCCTTGGAGTTGATGGCGTTCTGGACGATGGTCCTGGTGGGATACATCTCCGCTCCGCCGACCATCACGGTACCGGCGGCGAAGCTCATTGAAGTGGCTGAGACGAGTACGGCGAAGCTGACTGTGGCGGCTATCCGCTGAAGGGCTTTCACGGCGCGTTCCTCTATAGGATGCCCGCAAGGCGCGGGCATCCTACATACGCGCTGGCGCGGCCCTTGGATGCAGGCAGATGCATCAGTGCGCGTTGTCGCTTGAAACGTCGCAGCGTTGTAAAAGCCGAGTGAACGACTGCCCCTGCCGGCGGCTACGCAGCACGAACTGCGCGCCGCTCAGCGGCGCGGATGACGGATGTCGGATGGGCAGCCAGAAAGGCGCGCGTTGCTGATGGCCTGGCGGACACCACAGCCACGGCATGAGAGCACGGTTCCACCGGCAACGTGTTCCATCTCATGCTCGTCCCACACGCTCGTCGATCCGCAGGCGGTGCAGGTGGCGACGATCTGCAGTGCGCGGGCCAGGTCGCCCTGCTCCCCAGCCTTGTAGGTGAGATCGGTGATCTGAAAAATGCCGGTATGACTCATGGGAATGCCGGGGGGTGCTTGTTGACGAACGATAGGGCCCACCGGGTATCGGTCGTGTCGGTGCTGTGTTGATGGATGGTTGAAGTGCAGGCTATTCGTCGCTGCGTCGATTGAGCTCTTCAAGCCGTGCGCGGCTGACTGACTGGTGATTGCCGCAGGTTGGGCAACTGAGGGCAGCCGCACCGTCGAGATCGACAAGGCCATGGTTGGGAATGGCCCTGAACTGCCAGGAACACTTGATGCAGGAGCAATCGATTCGGGTGACCTGCAGCAGGGTGCCGTCTGCCCGCGTCACTCCCTCGACGCTGATTACGTAGAACTGTCCGATGTCACGCATGAAGATGAACGAAATTCCTGAATCCGTAGGGCGCCATCATGCTGTCTTGTGGGCCATCTGGGACAAAGGTGGCTTGGTCGAATTCTGAAGAGTTAAGAATTCGAGTGACGATGCGGAATGGTGTCGACCCATCGCCAGCATGCCGGTGTCACCGCGCGGGGTCGTCGACCACAGGCATGCTTGGCGTGCGGATGCTGATTCCGATCCCGACAGGAGATCGCATGATGCGCAGTGCTTGTACGTCCTTCGTTCTGGCTGCATCGCAATGCGTTCCGGCATTCGCGTCCGACGCTGGCGAATCACCCAGGTCAAGACGCCGGCGCCGATCATCGATGGCCTGCAGTACACGCGCGCCTTCAACGTGGCCGGACCCTCACGGCCGAGGGTCACGGTGCCATCGAGTTCCTGGATGCACAGGGCAAGGTGATCCACACGCTGGCGCCAGAGGCCGAACTTCGCCGCCAGCGCGTGCACACCTCGAATCGAGGCTTACCCGCGCCGACTGCGCCCGTCGATGCTGTACCGCCCGGCCCCGGTGCAGGCCAGCAGCAGGAACCCACCGGCCAGCCCCAGGTTCTTCAGGAACATGATCTGCTGGGTCTGGTCGGCGAAGTTGTGGTGGAAGATGAAAGCGGTGACCAGGCTGAAGCCCACCAGCACGATCGACACCAGCCGGGTCTGGAAGCCGAGCAGGATGCACAGACCACTGCCGATCTCGAAGGCGACCGTTGGCCACAGCAGGATGCCGGGCACGCCCATGGCTTCCATATAGGCCTGGGTGCCGCTGAGATCGCCGAGCTTGCCCAGCCCGGAGACCAGGAACAGCGCCATCAGCAGGATGCGCGCAAGCAGGTAGGCAAGCGAATGCGATGAGGTGCTCACAGGGATGTCCTCGGGGATGGCCGACGAAGGCGATCGGAGCCCACCCGCAGTGAAGCCCGTGTCTACGCGGGGCAAGCCGCCTTGACAGGCGCCGCGCGGCAGTAGACCTTTCCAGCATGACGATCGATATTGAATCGCTCAGCCTGCGGGAGCTGGGCGCCTTGGTGGTTGCCGCTGAACAGCGGAAGCAGCTGATTTCCAACCGCCGTCCTGCCAGCGCGGTGCGGCGTATGCTGAAAGCCGCCGCGGCGGAAGCGGGATATACCCTCGAAGAACTCTTTGGCGATGAAGCCATCGAAGCGGGCGCACCCAGCCGGAAACCGGCACGGCGCAGAACCGGCAAAGTGGCCGCCAAATACCGAGACCCGGAATACAAGCGGCTGACCTGGTCCGGCCGCGGGCGCATGCCGCGTTGGCTCGCTTCCAGGATCCAGAAGGGCCACAAGGTCACCGACTTCCTGATTCCCGGGTTGGCGCGACCGACGGCGCGCAAGGGCAGCCCGATCGGCAAGCGCACGGTCTTCAAGAAGGATTGAACCTGCCACGCTGCTACCCTGCCGGGGGTCTTTGAACGAAGGAGCACGGGATGGCACACGATGCAGGCAGGACGATCACGCCCACGATGCTGTATACCGCCGCGGCCGCGGCCGTGCTGGTCAGCCTGCTGGCCTGGGCGGTGGAATGGAGCGGGATGGCCTATGTCTGCCCATATTGCCGCGTGCAGCGCACGGTCATCGGCGTGCTGGGCCTGCTGACGCTGTTCGCGCGCCCGGGCGGCATCGTCGTGCCCTGGCTGTCGTACAGCGCGGGCGCCTTCGCGTTCGTGGTGGCGGCGATGCAGCACTTCAACGGTTGGAAGCGCATTTCCGCCGGCGACTTCAGTTTCAACGAACAGTGGTACATCGATCCGTGGCTGCTGTCGGGCTGCGCGATGCTGGTCCTGGTGGCGCAGCTGATGCTGGTGCAGGCCGCCTGCCGGCGCAGGTTGCACTGACAGTGTCGTCGCTGCGGGAGAAGTGCCGGGTATGGCAAGCGCTCTCAATCCTTCAACGCGGTAGTGACATCGCGTGTGGCGCGCGATGCTCATGAAGTATGCCGTCGCACAGGATCCTCTACATACTGAATCCATCGGGCAACATGGCACGAAAGTTCAGCGTCATGCGTGATCGTGAAGGCGGCATCCGTTGCGACAAAATGGAACCCGGCGCGATGGATTGCGAACCCTTCGTCATCATCGACGAGCTCCCGGTCGAGCAACCGGCGATCAACTATCTTCAGTTCAAGCGCATAGTCGCTCAATCGGTGATCAGCCTGTCTGAGCCCGGCTACCCGAAAATTGTGTACGATGACATCCAGAATCCGCAGAGAAGGGATGCGGTCAGCCAGCATCTGGGGCAGCGTTTCGAGACTTACATCTACCTGGCTTCCGGCGCGTACTCGCTTGGCATCGATGTCTGGGCGCCGCAGAAGATCCGCTATGCTGACGGGTCTACCGCTTCCTACAACTACAGCATGATCAACCGTCGCTGGGAGCCCAACGCCCTCCTTTACAAGGACAGGTTCGGTAACTCCATTCCGCTTAGCGTTACACAGTTCAGCGAGGGGCGAGGCGGCGTTACGCATCGCTTCGAATTCCCGAATGGGAATGCCACCGATATGGGAAGCTTCGTCAATGCGCTCAACAACATCGGTGTCCCGGTGACGGGGGCGGGCAATCAGTCTGTCACCTGCACCAGCACGATCAGGCTGACCGAGGTCAAGGTGACCTGCAACCGGAACTGATGAGGAATAGATCGATGCGAGTTTCACCAGGCCTGGGTTCCACGGTCATATTCGGTACTTCCTTTGTGGGAGCACTGCTATGCGGGTTCGTGTTTCCATCCATGTCGGCAGGTTCCCCGGAGCTGACCCCTTGGATGTTCAACGGCCTGCTGGCGTGCGGTGCGGTTGCGCTTTTTAGTGCTCCCTTTGGCTGGCGGGGTTACCTGAACTGGAGATCGCGTCGATTGAAGTAACGCATGGGGCCTGCGTGACTGCTGGCCCCTTGTTGCCTGGGAGGAGGCGCAGCGCTAGGCGTCCTGGAAAACCGCCAGCTGCGCAGCAAACGCACGCTGGTAGGCGGGCCGCTGCGTGGCCCGGGCCACATAGGTGGCGACCTGTGGGTACTCGTCGAGCAGGCCGCTGCTCTTCAGGCGCAGCAGCACCGAGACCATCATCAGGTCGCCCACGCTGAATTCGCCGTCCAGCCACGTTGTCCTGGCCAACCACGTCGATAGTTGGGCCAGCCGCGTCCGGACCCGCTCATCGAGCATTGGCAGCCGTTGCGCGTACCAGGGTTGCTCGCGCTCAAGCACCCAGGCCATGGAGCGCTCGACGATGGGGGGCTCCACCGTGTTCAGCGCAGCGAACACCCACATGATCGCGCGCATGCGGGCGTCCGGATCGCGCGGCAGCAGGCCGGGGTGCTGTTCGGCCAGGTGCAGGGCGATGGCGCCGGATTCGAACAGGGTCCGGTCGCCCTCCTGCCACGTGGGAATCTGCCCGAACGGATTCCGTGCCAGGTGCGCGGGCTGCTTCAGCTCGGCGAAGCTGAGCAGTTGTACGTCATAGGCCACGGCCAGTTCCTCCAGCGCCCAGCGCACGCGCATGTCACGGGCCAGGCCCTGGCCCCGGTCGGGGGAGGCGGCGAAGGCGGTGAGGATCGGTGGCATTGGAGCGCTCCTGCAGGCCGATGGGCCTGCCTTTCCTGTTCCGACGAGCGACGGGGCGGGAAATCGACAGCCCTCGATGCGGGCCTTCACCCGGCCCGATGCTGCTCCCGATACTGATCGGGCGTGCACTGCGCGTGCCGCTTGAACATTTCGGCAAACGCGCTGACGCCTGAATAGCCCAGCTCCCCGGCGATGCGGCTGATCGGCTTGCGTGTGCACAGCGCCTCGGTGGCGCGCACGAACTTCACACGCCCACGCCGGCCGCCGAGTGACATGCCCAGTTCACTGCGCGCCATGCGCTCCAGCGTGCGCACGCTCATGTGAGGCCGCTGCGCGATCTCGGCCACGGATTCGGCCGTGCATTTGCCGCCTGCATCGTGCTGATGCAGCGCCGGAAGATTCCGCTGACGGTGCTGGAGTCACTGTTCCTGCAGGCCACGGCGGCATCGCTGATCCTGCTGCCGGTGCAGCTGCCGGAGTGAACAACCTGACCGCGGTGGGCTGTTTCGGTTTCGCTGCGGTGTGTGCATCGATCCTTGCGCCCCTCAGCTGGATGACCGGTCTTTCGCGGTTGGGCGCGGCGCGCGTTTCGGGATTCTTCAGCCTGGTGCCGATCGTGACCACCGCACTGGCGGTGCTGCTGCTGGGTGAGTCACTCAGCGGATGGGGTGCTGGGTGGCAGCCTGCTGGCGGTGTCGGGTGTGGTACTTGCTGAATATGCCGCCAGGCACGGGTGCGGAAGGCCGATGCGGCCCGATATTCCAGCAAGGTCTGCACGAAACGTGCACCTCACGTCGACGTTGTGCGATGCCGTTGCGCTTCAGTCTGGCAACCCCATTCCCCGCCTGCGCAGGAGCCCATCGATGAATACGCCTGGAAAGCCGAGACCCACCTGGAAGCAATGGCACGTGCTGCTGGTGATCCTGGCAATCGCGCTGCTGGTCACCCTGATCATCGTCACCGCACCGTGGTAACGCGTGCAACGCGCTCAGATTCCGTGAAAGCCGACGATGCTTGAAATGACGAAGTCAGCAGGTGTTTCGCATGGTGATGCGTGCATCAATTCGTGCTCACCTGGTTGGCACACGCGATTGCACACAGTGGGGTCGAAGGCAATGCAGATGCACTGCCATTCTCCACTGACTTTCGAGCACACAGGAGCGACGCCATGAGCACCCAGTCCACCATCGAACATCGCCTCAACGACCTGATCGAAATCGCCCGCGATGGCAAGTCGTTCTATGAAGAAGCGGCCACCAAGGTCAAGGATGCCGAGCTGTCGGCACTGTTCACCCGCATCGCTGGCGTCAAGGGCCGCATCGTGGCGGCGTTGAGCGGCTCAGTGGCCGCCAGCGGTGGCAAGCCGGCCGAACATGGCACCGTGGTCGGTTCGATGCAGCAGTTCTACGGCAAGGTTCGAGCCGCTTTCGGTGACACCAACTATGGCTACGTGGCTGAACTTGAAGAATCCGAGGACCGCCTGCTGGGCGCGTTCAAGGATGTGCTGCAGGACAACGAGCTGCCGCCGGCCGTGCGCCAGGAAGTGACCCAGCTGCTTCCGGAAGTGCAGGAGTGCCACAACGTCATGCGTGCGCGAAAGCACGCAATGAAGGCCGCCTGACCGCAGCGGTCGGCCCAATCAGCGGGACTGGCAGCCGGGGCGGTTTACCGCCCCGGCTGTTGCATTTGCGGCCCGCGCCGATGGCCTTTGATCAGGCCGCGTCGTCGTTCAGCATGTAGCCCAGCCCACGCTTGGACTCGATGCTGACACTGGCCGAGCGCAGGGCACGGCGCAGGCGTGATACGTGCGGATCCAACACGGTGGTACCGCCGTCGGCGCCGGCCAGGTGCACGGCAGCACTCAGCACTTCATGGCGGACGATCCGGCCCTGGCGGGCGCAAAGCGCTTCCAGCAGCAGCAGCTGGCTACGCGGCAGGCTCAGGGGCGCACCGCCTACCAATGCCATGCGGTTGGAAAAATCGAACGTGAAATTGCCGATTCTCAGAATGTGGCCGGCATCAGCGTCGAGGCGCCGGGTAATCGCGCGCAGCCGCGCGGCCAGTTCGTCGAACTCGAACGGCGTGGGCAGGTAGTCATCGGCACCGGCATCCAGGCAAGCGATGCAGTCGGCAGCGTGGTTGTGGCGCCCCAACAGCAGAATGGGCAGCCAGGTACGCAAGCCGCGCACGATCTGCACCAGCTTCAGTGAATCGCCTTCGGGCAGCCAGCGGTCGAGAATGAGGGCGCGGTACTCCACGGCCTGTACCGCGGCCTTGGCCAGTGACCAGGTTGCCACGAGGTCCACCAGCATGTTGCGGCTCTGCAATACGTTGCGAAGCGCCTGTGCAAGTTCGGCGTCGTCCATGGCCACGAGGATGCGCATGCTGCGTCTTTTCCTGATTGCTGGATCCGGCGGGCGTGCAGGCGCACTGCGTAGCGTCCGTCATGGTGGTGAGGTCGCAGCGGGGCCGAGCAATGGTCACGGCTGCAGCACGTGCTGCAGCTGGCTGATCATCCCCCCCCCGGGATGCCTGTCCTGGCATTGGCAGATGCAGGACGCGCAGCGCGGGCAGCGGACGGCTGCCTGCCAAGCGATCTCTACGTCGTATGGAGACCTGCCACGTGGCGGTGCATCACGCTGTGGCAGATGTCGAGGTGGTGGGCGCGCACCACCACCTCAGGCAAGCCGGAGAGGCTTAGCCGTTGCAGCAGTTGCTGTCGGAGCTGCTGCAGCTGTTGCCCAGGTTTTCCTGCTGGTTTTCGATCATCAGGCGCTGCAGATTCAGGACGCGATTCATATCAACTCTCCTTAGTCGTACATGGGATCGGGAGGCATGCGTGCCTCCCACGCGTTACGCAATGAAATGATTCACTGCGCGATTGCACCACGCAATCTCAAAGCCCTGTTGCAGTTGCTGAAGAACCCCGGTCTATACGTGGCGGATGGAAAATGGCATTGCCGATTGGAATGAGTCAAGTCAATTGTGGAATGAGAATCGCCTGCGCAATGTAGCGGCAAGGTACGGTGGCAATCATCGATCTGCAGGGACATTCCGGGCGGCTGCATTGCAGCGATAGCCGGCGGATTTCACGCCGTGCTTACGAATGAAGCAGGCAGGGAATCCGCATTCCGCATTTTGCGATGCCTGCAGGCTGGAGCGCCCGCAATGCATCCATCGCGCATGTGCGAGGCGTTGCGAGGCGTTCGCGGATGTGTGCACCGGGCAAACGAGCCGTGGAACCGACCAGGGAGAGACGATGTCAGCGCGTCAACGATCACTGCGTGAAGCACGCCACATGGACAAGGCCGCCTATGTGGGGGGCGACGAGCGGTTCTACGAATTGAGCTACAACCAGTACCGGCCCAGCGAAGATTTCCGCAGTATCGTTGAAGCGGAGATCGAGGCGGCCGGCATGGCGTGGACGATCCATCGCATCGGTGTCTGGTCGCACCTGGCGACGCATGGCGACCCGGTCGCCGGCAACCTGCCGCCGCAAGGCTGGAAGATCCACGTTTCAGCCACGCAGGAGAACTGCCAGCGGGTGCTGCGCACCGTCACCCGGATGGCCCTGGCCGAGCGCGTGAAGTTCAAGTTCGCCAATGACATGAACACGATGCGCATGATGAGCTCCAAGCGCTGGCCACGCGGTGGCTCGGGCAAGTTCATCACGCTCTATCCGCTGGACCTTGCGGTCTTCACGCGCTTCATCGAGCAGCTGCATGGGGCGCTGAAGGACGAAGATGGCTCGTACATCCTGTCCGATCGACGCTACAAGGACTGCCGCTGCCTGTATTACCGCTATGGCGGCATGCGCCAGGTGTACCGGCTTGATTTCATCGGCCAGAAGGTGCCGATGCTGGTCGCGCCCGACGGCAGTCATGTTCCCGACCTGCGCAATCCCTATTTCGAGGTGCCTGCCTGGGAAACCGACCCGTTCCCCAGCGAGGATGATCCCGGCGAGATGACGTTGAAGGAGGGCCGCTATCAGGTGCAGGCCGCGCTTGGGTTCTCCAACACGGGCGGGGTCTACGTGGCGTTGGACCAGGTCACCGGGGAGGAAGTGGTCATCAAGGAGGCGCGGCCCCATGTGGAAATGCACGGGGAAGGGCTCGACGCCACCAGCCGCCTGGCACGCGAACGACGCAATCTGGAGTTGCTGGGCCCGGTGGGCGCCTCGCCGCGCTGCCTGGATGCATTCACGGATTGGGAAAACAGCTATCTGGTGGAAGAGCGCCTGGATGCATTCGATCTTCGCGAGCTGATGCTCAAGCATTCGCCGCTGATGAAGGCCCGTCCCAGCGCACGCGATGGTAGTGACTACTACGGGATGTGCGTGACCATCTTCACCGGTCTGCTTCGCGCGGTCGACCGCGCACACAAGGTGGGAGTGGTGATCGGTGACATCTCGCCGTCCAACGTCATGGTCGACCGCAGCGACATGCGTGTGCGCCTGATCGATCTGGAGGCCGCGTTCCTGGACGGCAGCGATGAGTGGGATGACATCCACACGCCCGGATTCCGCCGGATCATGAAGGGGCGCAAGCGCGCCAGCTGTTTCAGGGATGACCGTTACGCGACCGCAGTGGTGATGTTCTACTGCCTGTTCCCGCTGATGGCCATGGCCTACATCCGCACCGACCTGTTCCAGAAGGTGCTGCCGGTGATGATGGAGGACATCGGCTGGCAGCACACGCCAGTGGCCGAGGTCATCCAGGCGCTTGTGGACGACCGTATCGGCCTGGAAGAGGCCGCACAGCTGCTGCAGCAGCCGGCGACCCTGCAGGCGCCGTTCTCGTCGCCGCAGCGCCCGTTGCCGGCGCCGCGCCAGTGTATCCGGCGGCTGCTCGCGTTCATGGATGCACACAGCCGGCTGCAGCCGGAGCGGACGCTGTTCCCACTTGATCCGTTCTCGCACTCCACCAACACGATGAGCCTTGGTCTGGGGGCGACCGGTGTGATCCACGCCTTCCATGGGGTGGGTCATCAGCCGTCGCCGGCGGTGATGGAGCGCTATGCGCAGGAGCTGCAGGCCCTGGATCGCAGATCGCTACCGCCGGGGTTCCTCACCGGCCTTGCCGGCATCGCCTGGTCGGCGCTGCTGCGTGGCGAGGTGGAACTGGCCCGCAGCCTGCTCGACAGCGCTGACGGCAGTGACCTGTTGCATGCGCATCACTCGCTCTATCACGGCATGGCGGGTATCGGAATGGCGCACCTGGCCATGCATCACGCGACCGGCCTGCCCGGGCATCTCGACAGGGCGCTGTCGCTGGCGCGGCGGCTTGCAGACACCGTCCACCACGGAGAGCGGGGTGCCTACTGGCAGGACGAAGGTGGCGTCCGCATCGGCATGGGTTACGGCCAGGCCGGCGTGGCGCTGTTCCTGCTGAGGCTGTCGCAGCTCAGTGGTGATCCGGCATGGCGCGTGCTTGGCGAGCAGGCACTGCGACACGATCTCTCCTACGGCTTCGAGCTGGAGACCGGGGTGACCACCTTCCCCAGCTCACCGGAAGAGGTCAACACCTATGAACCCTATCTGGAGCAGGGGACTGCGGGCATCGCCAAGGTCGCGATCCGTTACGGCCTGTGGCAGGACGTGAATCGGCTGGTGGATGACTTCCATCGCAAGTATTCCGGCTTCTGCGGCCTGTTGTATGGCCTGTCGGGCATGCTGGATGTGTTTGTCGACGCCCATCTCTACTCCGGTGACCCGAGGTACCTGCAGATGGCGGAGCGACCGTACCAGGGCATCGTCGATCTGTATCTGTTCGAGGAGGAGGAGGGAATGGCGGCGGTGCCGGGCGAGAATCTGTTCCGCATTTCCTTCGACCACGGTACCGGCATCGCCGGAGTGATCCGCGCCCTGCATCGGTACGACACGCTGGCGCCGGATGAGTTCTTCCTGGATGCACTCGATGTGCATGGCGCGGTGGTACGGGAAGTGGACGGAGCCGGGGTGGGGCAGGCGGCGATTGCATGAATGCGCGCCCGCACCCGGCCGGACAGCCACTTCAGCGCGAGCAGACCGCGCAGCGGCACAGTGTGCGCGCCATCCTCGCCAGCTTCGCGATCCTGCTCGGCCCCCTCCGCGGGCGCTACCTTGCGGTGGCCGCCACCACCGCGATGTTCGGCGGACTGGGCGGGCTGCTGCATCCGCTGCTGATCCGCGCGATCTTCGACGAGGCCGCCAGCCGGCAGGATTTCAATCGCTTCCTGCTGCTTACCGGTGCATATCTGCTGCTGTGCCTGGTGACCAACCTGGGCAACTACAGCTGCGCGCTGTGGCAGCAGCGCGTGGATAACCGCATCGTGGAGCGGATCGGGACCTCGTTGCTGACCGCCTACTATGGCCGCAGTTATGACGAGGTGGTGCAGAAGGGGGCCGGCTACTATGTGGCGCGGATCCGCTCGGACGTGAAGGATGGCGTGGTGCCGATGCTGTCGGTCGCACGCACTACCCTGACCCAGGCGGTGACATTCGTCGCCTTGATCGCAGCCCTGCTGATCATCTCCTGGCGTGCGTTCCTGGTGCTGATGGCCATCATTCCCATCGCCACCACGGTCAGCGTGCTGGTCGGCCGACGCATCCGCGAGCTGACCGTGGTGGAGCGTGACCGCGAGGCCGAACTGGTTTCTTTGCTGACCCGGGCCGTGTCTGCCTTCAAGATGGTCTGTACGTTCGGCCTGGGCCCCAGGACGGTGCAGGCCCATGACCGCAGCCTGCGCGAGGTGCTGGATTCGACCTACCAGCGCTTCAGGGTGGTGAGGACCCTGCAGGGTGCGAGCGACCTGACGATGGTGATCTCGGATGTCTGCTCGATCTTCGTCGGCGCACTGTTCGTGTTCCGCCAACAGATGACACTGGGTTCGTTCATCGCCTTCATGAACGCCTTCTGGCGCTCAGCCACGACGCTCATCGGCATCTTCAAGAACATTGCCGAGATGCACAGCCACGGTGTGGTGGTGGTGCGGGTGGCGGAGTTCATGACCGCACCGGCAGCCGCGGCGTCGGCCACGCACATCGAGGGTGGTCTGCTGGCGACGTCGATCGGCTACGGGTACGGCGCCACTCCCGTGTTTTCGGATTTCACCCTGGCCCTTTCACCCGGTGAACGTGCACTGGTGATTGGCGACAATGGCAGCGGCAAGACGACCCTGGCCAACGTCCTGGCCGGGTACTTCCAGCCCGTCGCCGGCCAGCTGCTGCGACCGGCGCGTATCCGTGCCATCACGCTTCCTCTGCAGTTCCCTCCGCTGAAGGTGCGCGACCTCGGCGCCGATCCGGTGCTGCTGGCGCGACTGGGGATGGACGGCGACGGGATCGCCGACAGCCTGCCGGAAACCCTGTCGGCAGGGCAGCAGCAGAAGATCGCCCTGGCGATGGTGCTGGGCGAGGACGCCGACCTCTACATTCTTGATGAGCCGGTCGCCAACCTCGATACGGCCAGCCGCGAGATTGCGATGGACGCGATCTTCGCACGCAGCCATGGCCGCATGCTGGTGATGATCATGCACGGCGCCGAGGCCTACCGCGCCCGATTCGATCACGTACACGAACTTGGCAGGTCCATGTGGCAACCGGCACGGGTCACGCCCGTGCACGTCCGGGGAGAGGCATGACATGAAGTCGATACAGGGTGCAGAAAAGGGTGCGGGCATGCGCAGACTGGTCTACTGCGCGCAGGTGGCGCTGCACAATACACTGCGGAGCAAGGCCATCACCGCCCTGATGGTGCTGGCCATCGCGGTGGGAATTGGAGCCAGCATGACCACCTTGACCGTGGTCTACCTGCTGTCCGGCGATCCCTTGCCCGGGCGCAGCGGTGACCTCTACTACCCCCAGCTGGATGCCAACCCGAACTCGAAGGGCCGCGAGCCGTACGACGTGCTGGACTATCGCTCGGCCTTCGACCTGTGGTCGTCCGGGCGCGCGGACCAGCAGACACTGGTGGTTACCAATCCGGTCAAGCTGCGGCCCGATCAGGGCAGCGCGCCACCGGTCATCCGCTCATCGATCTCCACCACCACCGACTTCGCGACGATGTTCGCGGTGCCGCTGGCGCATGGACGCTGGTGGTCGCGCGAGGAGGATGACGCGCGCGCACGTGTGGTGGTGATCTCGTCGGAGCTCAACGAGCAGATGTTCGGTGGGGGCGACAGTGTGGGGCAGACACTGCGGGTCAAGGACACCGCGATGCGCATCGTGGGCGTGCTCGCGCCCTGGCGACCCTCGCCGCTGTTCTACAAGGTGCGGGGCGGCCGCTTCAGCGGCGGCAACACGTCGGGCTTCTTCGCCTCGGCCGATGATCTGTTCATGCCGCTGACCTCCAGCCTGGAGATCAATGACGGCGACTTCGTGCCGTTCACCTGCTGGTCCACGCCGGAGGAGCGCGGCCGGCTGCAGACCGCGCCGTGTGTCTGGGTACACCTGTGGGTCAAGCTGGACAGCGCCGCCAAGGTGGCCGCCTATCAGCGGTTCCTGCAGAACTATGCCGCTGAGCAGAAGGCCCTGGGCCGGATCAGCCACGCCGACAACACGCGGCTGCGCTCATTGATGCAGTGGCTCGACTTCAACCAGGTGGTACCCAGCGACGTGAAGCTGCAGGCCATCCTGGCCTTCGCCTTCCTCGGGATCTGCATTGCCAATGTGGTCGGTCTGCTGCTGGCGAAGTTCCTGCGCTACAGCGGCGAGATCGGCTTGCGTCGCGCACTGGGCGCAAGCCGCGCGGCGATCTTCCTGCAGTGCGTGGTCGAGGCCGCGCTGGTGGGGGCACTGGGTGGCACGCTGGGCCTGTTGCTGACCTGGCTCGGCCTGAGCGCGGTGCGCAGCCAGCCGGTGGCCTATGCGGACCTGGCGCGGCTTGATACCACCATGCTGCTGTTCACCCTGGCGCTGTCGGTGCTGGCCAGCCTGCTGGCGAGCCTGATTCCCGCGATCCGTGCCAGTGCGGTCCAGCCCATCGCCCAACTGAAGCTTCTGTAGAGGAACCACCATGCAGATCGGCATCGTACTTTCGGCCCTGCGCCGGCACCGCCTGGCGACCTTCCTCATCGCGATGGAGATCGCATTGGCCTGCGCCGTGCTGTGCAACGCGATCTTCCTGATGATTGAGCGGAACGCTGCAATGCAGCTGGTCAGTGGCCTGGACGAGTCACGGCTGGGGGTGATCCAGCTCGACGGCATCGATGCCGAGCGCGCCAACGATGTCAACGCGCGGGTCGTTGGTGCATTGCGGGGGCTGAGCGGCGTGACGGCGGCCGGGCTGGTCAGTGCCATGCCGTTCGGCAGCCCGGGCATACGCGCCGGCGTCAACCTGGACGAGGACCAGCAGGTGCCCGGCGGTGTTCTGGATTTCTACCTGGCCGATGCCGTGGCCCTGGACGCGCTGCAGTTGCACCTGGTGGGGGGGCGCATGCCCGGTGCGGACGAGTTCGCACCGACCGATGAACTGGTGCCGGCCAATCCCCCGGCGCTGGTCACCCAGGAGCTGGCCCAACGCTACTGGCCCGGCGAAAACGCCGTGGGCAAGAGCCTGTGGGCGATGGATACCCGGCTGCGGGTGATCGGCGTGGTCGAGCACATGGCTGTATCCCGCCCCGGCCGCGGTGAAGCCAAGGGCTCGGACTGGTCGGTGATCGTGCCCGCATCGCAGGGGCCGCGCCTGACCGGCCGCTATCTGGTGCGCGCCGAGGCCGGCGACATGAACCGCGTGATGCGCGATGCGCAGCAGGCAATCCGCCGTGTCGCGCCGGACGTGGTGTTCGATGTCGAAGGCAGCCGGCGCATCTCCGAACTGCGCGAGCGGCATTTCGAAGGTGACCGGGTCATGATGGGGCTGCTGGGCGGTGTCATCATCGCACTGCTGGCTGCCACTGCCCTGGGCATAGTCGGACTGGCCAGTTACTGGGTGGAGCAACGTCGCAAGCAGATCGGCATCCGCCGCGCGCTGGGGGCCACGCGCACCGATGTGATGCGCTATTTCCAGATCGAGAACCTGCTGATTGTCTCCATCGGCATCGCGGCCGGGGCTCTGCTGGCCTACGCGATGAACCTGACGCTGATGCGCTTCTACGAACTGCCGCGCCTGCCACTGCTGTACCTGCCGGTGAGTGCGGTGATCCTGCTGCTGCTGGGCCAGGCGGCGGTACTGCTGCCGGCGCTGCGTGCCGCGGCCATCGCGCCGGTGTCGGCCATCCGTTCGTTGTGAGTCCCGCAGCGGCCTTGGCCGGTCGCTGCTTCCATCTGCAAGCGAGAATTCCCATGCTCAGGATGCAAGGCGTCAGCAAAGTGTTCCAGGTGGGTGAAGTCATGACCCATGCATTGCGCTCCATCGACCTGTCGGTGCAGGAGGGCGATTTCCTGTCGATTACCGGCCCTTCCGGCTCCGGCAAGTCCACACTGCTGAACATCCTCGGTCTGCTCGAGGGCTTTTCCGGCGGCCACTACGCGATCGGCGGCGTGGATGTTGGCGGCATGCGCGACGCGGCGCTCAGCGCGCTGCGCAACGAGAAGATCGGCTTCGTGTTCCAGGCGTTCAACCTGATTCCGGACCTGACCATCCAGGCCAATGTGGAGGTGCCGCTGCGCTACCGTGGCATGGCGGCAGCCGAATGCAGGCAGCGTGTGGTCTCGGCACTGGCCCAGGTCGGGCTGGGCAGCCGCATGTCGCACTATCCCGGCGAACTGTCGGGCGGGCAGCAGCAGCGCGTGGCGATCGCCCGCGCCATCGCGGGTACGCCGGCCCTGCTGCTGGCTGACGAGCCGACCGGAAACCTGGACTCGCAGATGTCGCAGGGGGTCATGGAGATTCTGCGTGAGCTCAACCAGGGCGGCATGACCATCATCATGGTGACGCATGACAAGGAGCTGGCGGCATGCGCTGGTCGCAGCGTCCACATCGTGGATGGGCAGATCGTCGAGGTCACAGCGCAGGCCATGCAGGCGCTGTGCGCCTGAGCTGAAAGGGAATCACCTGCAAGCAGAAGGGGCGGCCGATCGGCCGCCCCTCCTGTTTTCATCGCATTGCAGGCACAGATCAGAAACGCACGGACCAGCGTGCATTCGCACCATGGTCACGGCTCTCGCTGCCGAACTGGCCGCTGTAGCCCAGCTCCAGCTGCTGGCGCGAGGTCAGCCACGCCGACAGGCCCAGTTCGGCCACCATCGCGTTGTCGGCGATCGGCGCGCCGTTGACCGCGAACGTGGAGCTGCCATTGGCAAACGCAAGGTTGGCGACCTGGCTGCGATCCCCCGAGGCACGACGATAGCCGACACCCCCGCGCAGGTGCAGCCAGCTGTCCTGCTGGAACGAAGCCTTCAGCCCCTTGTCGAAGCGCACGCCGGCGGTGGCGATCGTGGTTCCGGTGTCGTCCACCTTGCCCTGCAGCGCCGCTGCTCCACCGCGTTCGCTGATGCGCTTGAGGTCCACTTCCACGCGCGCCACCTGCAGGTACGGCTCCAGCCCGGCTTCGGGGCCACCGAAGCGATAACCAGCTTCGATGAAGGCCTGGCGGGTGCGGGCGTCGTAACGCGCGCTCAGGCTGTCACTGAAACCTGCGAAGGCGACTTCACGCGTGCTCTTCACCTCGTGCTTGCTCCACGCCACACCACCGCGCAGGCCGAAGCCGCCCCAGGTGTGGCTGGCGTAGGCACCGAAGTGCGTGTTGTCGATCTTCGACTTGGCGCGGCGGTCCTGCTGCGTGACGTCGGTACGGCCGGTACCGGCCAGCACGCCAACCTGCCAGCCGGAGAACTCGCGGTCGATGCCGACCAGCAGGCCGTTGCTGTTGGCCTCGGTGCGGGCGGTGTTGAAGTCACCGTCCAGCCTGCTGTTGCCACCGATGGCCTGCACCCATGCACCCGTCGCATCACCCACGTCGCTGCCGGGCGCGCTGGCGCCGGCACGGCGTGACAACGCGGCATCGCGCACGTAGCGGCTGCCCTCGACCAGGGCGATGGCCGTGGCCGGATGCAGCTCGCCGCTGAGGCCATCGAGCACGCCACCGACCTGCTGCGGGAACAGCTGGGTCAGCGGCTTGGGCAGGCCCTGGGCGATCGGCAGCAGGTCGGCGGCGGCCGCCACCGCACGCTGGTTGGGCGTGTTGGCAGCCGTGGCCAGCGAAGCGCCACGGGCAACGTCGATGCGCGTGCCATTGGCACCGTAGGCCAGGCTGAACTGCAGGAAAGGCGAGAACGCACTGAAGTCGGTCTTGGCGAACTGGCCGCTGATGCCACCGTCGGCACGCAGGACGTTGAACTGTTCGCCGAGGTAATACACGCCCGGTTCCGGCAGGGCGACCAGGGTGCCGCCCAAGGTGGCGGTGCCGGTCACGTGCAGCTGGTCACTGCGGCCACCCGGTGCCAGCTCCGTCGCATACACGCCGGTGGCGCCCTGCACGTAGTTGCCGTTGATGGTCAGCGTGCCGATCGAGTTGCCCGGCGCAATGATGCCGTCCACGCGGGTGTTGCCGAGCGTGCCGACGCCCTTCAGCAGGCCATTGGCGCCGACGGTGGTGGTGCCACCGGCCTGCGTGCCGTTGAAGGACACCACGCCGCCGTTGACCACCAGGTTGCTGTTATCCAGCACGCCGCTGGTGCTGACCGTGCTGACGCCGCCGGTGGTGGTCAGGGCGGTGGAGACCAGGCTGCCGTTGAGCAGCAGCCGGCCACCCTGGACCTCGACCGCCGAGGTGAGCGTGTTGGCGCCGTTCAACTCCAGCATGCCGTCCTGCACCACGGCGCCGTTGAAGCTGTTGTTGCCGCTCAGGCGCAGCCAACCGATACCGGATTTGGTCAGCTTGCCGGGGCCGCCGATGTCGTTGGTCCAGTTGTCCCACGCATCGCCTTCCCAGACCTTCAGGCCGCCGGCCCTCTGGTTCATCACCACGTTGGTGTCCACGCGCAGCGAACCATAGCCTTCGATGGCCTTGCGCAGGTCGACCATGCCCCAGCCGTAGATTGCATCGATGCCTGGCGCGCCGAGATCGCGTGCGGTGGTCAACAGCACGTCGCGGACCTGGGCGTTGTCCAGGTACGGGAAGCGCTCCATCAGCAGGCCGAGGGCGCCGGTGATATGGGGGGCGGCCATCGACGTGCCGGTCTTGGTGCCGTAGACGTAGCTGGTGTTCTCGCTGTCGATGATCAGCCGCACGTAGGCGGAGGTGTTCTCGATGCGGCCCTGGATATCGCCGGAGACGATGGTGCTGACGATATCGGTACCGGGGGCCGAGATGCACCAGTTGGCGGCAACCCCGCAGATGCTGGAACTGCCATCGATCACGTAGTCGGTTTCACCTGCGGCGGTGTCGGGCCGGCGGACATTGGCGACCGCCAGCCAGTACGGTTCCAGTTCGGGCTTCCAGCGCGGCATCGAGGCGGTGATGCCGGCAACCGCACCGCTGCCGTTGCCAGCCGACCACACCTGGATGAGAGTGGAGCCTGGGGCATCGCCATTGTTGGCGTAGATGCTGCCGTACACGCCGTAGTCGGCACCGATGCTGGCGTACTGCTGGTCCAGCGCGGCGGCGGTCATGTTGCGCGTGGAAATGCCCCAGCTGTGATTGATGGCGCGTACACCCTGCGCCTGGATCTGCGCATACATGTCCAGCGTGGCGGCATCATCCGGATCGGTGCGGTACACCGCGCGCGGACGATAGAACCTGTCCGGGTCCAGGCGCCACTCGTAGTAGGTGTCACCGAACACGCGGGCGGCAGTGAGATCCGCACCAAAGGCCACGCCATGCATGCCAGTGCCATTGCGGTTGGCGCCGATGGTGCCAAGCACATGCGTGCCGTGATCGGCGTAGCTGAAGCCATAGGGCTGGCCGGCGGCGATCAGGCGTGCCGCCAGTGAGGCCGGAACGCCGGCGCCCAGTCCGTAGTAGTTGTAGCCGGGCTGTTCGCCGCGGGTCTGCCCGCAGGCGCCGGCCCCTGCGACCACGCCCGGCGTCGCACAGTCGGCACCGATGGTGATGCTGGAGGTATTGCGTCCTGCAAACTCCGGATGCGCCAGTGCGGAGCCCGAGTCGAACAGCGCCAGGCGTACGCCCTTGCCGGTCAGGCCGCGCGCATAGGCGTAGTCCGCGCCCATCGCGCCCAGGCCCCAATCGGCGTTGAATTCGTCGCTGCGCCAGCTGGCCGGATCGCCGGGATTGCCAAGAACGGCGGTGCTGCTGGTGGCAGCTGCCGTGGCCGTGGTTGCAGGTGCGGTGCTGGCAGCGGGCTGCGCCCACGCGGCCTGCAGCTGGCGCTGCTGCTGCCAGGTCTCGAGTGATTCGCTGGCCATGGCTGGCAGTGCGGTGGCCAGCAGCAGCGAGCTGGCGACGGCAAGCGCCAGCGGGCGATGCGACAGGGAGCGGGACGAACGGCCGTACAGCGGGTGATTCATCGGACAACTTCCTTGGTTGACGGACAACAAGGCCGTTAACGCCAACGCATGGCGATATCCCCCAGTAATGTGAAGGGAATTTTATGAACGTGTTAATGTTTTGTGATCGGTGCATGGTGTGGCTCCAGCGGGCAGGGCACCGTGACCCGTCCTTCCGAGGCTGGCTTCGGAAGCGTCCATGCGTACCGCATTCCGTAAACCACCGTTGGCGATATTGGGTGGTGCCGATCCTGGCAGCGACGCGTTCGAGCGCGCAGCTGGTGGCCAGGTGCCCAGCGCCATCCCGGAAGGCAGCATGCCGCAGGCCGACTGGCCGGCCACGGTGGTGGTGCCCTGTGGCATGGGGGATGCGCGCAACCTGATCATGGCCCTTGCCGGTGATGCCTGCATCGTCAGCGGTGGGCGCGCCTGCACGATCTCGGAGGTTTGGCTGCACAAGCGGCCGCTGCTGCCGCTTGCAGGGGCAGGTGGCGGGTCCGACGCGCTGCCGGACACCCGCCGGACGAGCGCGGCAATTCGCCGATCCTGCCGTGGCGCAACAGTGATGAGCTGGCCGGGCAACTGCGTGTCCTGGGAATGCTGCAACACTGAGTCCAGCCGCATCCGCCTTCACCCAACGTCCCGTGTGCAGCGCTAAGGTGGCCCGGCCTGGGCTCCCCAGGCTTATCAAGGAGTGATGTCGATGCGTACTTTCAGGAAAGTGATCGCCGGTGCTGTGTTCGCGTTGGCCTGCAGCGGCTCGGTGGCCGTGGCCGGACCGATTCCGCCCTGCGATCTGCCCTGCTGGAAGGCCTACCAGGCGTGCGTAGCCGGTGGGGGTGATGCCATGGAATGCCAGTACGAATACGATCGATGCGTCATGGAGCGCTGCGGCGCGGTGTAAGCCCAGCCATGATCGGCTGATGACGGGCCCCGTCCATGACGGGGCTCTTCTGTTTGTGCGCAGGGTCGGGCACTCTCGGCGCATTCTTCCTGGTGGAGTGGAACATGGCCGTCATGCGTGTCGTCGCCAACATCGCCACGTCTGATCCCGCCCGCGCCGCTGCATTCTATGGCGAGCTGCTCGGCATGCCGGTGGTGATGGACCATGGCTGGATCGTCACCCATGGCGGGCAGGGCAGTGCGCTGGCGCAGGTCAGCTTCGCCAGCGAAGGGGGTTCCGGCGCACCGGTGCCGGACCTGTCTATCGAAGTGGACAACCTGCAGGAGGTGCTGGAACGCATGCACGCGGCTGGCATCGCGCTGGACTATGGGCCGGCCGACGAGCCCTGGGGCGTGCGGCGCTTCTTCGTCCGCGACCCGTTCGGCCGGCTGTTGAACATCCTCGCCCACGCCTGAGCGACGGCGGGCGCTTCAGCGACGGGTGCCGCCACGCTTCGGCGCCGGCGACACGCCGACCATGCGCAGGCAATCGGCCACCACCGCCGCAATGAAGGTGTCGGCGTCCTGCGTGGGCGCAGCGATCAGGTCATCGGTGGCGCCATGTACGCCGGCATAGATCAGCGAGGCCGTGATCTGCGGTGCCGGCAGCTGCCACAGGCCTGCACGGGTGCCCGCCTCGAGGATGTCGAGCAGCTGCTGCTGGATGGCGTTGCGCTCGGCATTGCCGCGGTGGTGGTGGTGATGGTTGGCGTAGACGACGTCGTGCAGTGCGTGCGTGCGCACATAGGTCTCGATGTTGGCGCGGATCCAGGCGCACAGTCGCGCCACGCCATCGTGGGCAGGCTGCTGCTGAACGGCATGGTCGACCTCGGCCATGAACTGCAGCGTGTAGCGCTGCGCCAGCGCCTGCAGGATCTCGGTGCGCGAGGCGAAGTAGGTATAGAACGTGCCCTTGGCCACGTCGGCGGCGGCCACGATGTCACTGATGGTGGTCGCTTCCACGCCCTGTGACAGGAACAGCGCCTGCGCGGCGTCCATCAGCTCTTCCTGGCGGGTTTCAGCGGGTTTGGTGCGGGGCCTGGCGACTGCGGGAATCTGCATGGGGCGGGGTCCGGGTGCGACGGTCGCCATTCTAGCTTCCCCCGGCAATGACTGACCGCCGGTCATTGACTGACGGTCAGTCAGCAAACTACGATGCGCGCACGCTCCCTCCCGGCATCCGCACATGCAACGCTTCCGACGGCCGGCCCTGGTGCTGGCGGCCTACCTGGGCACCTTCCTCGCCTCGCTGGACATCAGCATCGTCAACGTCGCGCTGCCGACGCTGCAGCAGGCACTGCACACCGACATGGCCGGGCTGCAGTGGGTGATCAACGCCTATGCCATCGCCCTGTCCGCAGTGATGCTGTCGGCGGGGCCGCTGGGTGACCGCTATGGCCACCGCCGCATGTGGCTGCTCAGCGTGGCGACCTTCACCGTGGGCTCGCTGCTGTGTGCCTGCGCAGGCAGTCTTTCCGCACTGGTGGCAGGGCGGGCGGTGCAGGGGGTGGCCGGCGCCCTGCTGATCCCGAGTGCGATGCCGATCCTCAGCCATGCGTTCCCTGATCCGCGCCAGCGTGCACGCGCGATCGGGGGCTGGTCGGCGTTCAGCGCGCTGGCGCTGGTGCTGGGGCCGCTGCTGGGAGGCGAACTGGTGCAGCACGCAGGTTGGCCCAGCATCTTCCTGATCAACCTGCCGCTGGGCCTGCTTGCACTCGCGCTGGGGGCCTGGGGCATTCCTGAGCGACGGCATCCGCAGCACGCCGCGCTGGACCCGGCCGGGCAGCTGCTCAGCATCGTCGCGCTGGGTGCACTCAGTTACGGCCTGATCGCGATCGGCGAGCACGGCCTGCTGGCACCTTCGACCCTGCTGGCGCTCGGCATCGCAGCATCCGGCCTGGCGCTGTTTGCGTGGGTCGAGCGCCGCGTGGCGCGGCCGCTGCTGCCGCTGGACCTGTTGGCGAAGCCGGGTTTCGGCATGCTCAACCTGGCCTCGTTCGTTCTTGGATTCACCGCTTATGCGAGCCTGTTCTTCCTATCGCTGTTCTTCCAGCAGGCGCAGGGACATGGGGCTGCGCAGGCCGGTGCGCAGCTGGTACCGCAGTTCGTGCTGATGGCGGTGGTGTCGCTGCTGTTCGGCCGTCTGGCGGCGTGGTTCGGGCTGCATGCCGCGCTGGTGACGGGCTATGCAATGACAGGCATGGCGCTGTGTGCGATTGCCACGTTCGAGCCGACTACAGCGCACGGCCAGGCCAGCGCACTGCTGATGCTGCTCGGCACTGGCATGGGACTGGCGGTACCTGCGACCGGCATGGCGGTGATGTCATGCGTACCGGCCGAGCGTGCCGGCATTGCGTCGGCCACGATGAACGCGCTGCGCCAGGCGGGCATGAGCCTTGGCATCGCGCTGCTGGGCAGCCTGATGGGCCTGCGCGCGGTACGCCAGTTCACTGCGACCGCGCAGGCGGCAGGGCAGCCCGCAGTGGCCGCACAGGCGCGCACGCTGATCCTGCAGCCGTCTTCACTGCTGCCGGGGACGCAGATACTGGCCTGGTACCGCGGCGCGATGGCCAGCGGTTTCGGCTGGGCGATGGCTGTCGCGGGCGTGCTGGCCCTGTTGGCGGCGCTCGCCCTGTACCGCCAGTGCAGGCGCGCCTGAGCACGCTGCGGTCAGCCCTGCTGGCGTTGCGGCCCTTCCTTCGTCGGCGCGGGTTCGGCCGCGTGCTGCCGCTGTTGCCGTGCATTGGCGTGGCGCGCGTGCCCGCCTTCGCGGCCGATCGCTGCCATGTGCTGGCGATTGCGGCTGATCGCCTCGCCGCCCTTGCGGCCCGCCACGCGTGCCTCGGCCGGGCTGAACTCATGTGCATTGCCGGACGCATGCGCGGCGCGTCCACCCTTTGCGGCAATCGCGCGCTGCTTGTCCCGGTCCATCGAAGCGAAGCCGCGATGGGAGGTGCCGTGATGCTGGTCAGCCATGTGAAGGCTCCCGGTGCATGGAAGGGGAGCTCATCCTTGCGTGTGCCCGGCTAAGGCAGTGTCCGCACCGGCGGTGCTGCCCTCACGCCACGCCGCACCGGCTTTCACGGCGCAACTACGCCGCTGCTCGATGAGCGCCGCTTGGCTAGGATGGACCGGCATGGCGGATGACCGCCCAGACAGGAAAGGACGCCGTGAACAGATTCGGATGGCTTGTACTGCTGGCCTGCGCTGCACCGGCCCATGCGGACACTGCGCTGCTGAGCGGCAGTTTCGTTCACTTCGGTTATTCGTCCACCGATGAGCAGCTGCCAGCGGCGCAGCTGCCGCTGTTCCTCGACGAACTGCGGGACCTGGGCAACGACACGCTCATCATCGGCCAGACCCGCGCCACCCGTGCCGGCGTGGGCTGCGCCAGCAGCGCGCAGGATTTCGAATGGATCGCCGGCTTCCCGGCCAAGCTGGGCACGGTGCTGGACGCGGCCGCAGCGCGTGGGATGAAGGTCGTGGTCGGCACCACCTACAGTTCGGGCCAGTGTGCGGCATTCTGGCAGGGCTCGAACGCTGCAGCGGTGGCGCAGGACGCAGCGCAGTCGATGGCGCAGCTGGCCCAGCAGTACGCGATGCATCCGGCATTCGCCGGCTGGTACATCACCGATGAGCCCGCGCAGGTACCGGCCGAGCGTGCGTCGTTCTATCGTTCAATCGTTGCCACACTGAAAGCGGCGACGCCGTCCAGGCCGGTGATGGTGGCGCCCTATCTGGCATCCTCCAGCGTCGACCCGGCCAGCGTGGCCAGTGCTGCGCTACGGTTCCGCTCTGCCACGGGGGTCGACGTGCAGATCTGGCAGGACGGCATCGGCGCGGCGTCGCACGCGAAACTGTTCCAGTGGGATCGACCGGGCTATTCCACCGAGCAGTACTACCAGGCGTTGTCGGCGCAGCTGGGCGCCAGCGCTGTGTGGGCCGACATCGAGCTGTTCAACCATGGCAGCCCGCTGTTCCTTGATACCGGTAACGGCCTGTCCGGTGCATACCGGTCGGCGTCGGTGCAGCGCATCAACCAGCAATTGTGGAGCGCGCGTTCGGCTGGCAAGCGCGTTGCCTGGCTCAACCAGTACCACATGTCCGAAGTGGTTGGCCCCGGCCAGGGCTACGGCGAGGCGCCGCGGATGATGAACACCTATCGCGGGTTGTACGGGTTGGGTGCCTCGTACATCGTCGATCCGGTGCAGACCACCTATCACTACAGCGTGGCGCCGGCGACCAGCTATCCCGACGGCAGCGGCCATGAGCTGTTCGACCGCCGGGTAGGCGACCCGCGCAATCCGATGGACGCGGGCTGGGTAGGCGTGCACGGCAACGTCAGCATCACCATCGATCTGGGCCAGCGCCGACGGGTGGACTGGATCGGCCTGCATACGATGACCCGCCCGGCCTGGGGCATCGTCACGCCGACTTCGGTGGAGGTGATGTGCGCCGAGCCCGGAACTGCCGCCGTAACCATCGGCACGCTGTCGGCACCCTTCACCCAGTCCGGCGTGATGGGCTCGACCGAAGAGGAGTACGTGCTCGGCAATGCAGCCCCCCTGGCTGCGCAATGCCGCACGCTGGAGCTGCGCGTGGCCAACGGCAGTTGGACATTCCTCAGCGAGATCGAGATGGCTGCAGAGCAGTAACGCCTCAGCGCCGGCGGGCGTCCTGCAGGCGCTGTGCGAAGGGCCGTTGTTCGAGCGCCACCAGTGCTTTGCGCAGCACCTGCTCCAACGACTGCCCCAGATCGGCATCGAGGCTGCGTGCCGCCACTGCGGTGGCCTGCCATTGCGCCTGCAGCACAGGCATCGCGCGCTGCGCGCGCGGGCTCAACTGCAGGATGCGTTCGCGCCCGTCGTCACCATTGGCAGTGTGCAGCCAACCATCGCGCACCATCGCCGCCACGGTCTGGCTGAGCGCCGAATGGCTGAGCCCGCAGGCCAGCGCGAGGTCCTTGATCCGGCAGGGGCCCTGCGCCATCAGCGTGCGCAGCACCGGCGTGTAGCGCGGCCGGTAGTCCAGTTGCAGGTGCCGGTAGGCCTGCTCGACGGCCGGGTCCAGCCGGTCCAGCAGTGCGCGCAGCAGGGTACCCAGCGTGGCGTGTTGGAGATCCATGAGTGGGATGATATATAAGCGCTTATATATCCTCAATGCGGGGTGGATGATGGCGGTCTCCTGGATGCTCGGCGCGCTGCTGGCGACGGCCTGCCCGGCGCAGGATGCGGTGCTGCAGGCGGCCGCCAGCGCCGTGCAGGCGCAGTACCTGGACGAGGCGGAGGCCGCCCGCATCGCCGATGCCCTGCGCAGCTGGTCGGCGCAGCAGCGCTATGCGGACAGCTGTTCGGATCCTGCTGCGTTCAGCGCACGCCTGAACCAGGACCTGGACATGTTCGATGGCCACTTCCACGTTGAGCGCGTGGACGCAGCTGCCGGCCAGGACGACTGGTTGATGGCTTGGCGTGCCGATGCCCGCAGCAATGGTGCCGGTGTGCGCGAGGTGCGGGTGCTGGAAGGCAACGTTGGCTACCTGCGGCTGAGTACCTTCTATCCGCTGGATCTGGCGCGGCCGAAGTTCGCTGCGGCCTTCACGCTGCTGGCCGACACCGATGGCCTAGTGTTGGATCTGCGCCAGAACGGGGGAGGCGACGATGCAAGTGCCGACCTGCTGGTGCGCACGCTGCTGGACGCGAAGATCGGCGCGGTGCAGCAGCTGGACCAGCGTGGCCGGCGCACGCCGGTACCGCTGCCGCCTGCCAGCCTGCCTGTGTACCTGAAGCCGCTGGTGGTGCTGATCGACCGGCGTACCGGTTCGGCGGCCGAGTTCGTCGCCTATTCGCTGCAGGCCCTGGGCCGCGCGCGCATTGTCGGCACGCGCAGTGGCGGTGCCGCGCATATGTTTGGTGATCCTGTGCTGCTGCCCGATGGCTATCAGATCAGCATTTCCGACCGGCAACCGATCAATCTGCGCACCGGCGGCAACTGGGAAGGCACAGGCGTGAGGCCTGATGTGGCCGGCGGCGACGATCCGCTGTTCATCGCGCGGCAACTGCTGGCGCCTGAGAAGTCGTCAAGATGAACGCACGATTGCAGGGCTGTCCTATCGCAGATGCGCGAATGCATGCCTAGAATCGAAGCATCCCGGTAGTTCCCGGGCGCTTCGAGTGAATGGACTCAATGAAGATTCTGTTGACCGGCAGTTCCGGGCGCATCGGGCGCGCGATCTTCGGTGCGTTGGCGGCCGCCCACGAAGTGGTGGGGCTGGACCGCAGCCCGTTCGCCACCACGCGCATCATTGCCGATGTCACCGATCGCCAGGCGGTCACGCGTGCGGTGCAGGGCGTGGACGCGGTCATCCATACCGCGGCCCTGCATGCTCCGCATGTCGGCCTGGTGCCGGACGCGGTATTCCAGCAGATCAACGTGGAGGCAACCGCGCACCTGCTGCAGGCCGCACGCGAAGCCGGCGCACGGCGTTTCGTGCTGACCAGCACCACCGCGCTGTACGGCCATGCCGTGGTAGCCGGTGGCTGCCGTTGGATCGATGAAGAAACCGAGCCGCTGCCGCGCACGATCTACCACCGCACCAAGCTGCAGGCCGAGACCCTGGCTGAAGCTGCCGCCACGCCGGGCTTCAGCGTTCGCGTGCTGCGCATGGGCCGGTGCTTCCCGGAACCGCCCGAGCGCATGGCGATGTTCCGCCTGCATCGCGGCATCGACGCCCGCGATGTGGCCAGCGCACACGCTGCACTGCTGCTCGACGAAGGCGCCCGATTCGCCCGCTATCTCGCCTGCGCACCGACGCCGTTCCGGCGCGAGGACTGCCTGGAACTGGCCACCCACCCGCGCAGCGTGCTGGCCCGTCGCGCGCCGCAGCTGCTGGCCGAGTTCGAACGCCGTGGCTGGCCGCTGCCATTGAGCATCGACCGTGTCTACGACAGTGCCCGCCTGCGCAGTGAGCTGGGCTGGCAACCGTGCTTCGGGCCGGATGACGTGCTGCAGCAGTATGCCGTCGGCAGCATCGAGGTACTGCCGCGCGCGCAGTGGATCAAGGACCGCGTGGCCGAGTGAGGCCATCGCGACGGACGGGTGGCTGACCCGACCCTGAGCAGATTCAGGAATGTGCAGGCCGGTCGCCTCAACCTCGTTGGCGGGCGGCCGCTAACCCGGTGCGCTTCCAGCGCCGGGCCCGCCCGGCGGCCGGTGGCCTGCGCGACGGATCGCGCGCCTGCGCGGTGCCTTCGTGGTGCCGGTCGTCCTGAACTGCCTTGCGGACCCTCCCATGCCTTCTTCCCGTTCCGCCGCTGCCCGCCGCCCGGGCAGCATCGCCCACAAGCTGATGCTGGGCACCGCCGCGATCGCGCTGCTGTGCTTCGGCCTGACCGCGTTCCTGATCTACCGACAGGCCAGCGCCAGCCTTATCAGCGCCTCGCGCCAGACCATGACCAGCGAGGCGACCGCTGAGGCGCGCCAGGTGGCGGCCGATCTGGGCACCGCCTTTGCCAGCAACGATGCCATGGTTGAAAGCGTGCTGGCCCAGCGCGCCCGTGGTGACGTGCCCGACCGCGCCAGCCTGGCGGCTGTGCTGGGCGAGCAGCTGCGCGCCCATCCCGAATGGCTGGGCAAGAGCACCATGTGGGAGCCCGATGCCTTCGACGGCAAGGATGCCGAGTTCGTCAACACCGAGGCGCACGATGCCACCGGCCGCTACATGAGCTACTGGGCCTGGCAGGAGGGCAAGCCGCAGCAGTCGGTGATGACCGATTACACCGAGACCGCCAGCGGTTCCGGTGACTGGTACATGGTGCCCAGCCGCGACAAGCTGCCGAAAGTGAGCGAACCGTATGCCTATGACATCGCCGGGCAGCAGGTGCTGATGAGTACGCTGAGCACGCCGATCATCGAGAACGACAGGTTCCTCGGTGTCTTCACCGTCGACTTCTCGCTGGCAGCGTTGCAGAAGCACCTGGCCACGCTGAAGCCGATGGGGGCCGGCCGCGTCGAACTGCTGTCGCCGAAGGGCGTGGTGCTGGCCTCGGCCAATGCCGCCGAAATCGGCAAGCCTCGCAACGACGCACTGACCCGCAGCATGCTGGCCGAGATCGCCGCCGACCGCCCCTTCGAGGCCTTCAGCCCCGATGCGGCCGGCAACGTGCGCGTGTATGTGCCGCTGCGCGTGGGCGATGCCCCGCAGCGCTTCGCGCTGGGCGTGGTGATGCCGCATGCGGTGATCGTGGCCGAAGCGCGCCAGCTGCTGTGGCTGACCCTGCTGGTCGGCGTGATCGCCGCGCTGACCCTCAGCGCCGGTGTCTACATACTGCTGCGCCGCCTGGCGATCCGCCCGCTGGCCGAAGCGGTGCGCGTGGCCGGTGACGTCGCCGCCGGCAAGCTGGACAGCATCCTGCCTGCGCGCAGCAACGACGAAGTGGGGCGCCTGCTGGACGCGATGCAGGGCATGCGCGGCCAGCTGCAGGCGGTGATGGCTGCGCAGGCCGAAATGGCGCGCCGCCACGATGCCGGTGAACTCAGCTACCGCATGGATGCCGCGGCGTTCCCGGGCGAGTACGGCCGCATGGTGGCCGACAGCAACCAGCTGGTGGCCTCCAGCAACGCGATCACCCAGCGCCTGGTTGAAGTGATGCAGCGCTATGCCGTCGGCGACCTCAGCGTGGACATGGAAGCACTGCCGGGCGAGAAGGCGGTGTTCACCGCTGCGATGGCGACCACCAAGCGCAACCTGGCCGCGATCAACGAGCAGATCCAGCAGCTTGCCGCTGCGGCCGCCGCCGGTGACTTCGCCGTGCGCGGTGATGCACTGCGCTTCGACCACGACTTCCGCCGCATGGTGGAGACCCTCAACACCATGATGGAAGTCAGCGACCACAACCTGGCCGCACTGTCGACGCTGCTGCGCGCGATCGCCGGCGGTGACCTCAGTACCCGCATGCAGGGTGACTTCCATGGGGTGTTTGCGGTGATGCGCGACGATGCCAACAGCACCGTGCAGCACCTGACCCAGATCGTCGGCCAGATCCAGCAGTCGGCAGCCAGCATCCGCCTGGCCGCCGGTGAGATCGCTGCCGGCAACAGCGACCTGTCGCGCCGTACCGAACAGCAGGCTGCCAACCTGGAAGAAACCGCCGCGTCGATGGAAGAACTGACCTCCACCGTGCGCCAGAACGCCGACCACGCGCTGCAGGCCAACGCGCTGGCCGGTTCCGCGGCGGGCGTGGCCAGCGAAGGCGGCCAGGTGGTCAGCCAGGTGGTGCACACCATGGAGCAGATCGAGGCGTCTTCGCAGCGCATCGCCGAGATCATCTCGGTGATCGATGGGATTGCGTTCCAGACCAACATCCTGGCGTTGAACGCAGCAGTGGAAGCGGCGCGCGCCGGTGAGCAGGGCCGTGGCTTCGCCGTGGTTGCCAGTGAAGTGCGCGCGTTGGCGCAGCGTTCGGCGGGTGCTGCGAAGGAGATCAAGGAGCTGATCGACGCCTCGGTGGCCCAGGTCGGTGCCGGTGCGCAGCTGGTGCACGGCGCGGGGCGCACCATGCAGGACATCGTCGGTCAGGTCGGTCGGGTCAACGAGATCATGGCCGAGATCTCGGCCGCGTCGCGCGAACAATCGGCCGGCATCGAGCAGGTCAACCAGACTGTGGTGCAGATGGACGAAACCACCCAGCAGAACGCCGCGCTGGTGGAGGAAGCCAGTGCCGCCGCGCGTGCGATGGAGGAGCAGGCCGAGCAGCTGGCGGTGGCGGTGTCGCGCTTCCGCCTGCAGGCCGAGCCGGCGGCCGTGGCACGCCGCGCGGCCTGATCGCGCAAATGAAGACGCCCGGCGGGGGCCGGGCGTCGGTTGCATCCTTGCCGCGCATCCCTGCGCCGGTCTGATGGCTTAGAACATTCCTTCAAACGGGTTCCAGCTGGCGCGACCTTCCACCTTCTCCAGGTAGTAGCTGTAGTTGGTGCTGGAGGCGACCAGCAGATTCATCGCGATGAACAGCATGCGCCCGACGACGTCGGGAAGGAACATGCTGACGATGGCCAGCGCGATGTTGATGCCGATGACCACCAGCGCCTTGCGCCACATGCCCAGGATCAACAGGTAGATCGCACCGAAGAACAACGCGAAGAAGTTCAGGTTGATCTTCAGGCGGTCACCGAACGACAGCGCCTTCCAGGCCTGCTTGAAACCGGGATTCTTGGGCGCGCCATGCTGGCGGAAGAAGTTGAAGCGGAACTGCCACTTCGGGCTGAACTGGGACAGGTCAGTGGTATTCATTTTGGGGAAACATCCCTGTGAGAAAACGTTTTCATGATAAGGCAAGTCCTATTCAGGATCCAAGGGCTGCCGTCAAAAATGTGACGCGTGCCGTGTTCCACGTGCTGCGGCCGGGTGCCGCACCGTCACCCGCCCGCCTTGTTTTTAGGATAGGGTGCGCAGTTCCGCTGCCGCCCCGGTTGGACCCGTGCGGCGGCGGGATGTCCATGGAGGTTGCATGACCACACCTGCTACACCGGAAAACGCACCGGGACCGGTGCTCCTGCCGACACCTGAAGTGGTGCAGGCACAACAACTGCTCGCACGCCAGCAACTGGCGGTGGCGATGGACCGTGCGCGCACGGCCGCCACGCGGGACGCGGCACCGGCCGCGCTGGAAAGCGAGTAACCCGCAATACCGTCGATCGCGCTGGCATGTCGCCAGCGCGATCACGGCGCGTGCCGCCGGTCAGAAGCGCGCGGTCATGCTGAGGAAGTAGCTGCGCCCGGCGACGAAGTAGTCGGTGGAGCCTTCCGCATACAGCTTCTTGTCGGCCAGGTTGCTGACGCCACCGCGCAGGGTCAGCACCTCGTTGACGTTCCATGCGACGGTCAGGTCATACAGGGTGTAGGCCTTGAGGAAGGTCGTGGCGGTGCCGGTCTGCTTGCCGGTGTACTGCGCCGACAGGCTGCCGGAGAACACCGTATTCGGCGACCAGTCCAGCGACGAGTAGCCGGAGAATTCCGGCGTATCGATCAGGTTGCGGCCGGTGGTCAGGTTCCTGGCTTCCTTCATCCAGGTTGCCGAGGTGCGCCAGCGCCACTGCTCGCCGAAGCGGACGTTGAAGTTGCCTTCCATGCCGCTGGTGCGCGCGCGCTGCACGTTGCTCATGCGCGTCCACCAGATGCCGTTGAAGCGGCCCAGCGGTGCGTATTCGATCTTGTTCCGGAAGTCGGTGTGGAAGTAGGTCACGCCAACATCGATCAGGTCATTGTCGAAGCTGATGCCGATCTCGCGGTTGGTGCTGGTTTCCGGATCCAGGTCCGGGTTGCCGGCCATGTAGCACCCGCCGCGGGTATACCCCAGCGGGATCAGCGAGGTGCAGCCACGGCCGCCGGACTGGGTGGCAGCGGTGGCCGAGTTCTCGGTCAGGCTGGGCGCACGGAACCCCTTGGAGACGCCACCGCGGATGGTCCACTGTTCGGCCGGATGCCAGACCAGGTACGCACGCGGGCTGACGTGGCCGCCGAACTTCTCATGGTGGTCCAGGCGCGCGCCCACGGTCAGGGCCAGGGTGCGGTGCAGCTTCAGTTCGTCTTCGACAAACAGCGCCCAGGTATCCACTTCCAGGCTGGAGCCGCTGACGGCGTTGCCGGCGTAGTCGATCGGTGCGCGGCCGATGGTATCGGTGTTGGTCAGTTCCTGACGCTTCCACTGCCCACCCACGGCAAACTGGTGTTCAACGCCCAGGGTGAACGGCGTGGTCAGGCTGCCTTCGATGATCGTGTCGGTGGCCTCTGAGCGGCCGGTGGCGCCGATGTCGTTCTTGTATTCGGTCCAGTACGCGCTGAGCCTGGAGGTGCCGAAGCTCCACGTGCCATCGTGGTTGAGCGCCAGCGAGCTGCGCTTGAGCTCACTGGCTCCCCAGGCGCCTTCGTCCTGCTTTTCCAGCGACGCATCGATGAAGGCCTGCTGCACGCCATGGCCGGCTTCCAGCGACAGTTCCTGTGCGTCGCTCAGCTTCCACTGCAGCAGCGCATCGACAGTGCGGTCCTTCTCGCCGGCGTAGGCATTGCCGTAGACACCGTGGTTGGACTGGTCCGAATCACGGCGCATGCTGTTGGCACCGATGCGCAGGCCGAAGCGTTCGCCCAGTGGGCCGGAGAAGGTCGCGCCGATCTGCTGGGTATCGCCGCGCTTGCCATCACCGGGACGGGTGTAGCTGTGGGTGGCGCTGCCGTTCCATTCGTCGCCGATGCGCCGGGTGATGATGTTGATCACCCCGCCCATGGCGTCGGAGCCGTACAGCGAGGACATCGGCCCACGCACCACTTCGATGCGTTCGATCTGGTCGGGCGAGATCCAGTTCAGGTCCTGGCGGCCGAGGTCGGGGCGGTAGTTGGTCGCGGCCGAGCTGCCCATGCGCTTGCCGTCCACCAGCACCAGCGTGTAGTTGGACGGCATGCCGCGCAGCTTGATCTTGGACTGTTCGCCGACGGCGCTGAGGCCGCCGGTCACGCCCGGCACGCGGCTGAGCAGGGTGGCCAGGTCGGGAACCGGCTGGCGCTCGATGTCCTCACGGCTGATCACGCTGATGCTGGCCGGGGCATCCTTGATCCATTGCTGGCTGCCCGAGGCGGTGACCACCACGGTATCCAGATCCTTGGTGGAGGCATCGGCGCCGGCCTCTGCAGCGGCCAGGCCTGGCAGGGCCAGCAGGCAGGCGGAGGCCAGGGCAGGGGCCAGGCGGGTGCGCGGCAGGCGCGCGGAACGGGAACGGGACGATGGGGACATGGCGGCTTCCATGGGAGGTGGGGTGACCCGGTGGAAGCAGCAGGCGCAGGCAGACAGCAGGCAGCCACCCTTCCGTGGGTCGTCGGTGCGCGCGGTGTGGACCGGCGCAGCTGGGTGGGTCGCGGCCGTGCCGAAGACGGTGACCTGCCTGGTTAATGAAATGATAACCGTTCGCGTTTGATACGATCCAGTACCCGGGGCGATGCAATGACATCTGGCCATCCCCCGACGTGATCGCCTGCTATTTGCTGAATGGGGATAAATCCCGGCGTAGGCCTTCGCACCCGGCTTACATCCAGCGCCCTAGACTGGGCCGCATTTTCGATTCCGCCCCGTTGGAGATCGTGTGGGTTCCGGTAGTGACAGACATCGACTGTGCGGCCTGAAGCCGACACAGTCTGGACAAGTGCGGGCGCCGGGAAAGCGCGCCGGGAACCTTGGTGCATGCAGCCCGGCCGGGATGGCCGGCCGTGCCGACGGCGCGGAGTAGGCGGCGATGGGGGTGCAGACCATCCATGCGGAAGCAGAAACGCCCCGGCTCGACGCCGGCTGGGCGCTGCTGCCCGCTGAATCTCCGTTGCAGATGCCCGAACAGACCCTGCGCGAAGGTGCACTGAAGGTCCGGCGGCATCGCACGTCGCCGCGCCTGATCGGCCTGCGCCGGCTGTACATCTTCGGTGGCACGCTCGGCATGACCGCCGTGGCCACGCGGATGATGTGGCGGGTGCTGTCGGCCAATGGCATCAGCGTGCTCGAAGCCTGCCTGCTGGTGCTGTTCGTTGGCCTGTTTGCCTGGATCGCGCTGTCTTTCGCCAGCGCCCTGGCCGGCTTCCTGACCGCCGTGTTCGACCGTGGCTATCGCCTCGGCATCGACCCGGACAAGCCGCTGCCGACCGTGCACAGCCGCACCGCGCTGCTGATGCCGACCTACAACGAAGACCCGCGCCGCCTGCTGGCGGGCCTGCAGGCGATCTACGAGTCGGTGGCGGCCACCGGCCAGCTCGGCCGATTCGATTTCTTCGTGCTCAGCGATACCCGTCGCGAGGACATCGCCGCTGCCGAGGAGCGGGTGTTCGGCGAGCTGCGCGAGCGGGTGCCGGACGGCCAGACCCGCCTGTTCTACCGTCGCCGTGGTGACAACAGCGGGCGCAAGGCCGGCAACATCGCCGACTGGGTCCGTCGCTTCGGCGGTGCCTACCCGCAGATGCTGATCCTCGACGCCGACAGCCTGATGACCGGCGACAGCATCGTGCGCCTGGTGGCCGGCATGGAGCACAACGCCGACGTCGGCCTGATCCAGACCCTGCCGTCGGTGATCGGCGGCCGCACCCTGTTCGCACGCATGCAGCAGTTCGGTGGCCGCGTGTACGGGCCGGTGATCGCCCGTGGCGTGGCCTGGTGGCATGGCGCCGAGAGCAACTACTGGGGCCACAACGCCATCATCCGTACCCGCGCCTTCGCCGACCACGCCGGCCTGCCGGCGCTGCCGGGGCGCAAGCCGTTCGGCGGCCACGTGCTCAGCCATGACTTCGTCGAAGCAGCGTTGATGCGTCGTGGCGGCTGGGCCGCGCACATGGTGCCCTACCTCGGTGGCAGCTATGAAGAGGGCCCGCCGACGCTGACCGATCTGCTGGTACGCGACCGCCGCTGGTGCCAGGGCAACCTGCAGCACGGCAAGGTCGTGGGCAGCCGCGGCCTGCACTGGATCAGCCGCACGCACATGCTGATCGGCATCGGCCACTATTTCACCGCACCGATGTGGGCAATGCTGATGCTGATCGGCATCGCCATCCCGCTGTTCCAGGAGGGCATCGACTTCAATGCCCTGCTGCACCTGTCGCCCAGCGTGTACTGGCGCGCACAGGACGAAGAGCAGGTGGTGCGCCTGTTCGCCGCCACGATGGCGGTACTGCTGCTGCCCAAGGTGCTCGGTTACCTGGCGATGCTGCTGGACCCGGTCGACCGCCGTGGCTGCGGCGGTGCGATCCGTGCCTTCGTGTCGATGCTGGTGGAAACCGTGCTGGCCGCGCTGATGGCGCCGGTGGTGATGTACGTGCAGTCGCGGGGCGTGGCCGAAGTGTTGTCCGGCCGCGATTCCGGCTGGGATGCGCAGCAGCGTGACGACGGCGGCATCTCGTGGCTGGCACTGATCCGCGGCTACGGTGGCCTGGGTGTGTTCGGCGCCTTCATGGGCGTGCTGGCCTGGGCCGTGTCGCCGTCGCTGGCGGCGTGGATGGCGCCGGTGGTGATCGGCATGGTGTTGGCCATTCCGGTGGTGGCGCTGACCTCCTCGCGTGGTCCGGGCGCCTTCCTGCATCGCCTGGGCCTGCTGGACATTCCCGAAGAGAACATCCCGCCACCGGTACTGGTCCGCGCCGCGCAGCTGCGGCGCGAAGCGGCCGAGCAACCGCCGCTGTACTGATTGCCCCACGCCAGCGGCATAATGCGGCTCGAACTTGAAGGAGCCGCATCATGCTGCAAACGGTGGAACAGGAAACCGGCGCCTCGCCGCAGTGGTCGGTGATCTGGCTGCACGGCCTCGGCGCCGATGGCCATGATTTCGCGCCGATCGTGCCGGAGCTGGTGCGGCCGCACTGGCCGGCGCTGCGCTTCGTGTTCCCGCACGCACCGGTGCGGCCGATCACGATCAACAACGGCGTGCCCATGCGCGGCTGGTACGACATCGTCGGCATGGACTTCCGGTCGCGTGCCGACATGGCCGGCGTGCAGGAATCGGTGGTGCAGCTGGACGCGCTGATCGCGCGCGAGATCGAGCGTGGCGTCGCGGCGGAGAAGATCTTCCTGGCCGGCTTCTCGCAGGGTGGTGCGATCATCCTGACTGCTGCGCTGTCGCGTACCGCGCCGCTGGCCGGCCTGATCGCCCTGTCCACCTATCTGCCCGAAGCCGACAGTGCCACGCGCGTTGAAGGCGCGGTGCAGGTGCCGGTGTTCATGGCCCATGGCAGTGGCGACCCGGTGATCCCGCAGGCCGTGGCGGCCCACAGCGCACAGGCGCTGCGTACGCTGGGCCTGGACGTGGCGTGGCACAGCTACCCGATGGCCCACCAGGTCTGTGCCGAGGAAATCCAGGCACTGGGTGACTGGCTGCAGGAACGGCTGGGCGCGGCCTGAGCCATGCCCCTGGCCAGCCCATCGCCGTGGATGCCGGAACTGTGCCGCCTGCCGCGGCTGGCGGCGATGCTGGGCCTGGCCGAGCTGGTGGTGGTGGTGCTGGCCCTGGCCCCGGATGGCAGCCGCCACTGGACCGTTGGCGAGCTGCTGTCAGCCAGCGGCTTCGCCTTGTGGCTGGCGCTGGCCGTGACCGCCAGCCTGTGCCTGCTGCGGCAGGCGCTGTCCAGGCTGCCGCAGGTGATGGGGGCGGTCGCTGCCATCGCACTGGCGGCCCTGATCGCGGTCGTCTGCGCCGGCATCGTGCACGCGCTGTACGCGGTGCTGGGTGACAGCTTCGCCAACGGCATCAGCTTCTGGCGCTTCACCCTCGGCAGCGCCGCCACCACCGCGCTGATCACCGCGCTGGCGCTGCGCTACTTCTATGTCAGCGACCGCTGGGCCGCGCAGGTGCAGGCCAATGCACGCGCCCAGGCCGATGCGCTGCAGGCGCGCATCCGCCCGCATTTCCTGTTCAACAGCATGAACCTCATCGCCAGCCTGCTGCATCGGGACCCGGCGGTGGCCGAGCGTGCCGTGCTCGACCTGTCCGATCTGTTCCGTGCTGCGCTCGGTGCAGGCGAGGGCGATTCCACCCTGCGCGACGAATGCGAACTGGCCGAGCGCTACCTGTCGATCGAATCGCTGCGCCTGGGCGAACGCCTGCAGGTGCGCTGGCAGCGTGACGAGCCGCTGCCGTGGGACCTGCCATTGCCAAGGCTGGTACTGCAGCCGCTGGTGGAAAACGCCGTGCTGCATGGCATTTCGCGCCTGCCCGAGGGCGGCACCATCGAGCTGCAGCTGCTGCGCGAGGGCAACGATCTGCAGATCCGCGTGCGCAATCCCGCGCCTGATCCGCAGGCGCCCGGGCTGGCCCTGGCGCGGGGGGCTGGCCATGCCCAGCACAGCATCGGCCATCGGCTGGCCTGGCGCTTTGGCAGTGCCGCGCGGATGACGGCTGGCTGGAGCGAGGGCTACTATGCCTGCCAGGTGACAGTGCCGATCCAGTGAGGGGACGATCGTGAGGGTAGTCATCGCCGATGACGAACCACTGGCGCGTGAGCGCCTGCGCAGCCTGTTGGCCGCACAGGACGGCGTGGACGTGGTGGCCGAGGCCGGCAACGGCGAGCAGGCCCTGCACGCGTGCGCGGAGCTGCAGCCGGACCTGGTCCTGCTGGACATCGCAATGCCTGGGCTGGACGGCCTGGAAGCAGCCCGCCACCTGGCCAGCTTCGAACCGCGGCCGGCGGTGGTGTTCTGCACTGCCTACGATGCGCATGCGCTGTCGGCCTTCGAAGCGGCAGCCATCGATTACCTGATGAAGCCGGTGCGCGCCGAACGCCTGGCCGCGGCGATTGCACGGGCACGCACGTTCCTGGCCGGTCGCGATGGCCAGCCGCAGGCGCACAGCGGGCAGCAGGCACGCAGCGTACTGTGCGCACGCCTGCGCGGCAGCCTGCGGCTGATTCCGCTGGACGACATCCACTACCTGCAGGCCGAAGAGAAGTACGTGGTGGTGCACCACGCGCGCGGCGAGGACCTGATCGAGGAATCGCTGAAGTCGCTGGAAGAAGAGTTCGCCAGCCGCTTCATCCGCATCCATCGCAACTGCCTGGTGGCGCGGCACGAGCTGGTGGAGCTGCGCCGCGGCTCCGGCGGGCAGGTGCAGGCGGTGCTGCGGCATGGCAGGCAGCCGCTGGAAGTCAGCCGCCGCTGTGTGGCGACGCTGAAGCATGAACTGTGGCATCTGTGAGTGGTCCCGCGCGGCCTGCGGCCGCGACTGCTTACAGATCAACATCAACATCAAGATCAACAGCAGGTTGGCCGGCTCGTTGTTCTTACGTGCTGGGTCGGGCCGGGGTGGGGTGGCGGGACCGTTGGCGCCATGGATGGCGCCATC
>NZ_JBMRGJ010000023.1:0-64056 GCF_049384325.1 Stenotrophomonas sp. CASM114 | reverse complement strand
GTCCGGTGGCGGGAGTGTCCGCGGCATGGATGCCGCGGCCAAGCCCCCATGGACGGGTTTACGGCGTCTCCCGCAACCGGACCCACCCCGCCATCCCTCAGGAAACCCGCTTCCGCTGTTGCTGCTGCCGGCCAGCGGCTGGCACTACCTACCGCGGGTGCAGGGCTGCAAGCCCTGCCGCCCCTCCCCCTACTTTGCCTGCTCGCAGAACTTCTGCCGGTACTCGAGCGCCTTCGGCATCAGCGCCTGCAGGTTCTGGATGCGGGTACCCGGGTTCGGGTGGGTGGAGGCGAACTCCGGCGGCGCCTGGCCGCCACTGGCCTGGCCCATGCGCTGCCACAGCGGCACCGCCTCGCGGGGATCGAAGCAGGCCGCTGCGGCCAGCATCAGCCCCACTTCATCGGCCTGCGTCTCGTGGCTGCGCGCATAGGGCAGCAGGTAGCCGTAGCCCATCGCCGACATCATCATCTGTTGCTGCTGCGCATCCATGCCGCTGGCGGCACCAGCCATCTGCCCGATCTGGGTCAGCTTCTGCTGCGCCATCCGCTGTGCACCATGGCGTAGAAGCGCATGGGCGATCTCATGGCCCATCACCACCGCCATCGCGTCACGCGTACGCGCCACCGGCACCAGGCCGGTGTAGACCGCCATCTTGCCACCCGGCAGGCAGAACGCATTGGCCTGCTCGGACGGGATCACATTCACTTCCCACTGGAAATCCCGCGCGAAATGCGCCGGCTGCACGCCGTGCTCCTGTGCCAGCGCGGTCTCCACCACGTCCACCTTGGCGATCAGGCGCTGGGCGATGTCGCGCACATCACGCGCGATCGGCGCATTCGGATCCATCGGCCGTTCCTGCGACAGGATCTGCTGGTAGGCCTGCAGCCCGAGCGCGGTCTCCTGGCGCGCATCCAGGCCGCTGTCGATCATCACCTTCTCGCCGGTGTAGGGATCGACCGTGCGATTGGAGAACCAGTAGAACACCGCATAGCCCGCTGCCAGCAGCAGCACCCACCAGCGGATGTTGCCGAACAGGCCGCGCCGCTGCGGGCCTTGCGGCGAGCGGGAAAAGGGATCGTTGCGCATCGGTGTCTTCCAGCAGGCCCCGCCGGCCGGCGGGCACGGCGCAATCTTAGTGCGCGGACGCCAGCAGCGGGTGAAGCCCGATGCTCAGATGCCCCGCACCAGACGGAAGCCGATGCGCGCGTTGGTGGTGTCCGAGTCCTGCGATTGCCGCCAGGCCGCACGGGTCTGCTCGGGCGCATTGGCCCAGTTGCCGCCCCGGATCACCCGCGACCGGCAGCCCGGGTTGAACCAGGCGACACCATCGGACGGCGCACGCCGGTAGCTGGCATGCCAGCAGTCGGCCACCCACTCGCTGAGATTGCCGGCCATGTCGTGCAGGCCGAAGGCATTGGCCTGGAAACTGGCCACCGGCGCGGGCCCCCACCAGCCATCGCCATAGCCGACGAAGGCGTTGTGCCAGTGCCGCCCCGAGGGCGAGACATCCTTGCTGCCGGTGAAGTTGCCAGCGCCGGGCGGCGGCGTGCCGGCGTCGCCCCACGGATAACGGCCACTGCTGCCGGCACGCAGCGCGTACTCGAATTCGGCCTCGCTCGGCAGCCGGTAGCTGCGTCCTGTCTGCTCGGACAGCCACGCCGCGTAGTTTTCGGCATCACGCACGCTCACATGCATCACCGGCGAATTGCCCAGTGCGCGCGCGCCATCGTAATCGGAACGCCAGTCCACACCGCTGCGGCGGATGAAATTGCCGCTGCGCTCGTCATAGACCACCGAGTGGCCGCGCCGGGTCGCACGCGGCCGCGCATTGGTCGACTTCACATAGCGCTCGAAATCACTGACCGTGATCTCGGTGATCGCCATCGCAAACCCGCGGTCGAAGCGCACATAATGCGAGGGCCGCTCGGCATCGCTGGCACCGGGCTCGGCATCACCCGCGCCCATCTGGAAGCCACCATGCGGCACCACGATCATCTGCGGGCCGCGCCCGCCATCGCGCATGGCGTCGCTGAACACCTGCCCGGGACGGAAGCTGCCGTAATGGGTGGCCAGGTCGATGCGTTCGCGCAACTGGGCCACCACCGCATCCCCTGGCAAGGCGATGCGCAGGGCCTCGGCCAGCTTCTCGCGCGCCGGCTTCAGGCCCTGTGGCGTCGCCAGTTCGCGAAGGCCATCATCGCGCAGCTGCAGCAGTGCCGCCGCGCGGATCTGTTCGATACGTTCGAAGGCATCGGCAATGGCCGGTGATGAGTCACGGACCTTGCTGGCTTCGGCCAGCCAGGTGCCGGCGCTGGCAAAGTCACGCACCCGCGCCGCGTCCTCGGCACGGCGGATCAGGCCACTCTCGGCCGCCGCCAGGCCCTGCCGTGCCCGGCTGTTGTGTTCATCCAGGGCCAGCGCTTCACGGAAGTTGCCGATCGCTCCGTCACCGTCCTCACCGATCCGCCCCGAACGCAGGTCTTCCTCGCCGGCACGGTTGTAGGCCACCACGCGCTGGGCGAGCTCCACCCGTCCCTGCAGCGCGCGCACCTTCTCATCCTTCGGCGCCAGGGTCAGCAGCACCAGTGCCTGGCGGCTGGCCTCGGCCAGCGCCTCGCGCTGCTGCAGCGGCCGGACCAGCAGGGCATCGGCCTGCTGCTGAAGGCGCTGGCGGGCGCGCTGCAGGCCGTTGCGGGCCTGGCGGTCATCCGGGTCTTCTTCCTGCACCGCCAGCCACAGCGGAACCGCCGCGTCGGCGTCCTCGTACAGGCGCCCTTCGGCGAACGCCTTCTCGGCCGCGCGACGCAGCTGGGCCAGGCTGCGCCCCTGCCGATCGACCCGCGGTGGCGTCCACCGCTGCACATCCTCGGCGGCATCCTCACCGGCGATGGTGACGCTGCCCTGCGCCGCCTCCGGCGTCGCGTCCGCCTGCATGCCTTGCTGCGGCCGTGCGTCTTCGCCAGCAGCCGGTCCCGGCTCCGGTGTCGCCGAGGGCGACGGCGTGCAGCCGGCCAGGGCCAGGGCGGTGCACAGCACGGACGACAGCGGAAAACGCAAGCAGGATCTCCTTCGGCACGGATGCGGACCGACGTTAGGCTATTCTCCCCTGCCTGAGCAAACCCGAGTAGTAGGCCCTGACCCGTGGCAATCTGGATCACCACCCCCGCCGAGCTGGATCCGTACTTCCAGCAGCGTCCGGCCCGCATCGGCCTGGACACCGAATTCATCCGTGAACGCACCTTCTGGCCGCAGTTGGCCCTGGTGCAGATGGCGGTCGGGCAGGACATCCTGCTGATCGACCCCCTGATTCCCGGCATGACCGAGGCGCTGGCGCCGTGGCTGGCCGATGAATCGATCGTCAAGGTGATGCACAGCGCCAGCGAAGACCTGGTCGCCTTCAAGTGGGCCTGCGGCGTGTTGCCACGTCCGCTGTTCGACACCCAGATCGGCGCCTCGCTGGCCGGCATCGGTGGCGGTATGGGCTACCAGAAGCTGGTCGCGGAAATCACCGGCGTGGCGCTGGCCAAGGGCGAAACCCGTTCGGACTGGATGCGCCGCCCGTTGTCCGAGTCGCAGCTGCAGTACGCCGCCGACGATGTCGAGCACCTGTTCGCGCTGCATGACGCCATCGATGCCAGGTTGCAGGCGCTGGGCCGCCAGCAGTGGCTGCACGACGACGGCGAGCGCCTGCTGGCCAGCGTCGCCAACGACGAAGACCGTTGGCCGCACCTGGCGATGCGCTCGGCGCAGTTCCTCGACACGGCCGCACAGCATCGGCTGCTGCGTCTGCTGCGCTGGCGCGATGTGCAGGCACGCAGCAGCGACCGCCCGCGCAGCTGGATCCTGGACAACGAACTGGCCGCCACGCTGGCACGCACGCCACCGGCCGATGCCGCCGCACTGGGCAAGCTGTTCGAACAGTTCCCGAAGGCACCGCGCAAGCTCGCGGGCGCTGTGTGGCAGGCGCTGGATACGCCGCTGGCCGATGAGGCCGAAGCACCGCTGGCGCTGCCGGCCAACGACAGCAACAAGCAGGCACTGAAGAAGCTGCAGGACGCGGTTGCCGAGCGCAGCCGCGAACTGGGCCTGCCGGATGGCGTATTGGCCTCACGCAAGCACCTGGAAAGCTATCTGGAACGCCGCCAGTGGCCGGCCGCACTGGCCGGCTGGCGCCAGCAAGAGCTGGAAGCGCGGCTGCAGGCGCTGCTGCCGGCACGCTGAAGCACCGGGCGCGGCGCCGGATTGCATTCCCGCCGCCGTCGAACGCAACAAGAAGGGCGACCCGGATCACCGGGCCGCCCTGCGCACTCCAGCAGTGCGAGGGTGGGACCGCCCACCCTCGCGGCAACGCCTTACCAGTTCATGTTCAACGAGACACCGACGGTGCGCGGTTCGTTGTAGACCGCGGCCATGTAGTTCTCGATCACACCCTTGAGGTTCTTCTCGTTGGTGATGTTGCGCGCGAACAGCGCCACTTCATAGGCACCGTAGTTGCCCGAGTAGCCGATCTTCAGGCCGCCCTCGAAATCACCCTTGGAGTTGAACTCCTTGCTGTCGTACAGCACGAAGCTGGTGTAGCCCTGCTTGTTCCAGTCGGTGGACACGAACATGGTGCCCGCGTCGCTGACCGGGAAGTCGTAGCGGGCGGCCAGGTTGACGTTGTACTTCGGCGCGTTCGGCAGCGGGTTGCCGTCGATCTGCGCGAAGGTGTTGGCACCGACCTTGATGGTCGGGTCATTCACCGTGCACACCACCTTGCCGTTGAGGCCGCAGACCTGCGCGTAGACGCGCTTGTCCTTGATCTCGCTGTGCAGCAGGCTGACGCCGGCGCTCAGGGTCAGGTTCGGGATCGGGCGCAGCTCCATGTCCGCTTCGAAACCGTAGGCCTTGGCCTTGTCGGCATTGAACAGCACGCCGTTGCCGTCCGAATCGTTGCCGTTGAGCTGGATGTCATTGACGGTGTAGGTGAACGCGGTGGCGTTCAGGCGCAGGCGATTGTCCCACAGGCTGCTCTTCACGCCGGCTTCCCAGGACAGGATGGTCTCGGAATCGGCGGTGGTGAAGTCGGCATTGAACACCGCCGAACGGCCCTGGATGGTCGGGCCGCGGAAGCCGCGTGCGACCTTCGCATAGACGCTCACGTCCGGCGTGATCTGGTACATCGCGCTCAGATCCCAGCTCGGGGTGGTGTCGGACATCTTGACGTCGGTGCGGCCCTTGTAGGTCACCACGCCGGCGGCGGTGTCAGCGGTCTTCAGCAGGCGGGTGTGCTTCTCGTCCTTGGTCTGGCGCAGGCCGGCCGTGACGGTGAACTTGTCGGTGAAGGCGTAGCTCAGCTGGCCGAAACCGGCCCACGAGGTGTTCTTGTTGCGCAGTCGCACCCAGTTGTTCGGGTTGCGGGCCGCACCCTGCAGGAACCACGCACGCTGGTAGAAGTCGGTGGTGTCGCTGCCGTTGAAGTAGAACGCACCGGCCTGCCACTGCAGGGCGCTGTCGTCATGGCTGGCCAGGCGGAATTCCTGGGTCCACTGGTCCAGATCACGGATGCGGCCCATCGACTGGCCGTAGCCGTTCGGCACGCCGTTGACCGGGAAGTTCACCGCAGCGCCGCCGTCGGTGTCACCACGGCTGTAGCCGGAGGTGGTCTCATAGGCGGTGATCGAGGTGAAGTCGATCGCGCCGAAGTCGTAGCGTGCCTTCACCGAGCCGCCGTAGGTCTTGTAGGCCTGCGGGTTGTTGCCGGCTTCGTCGTAGGCGACCTGGTCGCGCGGCACGTCGGTCTTGTTCGAGCCCTTGGTCAGCGCACCACGCAGGAACAGGGTCGAGGTGCCTTCGTAATCACGGGCGTGGGCCGAGGCCAGGATCGAGAACTGGTCGCTCGGGGTCAGCAGCAGCTGCGCGCGCACGTTGCGGTCATCGAAGCCGCCCATGGCGTTCTTCTTCGGGCTGACCGTGCCGTCAGTACTCGGGCCCTTGTAGGTGTTGTCGACGTAGTCGTCGCGGTGCTGGTACAGCGCCGACACGCGGAACGAGGCGATGTCGTTGATCGGGCCGCCAAAGCCGCCGTCGATCGACACGCTGTTGTAGGTCGCATAGCTGGCGCTGACGCGGCCGGTGTAGTCCTGGGTCGGCTTCAGCGTGTCGAACTTGATGATGCCGGCGGTGGTGTTGCGGCCGAACAGCGAGCCCTGCGGGCCGCGCAGCACTTCCACCTGGTCCACGTCATAGACCGGGTTGGACTTCAGCACCACGTGCTCCAGCACCACATCGTCCTGGATGATCGACACCGGCTGCGAGGCACCCAGGTAGAAGTCGATGTTGCCCAGGCCGCGGATATAGAAGCGCGGGAAGATGCGGCCGGTGGTGGTTTCCGCATACAGGCTCGGCACGCGGCCGGACAGCGCCAGCAGGGTGTCGTCGCCGCCGGCGGTGAAGTCGCGCATGCGCTCGCCCTGCACCACGCCCACCGAGACCGGCACTTCCTGCAGGTTCTGCTCGCGGTGCTCGGCGGTCACGGTGATCGTGTCCAGGCCCGTCGGGGTCGGCGCGCTGTCCTGCGCGGCGGCACCAAAGCTGCCGACCAGGGCCAGGCCGGCACAGGCCAGGGCCAGCGGATGGCGGCGGAAGGAAACGAAGGAAGACGACATACCCGACAGGCGGCGGGAATCGGAATGGGAGGGCATGGAATGCTCTGAGGAGGCGTCCGTGCGGCCTGCGCGAGCCGGGCGGCAAAAAGGAGGAGAACTGCGCAAGCCGCCATTATCCCCCAAATTGTTACGATTTCGTTGCGCGGCATCCGGGCCAGACAAACCGGACGGTTTCGGCACAGTGCACGCCTTCATGCCACGCCGTCCGGCACATCAGGGGTCGGCTTGGCAAGGCGCAGCCAGTTGGCTACACTGAAGCCCTGCCGTGGGGCCATAGCTCAGCTGGGAGAGCGCGTCGTTCGCAATGACGAGGTCAGGAGTTCGATCCTCCTTGGCTCCACCACTCATTAAGAAGACCCGCCGATCGTCGCGATCTGCGGGTTTTTTCTTGCATCGATCACGAGTCAGGCAGGTTCCTGATCCCCGTCCTTGCGGCGTGGACCACGCGAATGCGTATCACGCACCTGCTGATCGCGCTGCCCCGGCCGCTGCTTTGCCACGTCCTCCTGCGCCCTGTCCTGACGGCTTTCCTGTACGCCCTGTTTCGGATCGCCAGGGTCTTTGTCGCGCTCGCTCATCGAAGTCTCCTGTGCCGGCGAAGGCCGATCAGGACTTCACGCTAGAGGCTGCGCAGTGATCCGCAGGTCAGGCCCGCGCGAACAGCGTGTGCAGTTCCGCTTGCCGCCGCAGCTCACGGCTCTGCAGAATCCGGACCAACATGCCCAGCCAGTCCGCGATGTCACCTCCCGCCCAGCACGCCGCGCGTACGCTGCCAATGCGCCTCGATCCAGCGGACGGCAGCATCCAGCTCGGCCACCTGACGACGTTGATCTGCCCCACCCTGTCACTGGAGGAGGCGCGCATCGCCTTCGCCACGCTGATGCATGGCGAGCGCGATGCCGGCACCGGCTATCACTGGCTCAGCCTGCACCGGGTCAGTCTGGGCGGTGCGCCCGCCGGCATCAGCCTGTGCTTCCACGGGCAACAGCTCGACATGGTGACGATCGGCGTCGATCTGCCGGGTGCGACACTGGAAGACGGCTGGCCGACCCAGGTCGCGATCGATGCCGAAGTCGCTTTCATGCGTCGCACCTTGGCCACGGCTCTGGGGCGCAAACTGGCAGGTGGCCGCGCCCGGTTCGAGTGGGGCGAGGCATGGGCCAGGTTCGACCCGAAAGGCTTCATGGCCAGCAGCGGTATCCACTACACGCCGCGCTCATGACGCCGCTCAGGTACGGGTGATCGACACTCCACCTTCAACACGCATCGCGGTACCGGTAACGAAACTGCTTTCATCGCTGGCCAGGAACAGCGCCGCGTTGGCGATCTCCTCCGGCTCGGCCATGCGCTTGAGTGCGTGCAGCGAGCGCACGAAGTCGCGGGCATCGCCGGTGGGTGCGGCCTGCCGGCCCATCTCGGTATCGGTACCGCCAGGCAGCAGCACGTTGCTGCGTACGCCACGCGCGCCGTACTCGGCGGCGATCACCTGGCTCAGGCCGATCAGTCCGGCCTTGCTCGACGCGTAGGCGGCCATGCCCGGGAAGCCCACGGTATGGCCGACAAAGGTACCGACAAACACCAGCGAGCCCCCCCCGCGTGCCAGCAATGCCGGCAACTGCGCGCGTGCGGCATGGAAGGCGGCATCGAGATTGGTGGCCATCACCTCGCGCCATGCATCCGCCGGGAACTCCGCCGCCGGTACGCCCGGGCCGAGCATGCCGGCATTGTTGAGCGCGATGTCCAGGCCTCCGAATGACTGTTGGGCCAGATCCACCAGCGCCTGCGCCGTGCCCGGATCAGCCACATCGGCGGCATGCATCACCACCTCGCCGCCGGCGCCACGGATCTGCTCGGCCAGTGCGTGCAGCGGTTGCGGCCGCCGCGCATTGAGCACCAGTTTTGCCCCTTCGGCAGCAAAGCGCAGCGCGCTGGCACGACCAATGCCAGCGCTGGCACCGGTGATGAGGGCGATCTTGTTGTTCAGGCGCATGAGGGTGGTACCGGTTGTGGAGTGGCCGCCACGATGCCGCGCCTCCGGCCCACCAACACTCCGTTTCCGGGCCTCGCGGCCAGGTGCAGGAAACGGAGTTTCCGCAGAACCAGCACGTGCCAGAATCCGCCCATGGACAGCACCGCCACCACCGCCCTCGACGCCCGCGTCGAACGGGTCTGCCGCCATCTGCAGGCCAGCCTCGACGAGCCCTCGCTGCAGGAGCTGGCCGACATCGCCGGCTGCAGCCCGACGCGCCTGCATCGCCTGTTCAAACAGGCCACCGGGCTGACCCCCAAGCAGTACGCTGCCGCGCTGCGCGCCGACCGCCTGCGCACCGGGCTCGAACAGCAGGAGCGCATCACCGATGCCTTCCACGATGCCGGCTTCGGCTCCAGCGGGCGCTTCTACGAGAACGCACCAAAGTTGCTGGGCATGACTCCCAAGCAATGGCGCGCAGGTGGTCGCGGCGAAGTCATCCACTTCGCGCTTGCCGAAAGCTCACTGGGCAGCGTGCTGGTGGCCAGCAGCGGGACCGGCGTGGTCGCGATCCTGCTCGGCGACGATCCGGAGGCGCTGCTGCAGTCACTGCAGCAACGCTTCCGCCAGGCCGAACTGGTCGGTGCCGACCACGGCTATGAGCAACTGGTGGCACAGGTGGTGGGCCTGGTCGAGGATCCCTCGCGAGGCGCCACACTGCCGCTGGATATCCGCGGCACCGCCTTCCAGCAGCGGGTATGGCAGGCACTGCAGCAGATTCCGCGCGGCCAGACCGCGTCGTATGCGGATATTGCCGCGCATATCGGTGCACCACGCTCGAGTCGTGCGGTGGCACGTGCCTGCGCGAGCAATCCATTGGCGGTAGCCGTGCCCTGCCACCGCGTGGTGCGCCGCGACGGTGACCTGTCCGGCTATGCCTGGGGCGTTGCGCGCAAGCGCGAACTGCTGCGCCGGGAAAAGGTCGCCAACGGCTGACGCCACCCGATAGCCGCCGACCTTGGTCGGCACACCCACCAAGCACTCAATCCAGCTTCACCACCAGCTTGCCGAAGTTGCGCCCCTGCAACAGCCCGAAGAACGCCTCCGGCGCCTTCTCCAGACCTTCCACCACATCCTCGCGGTACTGGATGCGGCCCTCGCGCAGCCACTGCGGCATCTCGCGTTCGAAGTCCGGCCACAGGTGGTTGAAGTCGTGCACGATGAAACCACGCACGGTCAGGCGCTGGCGCAGGATCTGGTTGAACAGTGACGGCAGCCGATCCGGGCCAGGCTGCTCGACGCCCCGCTCGTTGTAGGTAGCGATGGTGCCGCAGACCGGAATGCGGGCGAAGTCGTTGAGCAGCGGCAGCACCGCATCCAGCACATGGCCGCCGACATTCTCGAAGTACACGTCGATGCCCGCAGGCACTGCCGCGCGCAGCTGGTCCGCAAAATCAGCCACGCGATGATCCAGCGCCACGTCCACGCCCAGCGTCTGCAGATAGGCACGCTTGGCCTCGCCACCGGCGATGGCGACCACGCGCGCGCCCTGCAGCTTGGCCAGCTGCGCCACGGTCGCGCCCACCGGCCCGGTCGCGGCGGCTACCACCAACGTCTCGCCCGGCTTCAGACGGGCGATTTCATGCAGGCTGGAATAGGCGGTGAAGCCGGGCATGCCATATACCCCCAGCGCCGTACTGAGCGGCAGCCCGGCCGGATCCAGACGACGCCCCAGCGCCTTGGCCGGCAGCACCGCGTGGGTCTGCCAGCCACCCGGCGCCAGCACCAGCTCGCCTGCGGTTACGCCCTCGGCCTTGGATTGCAACACCTCGGCCACGGTCTGGCCTTCCATCACCGCCCCTACCGCCACCGGCGCGGCATACGACGGGCCCTCGTCCATGCGTCCTCGCATGTACGGGTCCAACGAAAGGTAGCGGTTGCGCAGCAGCACTTCGCCCTCGGCCAGTGCCGGCAGCGCAACCTGTTCCAGGCGGAAATTGGCTGCACTTGGCGCCCCCTGCGGACGCGAGGCAAGCACGATGCGGGACGCGGTGGAGCAATCGGACATGGCCAGGTCTCTGCTGTTGCCAGCATCGGGAAAGGACTGCCGACACTACGCTGCGGCGATCCCCGATGGCGGCCACGAAAACAGCGTTCCATTGCCCGGACCCGCGCGGGTCCGGCGCACCCCTTGCCCTTGCAGCTTTGGCGAACGCGGCGACCTGCTGATTTCCACCGCAGACGACAATCGATGGGGCACGCCCCGCCCCACAACGGAGGATCAAGCACTTGCGAGCGCGCAGAGGGCAATGTGAAGAAATCTTGGCAAAACGCTTGCCGAAGGCAGCCGACCTCCGTAATATACGCGTCCTTGGCAGCGACCTCGCTGCAACGAAACATGTGGCCGAGTAGCTCAGTTGGTAGAGCAGGGGATTGAAAATCCCCGTGTCGGCGGTTCGATTCCGTCTTCGGCCACCACTTTCGAAGGCCTGCAGAAATGCGGGTCTTTTTTTTCCGGAAACCGCACTCACCGCGGTAGCCACACAATTTGGCCGAGTAGCTCAGTTGGTAGAGCAGGGGATTGAAAATCCCCGTGTCGGCGGTTCGATTCCGTCTTCGGCCACCATCTTCAGAGACCTGCAGAAATGCAGGTCTTTTTTTATTCGCGCTTCGCGCAAGCGGCGACCACCGTGGCCCGGTTGACGAAACATTTACACCGGCACGGGCCGCGGCACCTACGCTCCAGACTCCTGCCTGGAGCCTGCCGATGCATCTGCGCCCCGCCCTGCTCGCCTGCCTGCTGCTGGCCGCCTTCCCGGTGATCGCCACTGAACCGGTGCGCGCGGTCGAGCACCTGGACATTGATCGCTACGCGGGCCAATGGCACGAGATCGCGCATCTTCCAGTCTCGTTCCAGAAGCAGTGCGTGGGCGACATCACCGCCAACTATGGCCTGCGCCGCGACGGCCGCATCAGCGTCACCAATGCCTGCCGCAAGGGTGACGGCGAGCGCGTGGTCGCCGAAGGCGTGGCACGCCCGGTGGCCGGCCATCCCGGGCAACTGCAGGTGCGCTTCGTCCCCGACTGGCTGAGCTGGGCGCCCCTGGTCTGGGCCGACTACTGGGTGCTGGCGCTGGACCCGGACTATCAATGGGCCCTGGTCGGCGAACCCGGCCGCAAGTATCTGTGGATCCTCTCGCGCCTGCCGGAGATGGAGCGCGATCGGTTCGAACAGTTGAAAGCCAAGGCCGAGTCTATGGGGTACGACCTCGGGCCACTGCGCCTGATGGCCCCGCTGCGCGATCCCGCGGCCGACTGAACCGCTTCGCATCCGGCGCATCGTGCGCGCGCCATCCGGCGTTGTGCATGCCCGACCGCCATCTTCACGCGCTACCCTCTGCGGACGGGTCGCTCCGGGCGATCCATAAAACCATACGCCGTAGTATGCTTACCCCAACGCACCCCCTCCAGAGGACTTGCGCCCATGCTCCACCGCTTCCGTACCGCCTTGATCGTCCTGTGCACCCTCGCCCTTGTTGCCTGCAGCAACGGCATCGTCAAGCGTGTTTCGGAACCGGCGGCCAGCCTGCAGCAGCTGACCGTGCGTGCCGACGGCAACTGGACCGTGGCCCTGCGCCTGCAGAACTTCAGCTCGATGCCGATGACCTTCGATGATGTCTCACTGGCGCTGACCGTCGGCGACAGCGATGCCGGCACCCTGCAGGTCAAGCCCGGCATCTCCATCGGCGGCACCTCCGCCGACGTCATCAATGTCGACCTCGTGCCCAGCTCGACCGCGCGCCTGGTGGTGGCCGACGCGCTGGCCAGCAACCGCACCCTGGCCTACGCCCTGAAGGGAACGGTGGCGGCCACGCCGCAGGAAAAGAAGCAGCGCAGCTTCGACATCAGCAGCCGCAGCACCCTCAACCAGGCCCCCGGCCTGCCCGGCGTGCTGCGCTGAACCCGCCTTTCGTCGCGGCGCCCGGCGCCGCTCCCCTCTGCCCTGATCAAATCGAGACGTACCGATGAGCAGCTACACCGCCCCGCTTTCCGACCTCCGTTTCGCCCTGCACGACGTGCTCAAGGTCGAACCCCTGTTCGCCCGCCTCGGCTTCACCGACGCCACCGCCGACGTGGTCGATGCCGTGCTGGAGGAAGCCGGCCGCTTCAGCGCCACCGTGCTGGCCCCGCTCAACAGCGTCGGCGACGAGATCGGCTGCGTACTCGACCAGGCCACCGGTGAAGTGACCACCCCGCCCGGCTTCAAGCAGGCCTACGACCAGTTCGTCGATGGCGGCTGGACCGGCCTGACCGCCTCGCCGGAGCTGGGCGGCCAGGGCCTGCCGCACACCCTGGGGGTGCCGCTCAACGAAATGATCAACGCCGCCAACCTGGCGTGGGGCAACTTCCCGCTGCTCTCGCACGGCGCCATTGAAGCGCTGAAGCAGCACGGCGAGGCGTGGCAGCACGACGCCTTCCTCAAGCCGCTGATCGAAGGCCGCTGGACCGGCACGATGTGCCTGACCGAGCCGCACTGCGGCACCGACCTGGGCCTGCTCAAGACCAAGGCCGAGCCGAACGCCGACGGCAGCTACTCGATCACCGGCACCAAGATCTTCATCACCGCCGGCGAGCACGACCTGACCGGGAACATCGTGCACCTGGTGCTGGCCAAGCTGCCCGACGCCCCTCCGGGCGCCAAGGGCATCTCGCTGTTCGTCACCCCGAAGTTCAAGGTCGACCGCGATGGCAACGTCGGCGAGCGCAATGCACTGCGCTGTGGCTCGATCGAACACAAGATGGGCATCAAGGGGTCGGTCACCTGCGTGATGAACTTCGATGGTGCGCAGGGTTACCTGGTCGGCCAGCCGCACAAGGGCCTGCAGGCCATGTTCACCATGATGAACACCGCGCGCCTGGGTGTCGGCCTGCAGGGCATCGGCCTGTCCGAGCGCGCCTACCAGAACGCACTGAAGTACAGCCGTGAGCGCCTGCAGTCGCGCGCCCTGAGCGGCGCCAGGTTCCCGGACAAGCCGGCCGACCCGATCCTGGTCCACCCGGACGTGCGTCGCATGCTGCTGACCGTGAAGTCGCTGGTCGAAGGCAGCCGCCTGCTGGCGCTGCATGCCGCCACCCTGATCGACATCGCCCACCACGCCGAGGATGCCGCCGAGCGCGAGCGCGCCGACACCCTGGTAAGCTTCCTGACCCCGATCTCCAAGGCCTGCCAGACCGAATGGGGCATCGAGAACACCTACAACGCCCTGCAGTGCTTCGGTGGCCACGGCTACATCCGCGAGCACGGCATGGAGCAGCTGGCCCGAGATGCACGCATCACCACGCTGTATGAAGGCACCACCGGCATCCAGGCGCTGGACCTGATCGGCCGCAAGACCGCATCCAGCCAGGGCGCCGGCCTGAAGCTGATGCTGGCCGAGATCGAAGCCTTCGCCAAGGAACACGAGGGCAACGAAGCGCTGGCCGAGTTCATCGGCCCGCTGCGCGCCAAGGCCGCCGAATGGGGCAAGCTGACGATGGACGTGCTGCAGCGCGCGGCCGCCAATCCCGACGAACTGGGCGCGGCCAGCTACGACTACCTGTTCTATTCGGGTTACGTGGTGCTGGCCTACTGGTGGGCCCGCAGCGTGGCCGCCGCCGATGCCAGCGCGCACGGCGCCGCCTTCGCCCAGGGCAAGCGCGAGACCGCACGGTTCTACTTCGCCCGCGTGCTGCCGCGCACCCTCAGCCACGCCGCCGCGATCCAGGCCGGCGCCGCGCCGCTGATGGCCATGGACGACGAGCGCTTCGGCGCCTGAGCCGGGCTTCGCCCGGCACCCGCGGTAGTGCCGGCCGCTGGCCGGCAACCGCAACAGCCGGCTTCCTGCGGGATGGCGAGGTGGGTCCAATTGCGGGGGACGGCGCACGCCACCGGACCCACCCCGCCTTCGACAGATTTCCGCTGCTGTAGATCCACGCCACGCGTGGATGAGAACCCCTGAAATCCTTCTGGAGAAGAGCCCCCTTTTGTTAAAGGGGGCGCGCCGACAGGCGCGGGGATTAGGAAGAATGCGCGGGCAACCCAGCGCGCCGACGGCGGGCTGGGTTGCTAAAGGGGGCGCGCCGAAGGCGCGGGGGATAGGAGGAATGCGCGGACCTGAATCTTGCGATTTGGGTTTCGCCCTCCGGGCGATACCCAAATCGCAATGATTCAGGTATAAGCTGTTCTCCCGATGGAGACAGACACTACACGCTTGGGTCTGATCGAAGCCGGAGCTCCGTTTTCTGCTCCGGGCGCCGAAGCATCGCCCAACGCCACGACGCTGCATCGCCCCGGTTCGGTCCGGCTGCTCTCGCTTGATGCCCACGGACGCGTACTGGACTGGATCACCTGGCAGGACGCGGCCTGCCTCTACGCCCGCGAGGCGGTGGCCTGGACGCTCGGCGACCCCTGCCTGCACATCCACGGCGGCACCAACCGTTTCAGCGGCCTGCAGAGCGGCATGGACCTGCACCCGATCATCGCCGCCCGCGGCCACGCCCGCTCCCGTGCGATCGACCCGACGCCGAACCTGACCAACCAGGCCCTTTTCGCCCGCGACGCCCATCTGTGCATGTACTGCGGCCAGCAGTTCAGCCGCCCCACGCTCACCCGCGACCACGTCATGCCGCTGTCCAAGGGCGGCCTGGACTGCTGGGAAAACGTGGTCACCGCCTGCTTCCACTGCAATTCGCGCAAGAGCGACCGCACCCCGCAGCAGGCCGGCATGCCCCTGCTGGCAGTGCCCTACCGGCCCAGCTGGATCGAGCACCTGATCCTGTCCAACCGCAACATCCTGGCCGACCAGATGGCCTTCCTGAAGGCGCAATTGCCCAAGCGCTCGAAACTGAGCACCTGAACGCCTGAAAATGCAACCCTCACCGTCCTGTCACGGACGGCGGCGTTTGCTTGCCCCACCCCCGTTTGAGGGCGAAAATGGGCGTTCAGAAAAAGTGCGAACATGATGATCGACTCTGCCCGCTATCCCCGCCTCGCGCGCATCCAGACGCCGGATGACCTGCGCACGTTCGACGAATCCGAATTGAGGGCGGTTGCCGACGAACTGCGCGCCTACCTCATTGAATCGGTGGGCAAGAGTGGCGGCCACTTCGCCGCCGGCCTGGGCGTGATCGAGCTCACCGTGGCCCTGCACTACCTGTACCAGACACCGCACGACCAGCTGGTCTGGGACGTCGGCCATCAAACCTACCCGCACAAGATCCTGACCGGCCGCCGCGACGAAATCCACACCGTCAAGCAGAAGGACGGCATCGCGCCGTTCCCGAAGCGCGAGGAAAGCGAGTACGACACTTTTGGTGTCGGCCACTCCTCGACCTCGATCTCGGCCGCACTGGGCATGGCCATCGCCCGCCAGTCCGAAGGCGACGACCGCAAGATCGTGGCGGTGATCGGTGACGGCGCGATGACCGCCGGCATGGCGTTCGAAGCGCTGATGCACGCTGGCGGCATGGAGCCGGAGCCGAACCTGCTGGTGATCCTCAACGACAACAACATGTCGATCTCCGAGGCCGTGGGCGGCCTGACCAAGATGCTGGGCCGCGCCACCGGCAGCCGCACGCTCAACGCGCTGCGCGAAGGCGGCAAGAAGATTCTCGGTGACAAGAAGAACAATCCGGCACGCTTCGTGAAGCGCTGGGAAGAACACTGGAAGGGCATGTTCGTGCCTTCCACGATGTTCGAGGAAATGGGCTTCCACTACACCGGCCCGATCGACGGCCACGACATGCCCGCCCTGCTGTCCACGCTGAAGACGCTGCGCGCCTCCAAGGGCCCGAAGCTGCTGCATGTGATGACCACCAAGGGCAAGGGTTACGAGCCGGCCGAGGGCGACCAGATCGGTTACCACGCCGTGGGCCCGTTCGATCCGGACAAGGGCCTGGTGGCCAAGGCCGGGGCCAAGAAGCCGACCTACACCGATGTATTCAGCGACTGGCTGTGCGATGCCGCCGCCGCCGAGCCGCGCCTGTACGGCATCACCCCGGCGATGCGCGAAGGCTCCGGCCTGGTGCGTTTCAGCAAGGAATACCCGCAGCGCTATTTCGACGTTGCGATTGCTGAGCAGCATGCGGTCACCCTCGCCGCTGGCATGGCTACCCAGGGTGGCAAGCCGGTGGTGGCGATCTACTCGACCTTCCTGCAGCGCGCGTACGACCAGCTGGTACATGACGTGGCGATCCAGGACCTGGACGTGCTGTTCGCGATTGACCGCGCCGGCGTGGTCGGCCCGGACGGTGCGACCCACGCCGGCAACCTCGACCTGAGCTTCCTGCGCTGCGTGCCGAACCTGGTGGTGATGGCACCGTCCAACGAAGCCGAGTGCCGGCAGATGCTAAGCACCGGCCTGCAGCACCCGGGCCCGGCCGCCGTGCGCTACCCGCGCGGCACCGGCACCGGCGTTGCAGCCGGCACCGACCTGTCGACCCTGCCGATCGGCAAGGGCGAACTGCGCCTGCAGGGCAGCCGCATTGCCCTGCTCGCCTTCGGCAGCACCGTGGCCGCCGCCGAGCAGGTCGGTCGCGAACTGGGCCTGAGCGTGGTCAACATGCGTTTCATCAAGCCGCTGGACCGCGAGCTGGTGCTGGCTGTCGCCGCCCAGCACGAGGGCCTGGTGACGATCGAAGACAACGTGGTGGCCGGTGGCGCCGGCTCCGGTGTTGGTGAACTGCTCAATGCCGAAGGTGTGCTGCGTCCGATCCTGCACCTGGGGCTGCCCGACAGCTACCAGCACCATGCCAGCCGCGAAGACCTGCTGGCCGAAGCCGGCATCGACGCCGCCGGCATCCGCGCTGCTGTGCTCAAGCGCTGGCCGCAGCTCGCCGCAGGTACCCCGCCGCTCAGCGCGGCAGGCTGAGGCCGATCACCACCCGGTAGATCCACACAGGGCGCAATGGGCGCGGACAGCGTCCGCACCCTCCAGGCTCGAAACGCGCAGATCCACGCCATGCGTGGATGATGGAATTCCGGGTGCCTGCCTTGGCAGGCACCCGCGCTCAGCCGTAACTGACCGCTTCGACGAACGCGCCGCTGGCTTCCACGCGCACGGCCGCACGCTGACCGGTGTCGACAAAGTGCAGGCGGGCCAGAGTCTCGGCGAAGTCGTAGGCGCGGGCGCCATCGCGGAACTCGATCGGCTCCGGCCGGTCCGGATGCAGCACGCGCCACTGGCGCTGTTCGCATTGCAGGCGGATCAACATGCAGCTCACTCCTTGAGACAGCGTATCGACGGCGGAGGGATGCCCATGCCGGTTATGGCACACGGCACCGCTGGAATTCAGGGCATGCAACATGCCCTGATCGCAGACAATACGGCGTTCAAAATGTGAGCTGTATCAGATTATTCTGATTTTCATGGGCTGGACCCGTAAAGGTCAGTTCACCTGGAACTGCGCCCGGCAGCCATCACTCACCCAGATGCCGCGGCGATCCCAGCCCCAGCTCTGGCCTTCGATGCAGGCGCTGCGTGAGTCCTGGCGGATCAGGCGCACGCCCCGGCGGATGCGCGCATCGCAGTACTCCTGCCGATGTCCATTGGAATGGCAGGTGACCACATCGCCGCCGCCCCATCCGTTGCCATTGCCATTGCCCCAGCCGCCACCATTGCCACCCCAGCCGCCACCGCGGCGATATTCACCGACGAATTCGGCACGGCACCCCTGCGTGACCCAGACGCCGTTGCGCGACTGGCCCCAGGTCTCACCTTCCACACAGGGCGAACCGGACAACTGGCGGATCAACCGCGCGCGGCCGTCCAGGCGGCACTCATTGCTGCGATTCTTGACCGACTCGCAGCGCACGATGCCACTGCCATCGCGGCCACCATAGCGGTCGTCGTCATAGCCGTAGCCATAGCTCTGCGCCTGGGCGCCGCCGGCCGCCGCCAGCATCGGCAACAGGGTGCAGGCCAGGGTGCGCCAAGTGAGTGCCTTGCCCATCGAGATCTCCAGATGAATACGATGGCGCAAGCATCCGGGATTCACGGCCCGGCGCACAGAGGGGAGCGCAACGGCAGTTTTTCCCCATTCAAACAACGCAACCGGACCTGACTGCGTCACGGTTGCTGGCGTCACTCTCCGACGTGAAGCGCGTCTACCGTATTGCCAAGCGCCGCGACCCGCACCGTGCTGCGCTGGCCGGTGCGGCGGTGATGCTCCAGGGCCAGCGCGGCGGCGGCGTCAAAGGCGTCGGCGCCACGTGCGTAGCGGGTGGCCTCGCGTGCCTGCGGGTGCAGTACGGACCAGCGCTGGGCAGTGCATTGGACGGTGATGACCATGGGGAGGCTCCTGCGGATAGAGGGTGCGGTGGCAGGCAGACGTGCCGCTCGCCGTTACACCATCAGGCTAGCGACCGCCTCCGGAATGGCCTATCAGATTTGTACGAAAAGTCCGCGCCAGTGCGTCAGAACCCCACCCTCATCACATCCCTGAGTCCGTTTAGCTCGTTCATTCCGTGATCCTTGTCACGGAGTCAGCTGGGCTTCACACTACCATCATCAACAGGGGCCCCTTCCACATGCGCACCTTCTTCTCGCACCAGCGTTCGACGTTGCTGAAGTTCTATTTCGTGGCCAGCTATCTGATTCTGATCGAAGAGTTGGTCCGCGCCGCCGTGCATTGAGCGCTTGCTGACGGGCTATTTGCGACAGAAAATGTTGCTTTACGCACGGAGCTCGCGCATGAAGGTGCTTCTTCTGATTCCAGCGCTGCTGGTTCTGGCCGCATGCGCGAGCCCGGACAATGCAGCCCCGCGTGCCGACGGCAAGCCTTCGACCACCACGCCGAGGGTAGGCGGCGATCGCGACGCGCACGGCTGCATCGGCTCGGCCGGCTACCAGTGGTGCGAGCACAGCCAGCGCTGCGAGCGGCCCTGGGAGCTGGCACAGGCACACGGCCTGGCCAACAACGCCGAGGCCATCGACGCGTACTGCGCCACGCCCGCCAGCCCGGCGCGCAAGTGAGCACGACCCGTCATGGCTGAGCTGAGTCCCCTGCCCGACCTCGCCCGTGGCCGGTATCGCCACTTCAAGGGCGGCGAATACGAAGTGATCGACATCGTCCGCAGCAGCGAGACGCTGGAGCCATTGGTGCTGTACCGCGCACTCTACGGCGAAGGTGGCCTGTGGGTACGCCCCTACCCGATGTTCGTCGAGCAGATCCCAGGCAAACACGGCCCGCAGGCGCGTTTCGCACGCATCGACGATTGATCCGGCTCCCACCGGGCGGTGGCCGATGGTCGCGCCGGTGACGCGATCCGGCTGCGGTACAATCATACCGTCCAGTCGGTTTCTTCCCATCATGTCCTCCCCCCCTCCCCGCTCGCGGCGCAAAGCGCCCGACAGCGTGCGCCAGTCATTGCTGCACGCCACCATTGCCGTGATTGGCCAGCACGGGCTGGCGGCACTGACCGTGCAGGATGTCGCGCGCGTGGCCGGGGTCAGCAAGGGCGCGTTGTTCCACCATTTCAGCAGCAAGCAGGCACTGGTCGATGAAGCCATCGGCGCACTCATCGGCGAATTCGAGGCGCGTGTGCGCGCGCTCCTGCAGGACGGCACGCCCGGCCACGGCTGCTTCAGCCGCGCCTATGTGCGGGCCAACTTCGAGCACCTGCTGCAGCAGGAACAGGACAACGACATCGGCCTGACCCTGGGCAACCTGATGGAGCCGGCCCTGCTGGCGCACTGGCGCGACTGGAAGCGCGCGATGCTGGCCGAGTTCCCCGGCGAAGCCGGCGATCCGCGCCTGTACGCGGCACGCTGCGCGGCCGATGGCTATTGGGCCACCGCCTATGGTCGGCCGCTGGACGAAGCAGAGCGCCTCAATGCGCTGGCGATGGCCGAGCAGGCCCTCAAGCTGTGCGACCCGCAGTGACCCGGAGCCCGCGATGAACCCCTATATCTACCTGGCCGCCGCCATCGTGCTGGAAGTGATTGCCACGTCGCTGCTGAAGGCCTCGGACGGCATGAGCCGGCTGTGGCCGACACTGGGCGCGCTGGTCGGCTACGGGCTGTGCTTCTACCTGCTGTCGGTCACCATGAAGTCGGTGCCGACCGGCATCGCCTATGCGATCTGGTCCGGCGTCGGCATCGTGCTGATCTCGCTGATCGGCCTGGTGGTGTTCAAGCAGCGGCTGGATGCAGCTGCGCTGGCCGGCATCGCGCTGATCTGCGCCGGCGTGCTGGTGATCAACCTGTTCTCGCGCAGCAGCGCGCACTGAACACGCTGCTGCGCGACAGGTGCTAGCTGACCTTCTTCGCCACGCTCATGCCGATCAGGAACAGCACCACGGCAATGATGATGCCGGCCCAGAACAGGAACTTGGCGATGCCCACAGCGGCACCGGCGATGCCGCCGAAGCCCAGCACGCCGGCGATGATGCCGATGATGGCGAAAATGATGGCCCACTTGATCATGTCAGTCCTTACCCCGCAGGGAACGCAAACGGTGTGATCAGGCTAGGCCGCAGCCGATGCGGCAATCGTGAAAAGGCCGCGTGTGCGGCGTGAATCAGCGCGGCCGGAAGCGCAGCAGCGCCACCGCGAAGGCCAGGAACACGCTTCCCACCAGCCGCTCGAACCAGCGCCGTGCGAATGGCTTTGCAAGCCAACGACGCAGGCCGTGGCCACCGGCGGCGTACATCACGTACCAGAACAGTTCGCAGGCCGCGAAGGTCGCCACCAGCACGCTGTACTGCACGGCCTGGCTACGCGACGGATCAACGAACTGCGGCAGGAACGCCGCGGCGAACAACAACAGCTTGGGGTTGCTCAAGCCAACCCACAGGCCGCCACGGAATACCGTCGCTGCGCCATGTACCGGCGCCAGTGTGACCTCGGCAGCATCGGCCACCGCGGGTGCCGGGCGGCAACTGTCACGCCACGCCTTGATGCCAAGCCAGGCCAGGTAGGCCACACCGAGATAGCGCAGCACTTCGAACAGCATCGGCGAGGAGTGCAGCAACGCGCTCAGGCCCGCAGCGGATGCGGCCAGCACCAGCAGCATCGCCAGCAGGCAGCCGGCCATGGCCGGCACGCTGCCACGGAACCCCAGCCCGACGCTGCGCCCGAGGATGTGCAGCATGTTCGGCCCGGGCGTCCCGCACAGCACGAAGACCGTGGCCAGGAACCACCACCAGGTATGCAGGGCCATTGCCGGTTTCCACTTCAGAAGACGGCACCAGCATAGGGCACCCATGCAGGACGCGGCACATACAGCGGGCGGTGGATGCGACGGTTACAGATGCCGGCGCCCGTGCACGGCAGCGCCACTGCCATCTGTGCTGCAATGGCCGTCTCTGGCTTGGAGCAGTGCATGAAGACCCTTGGCCTGATCGGCGGCATGAGCTGGGAAAGCTCGGCGCAGTACTACCGGCTCATCAACGAGGCGGTGCGGCATCGCCTCGGTGGCGCGCATTCGGCGCAACTGCTGCTGTGGTCGGTGGATTTCGCCGGCATCAAGCAGCTGCAGCACGACGGCCAATGGGATCTGCTGGGCAACCACATGCTCGATGCTGCACGGCGGCTGCGGGCCGGTGGCGCCGAGCTGCTGGTGATCTGCACCAACACCATGCACACGCTGGCCGGCCGGATCGAAGCCGGATGCCCGCTGCCCCTGCTGCATATCGCCGACCCGACCGCCGCGGCGATCCTGCAGGCCGGCATCCGCAAGGTGGGACTGCTCGGCACCGCCTTCACCATGGAGCAGGCGTTCTACCGCGACCGGCTGCAGGACCGCTTCGGGCTGGAGGTACTGGTTCCGGAGGCCGATGATCGCCGCAGCGTGCACGACATCATCTACCAGGAGCTGATCTGCGGCGTGGTCAGCGAGCATTCGCGGCAGGCATACGCCGGCGTGATCGCGCGCCTGGTTGCACGCGGCGCCGAAGCGATCATCCTCGGCTGTACCGAAATCATGTTGCTGGTCCGCGCCGAGGACAGCCCGGTGCCGCTGTTCGACACCACCACCCTGCACGCCCTGGCGGCGGTGGATGCGGCACTGGCCTGACCCTGCGCGCTGTCAGTCTTCGCCCTGCACTTCCAGTGCGGTGATCAACCAGTCGACCACGGCCTGCGAATCACACAGGAAGAAGATGGCATCGCCCGAACGCGCCTCGGTCAGCAGCCGATAGACGGTAATCGCCACTGCCGACTGGTTGGCGATGAATACCTCCGGGCTGCGCGGTCCCTCGCTGTGGCCGGCCACGGCATGCAGCGCCTTGCGCGCAGCCACGGTGGCGGGCGGGTCCGCGCTGCGGGCCAGTTCCGGCCCGCGCAGGCCCCACGCAATGAACACATGCTTGCCCTTGAACGTGGTGTCCAGGACACGCACCTGCCCGGCCTCTGCGCCAGCCGAGCGATGAATGACGGTACTGCTGATCAACGCAACCCCCTGTGGTCGTCGTGGTCCGCGCATCCTCCTCCACACGCCGGCTGCACGCCAGTGACGGCAGCCACAGGCTGGGCCGGCAAGCGTGGGAGAGATGTAAGAAGGTGTAAGCCGATGCGATCGGATGTGCCGCGATGATAAGGGATGTAAGGCTCTGCATGGGCCGGTGCACACTACTAAATCCCCACTGAGCCAACGCCGGAACGATCCGTTCCGATGGCCCCGGGCTGGTCCATTCTTGCGGCCCGTTCCCCTGCCGAGGCCCCCCATGACCCATCGCCTGCTGCTGCCGATTGCCCTCCCCACCCTGGCCCTGCTGCTGGCCGCCACCAGGGTGGCCGCCCAGGATTACGACAGCGATCCCATTGCGCCGCTGCGCTGCGAATCGCAGTTCAACAAGACCCAGCAGTGCCCGATCGAAGGCCGCATGCGCCTGGCCAGGCAGCTGTCGGTCACTCGCTGCGTAGAGGACCAGAACTGGGGCCAGAGCCGCCGCATGCTCTGGGTCACCGACGGCTGTCGCGCCGAGTTCGTGGCCGACGGACAGGGACGCGGCCGCTGGCCGGGGCGCGGCCGGGACCGTGACCGCGATGACGATGGCGAGCGCCTGGTCTGCGAGTCCTACGAGCAGAAGGACAAGGAATGCCGCATCCGTGTGCGCCACGAGGTACGCCTGGTCAAGCAGAAGTCGGTGACACCGTGCGTCGAGGATCGCAACTGGGGCTGGGACCGCCGCGGCGTGTGGGTCAGCGACGGCTGCCGTGCCGAGTTCCGTGTGTATTGACTGCCGACCACACGCTGGCTGTGGCGGATGCGCAGACACGGCCGACGCGATCGATAGACTGGGCGCACCCAGCCCAGGAGCCTTCGATGGTGCCGCCCGATCCCTCCTCGACGATGTTGCACATCCGCGAGGCAATGCCCGCCGACGTTTCCGCGTTGATCGCGCTCGACAGCGTTGCGGTCCACGATCCGCAACGCGCACGGCAGATCAGCGACTGGCAGGCCCGTGGTGGCATGCACGTGGCCGAATGGGCCGGTCAGCTGGCCGGTTACCTGGTCATCCACCATCACTTCTTCGGCGAAGCCTTCGTCGAGATGCTGATGGTGGCGCGCGAACAACGCAGCCAGGGCGTCGGCGCCGCCCTGCTGCGCCATGCCATCGCGCTGCACGGCCACGGCAGGCTGTTCACTTCGACCAATGCTTCCAATACCGGCATGCAACGCCTGCTCGCCGCTTCGGGTTTCATCGACAGCGGCATCGTGCACGGATTGGACGAAGGCGATCCGGAGCTGCTCTACCGCTTTGCCGGCAGCTGATCGAGATACGTGGCCACCTTGGCGTCCAGCAGGTCCATCAACAGCGGATCCATGCAGCGATAGTCGTCGGGGATATCCAGGCAATGCAGGCGCTTGTATTCCAGCAGGCGCGCATACGCGGCCTGCAGGCGATGCTGGTGCTTGGCCTCCATCACGAAAATGACATCGGCCCAGCGGATATCCGCCGGGCCGATGAGGCGTCGTGCATGCGGGCTGGTGCCGGCCGACAGCGCAGCGAAGCCGGGTCGCCGTCGCCACATGGCTTCGGCGGTCGGGCTGCGCAGCTGGTTGCGGCTGCAGACGAACAGCAGGTTGATCATTCCTGTTCCTGCAGTTGGCGGGCGCTGAGGACCGGATAGGTGAAGCCCAGCTGGCGTGCGCGCGCGAGCTTGGCATCGCGCGTATACAGCAGCTTCCAGTTCTTCTCGGGCTTGTAGCTGTAGGCGGTCGTGGCGCGGTCGCCACCACGGTTGCGAGCCTGGCTGCGACGCCAGGCACGGTTTCTTGCAGAATCCATGATGTGTTCTCGTGAGTACCGGGTTCAGCAGCCGCGGTAGTACGAGTGGCGCGCAGCATACACCGCACGCACAAAAAAGCCCACGCATCGCTGCGCGGGCTTCTTGATTCATCACAGTGGTCGGGACGGCCGGATTCGAACCGACGACCCTCTGCCCCCCAGGCAGATGCGCTACCAGGCTGCGCTACGCCCCGACTGATGCTGCGATGTGCCCGCCACTGCGGCGGGCCGTGAAGTATAGCGGATTACGATGGAAATGGGATCAGCGGCGCAGCAACTGCAGCACTTCTTCCAGCTCCATGCGCACCTGCTTGATGATCTGGTTGCTCAGCGCCGATTCCTCGCGGGCATCGGGGCCGTCCAGACGCAGGCGTGCACCACCGATCGTGTAGCCCTGTTCGTACAGCAGGCTGCGGATCTGCCGCACCATCAGCACGTCGTGGCGCTGGTAGTAGCGGCGGTTGCCTCGGCGCTTGGCCGGCTCAAGGCTGGGAAACTCGGTTTCCCAGTAGCGCAGGACATGCGGCTTGACGTCGCACAGCTCACTGACTTCACCGATGGTGAAGTAGCGCTTGGCCGGGATCGGCGGTAGTTCGCGGTTACTGCCCGGATCCAGCATAAGCTTCCACCCTCTCCTTGAGCTTCTGGCCCGGACGGAAGGTGACCACCGTACGGGCGGAAATCGGAATTTCCTCGCCGGTCTTGGGGTTGCGACCCGGGCGCTGGTTCTTGCGCCGCAGATCGAAATTACCGAAGCCCGACAGCTTCACCTGACGTCCCTGTTCCAATGCTTCACGCAGCACATCGAAAAACGCGTCGACGAATTCCTTGGCTTCCCGCTTGTTCAGACCGACTTCGTCGAACAGCTTTTCCGCCATCTCCGCCTTGGTCAATGCCATTGCCTGCTACCCCCGAGTGCTGCCCGCTCAGCCGCGGATCCGGGCGTGGTGTTCACGCTCGATGGCAGTGACCGCCTCGGCCACCACCGCATCCACGTCGCGGTCCGTCAGAGTGCGCGACTTGTCCTGCAAAATCAAGCCCATAGCGAGACTCTTGAATCCCGGCTCGACGCCCTGGCCGACGTAACGGTCGAACAGGTTCAGGTCGCGCAGCAGCGGGCCGGCGGCCTGGCGGACGGTGGCCGCCAGATCGGCCCAGGCCACCTGTTCAGGCACCAGGAATGCCAGGTCGCGACGCACCGCCGGGAAGCGCGACAGTTCGCCGGCGCGCGGCAGTCGGCGGGCGGTCAGCGGCTCCAGGTCCAGCTCGAAGGCGTAGACGTCGGCTTCGATATCCATCGCCCGGGTCAGGCGCGGGTGGATCTGGCCGATCCAGCCGATCGCCACGCCATCGCGGAACACCTCGGCCGAACGCGCCGGGTGGCCGTAGGCGCGGACGGACGGGCGGAACTCCAGTTGCGCGCCACTGGCGGCCGCCAGCGATTCCAGGTCGCCCTTCAGGTCATGGAAGTCGACCTTGCGGGTCGGCAGGCCCCACTGCACCGCCTGCGCCTCACCGCAGACCGCAGCGGCCACGCGCGGGGTTTCCAGCGGTGCCGGCTGGCCGTCTCCGGCCTGCTGGGCGAACACGCGGCCGAGCTCGAACAGACGCACGCGGCCCAACTGGCGGGCGGCGTTGCGGCCCAACGTGGCGACCAGGCCCGGCAGCAGCGACGGGCGCATCACCGCCAGTTCGGCCGACAGCGGGTTGGCCAGCGGCACCAGGCCGTCGCGCAGCTGCCACTGGGTCAGCAGCGCGTCGTCGACGAAGGCGAAATTGACGGTTTCCTGCTGGTCACGGGCGATCAGCTGGCGGCGCACGCTCAGCGCGTCCAGCTGGGTCTCGCTCGGCATCGCCACGCGCGAGGCACCGCCCGGCAGCGTGGTCGGGATCTGCTCGTAACCGTGGATGCGGGCCAGCTCTTCGATCAGGTCTTCTTCGATGGCGATGTCGAAGCGGCGGCTCGGCGCGACCACCTGCCAGCCGTCGGCGGCGGCGACCACGTCCATGCCCAGCGCGCGCAGGATGCGCTCGACTTCCGCATCGTCGATGGTGATGCCGAGCACGCGGGTGATGCGGGCGCGGCGCAGCACGATGGTCGCCGGGTGCGGCAGATCGGCTTCACGCACGGCCTCGGTGACCGGTGCCGGGGTACCGCCGGCCAGGTCCAGCACCAGGCGGGTGGCGTACTCGATCGCGGTGCGCGGCAGCGCCGGATCGACGCCGCGCTCGAAGCGATGACCGGCATCGGTGTGCAGGCCAAGCTTGCGGCCACGACCCATGATCGCGGCCGGCGCGAAGTGCGCGGCTTCCAGGAACACGGCGGTGGTCGCGTCGGTGACGCGGGTGTCGAAGCCGCCCATCAGGCCGGCCAGGCCGACCGCGCGGTCAGCGTCGGTGACCACCAGGAAGCTGTCGTCCAGCGCAGCATCGCGGCCGTCCAGCAGCTTCAGCGTCTCGCCCGCGCGCGAACGCCGCACGGCGATGCTGCCCTGCAGGGTGCCCAGGTCGTAGGCGTGCATCGGCTGGCCCAGCTCCAGCATCACATACTGGGTGATGTCGACCAGCAGCGAGACCGGACGCACGCCACTGCGGCGCAGGCGCTCGGCCATCCACAACGGGGTCCTGGCGGCAGCATTGACGCCTTCGATGACACGGCCCAGGTAACGCGGCGCTTCGGCGCCGGCGTCGAGCTGGATGCCCAGCTCACGGCTGCCGACTGCCGGAATGGCGTCGGCAGCGAAGTCCAGCACTTCACTGCGGGTGGCGGCGGCGACGTCGTAGGCGATGCCGCGCAGGCTGAAGCAGTCGGCGCGGTTCGGGGTCAGCTTGATCTCGATGCTGGCATCCGGCAGGCCCAGGTACGCGACCAGGGTCTGGCCGACCGGTGCGTCGTCGGGCAGTTCCAGCAGGCCGGAAGCATCGTTGTCCAGGCCCAGTTCCTTGGCCGAGCACAGCATGCCGTTGGACTCGACGCCACGCAGCTTGGCCGGCTTGATCTTCAGCTCGCCGATCTGCGCACCGACCATCGCCAGCGGCGCGACCAGGCCCGGGCGCGCGTTCGGGGCGCCGCACACGATCTGCAGCAGTTCGCCCTGCCCGGCATCAACCCTGCACACCTGCAGGCGATCTGCTTCCGGATGGCGCACCGCATCGACGATGCGTGCCACGACCACGTGGTCGAGGCCTTCGCCCAGCGCGGTCACGTCTTCCACTTCCAGGCCGATGGCGGTCAGCACTGCACTCAGTTCATCGCGCGAAGCGCTGGTCGGGACGTGGCTGCGCAGCCAGTTTTCGGAGAATTTCATGGTGTCATCCTGGTGGGCCCGGCGCATGCGCCTGGGCCTGCGAATTTGGGAGCAGCCGAGCATGGCTCGGCCCTACACGGTTGCGGCTTACGCGAACTGTTTCAGGAACCGCACGTCGTTCTCGAAGAACGCACGCAGGTCGTTGACGCCGTAGCGCAGCATTGCAAAGCGCTCCACGCCCATGCCGAAGGCGAAGCCGGTGTAGCGCTCCGGATCGATGCCGACGTTGCGCAGCACGTTCGGATGGACCATGCCGCAGCCCAGCACTTCCAGCCAGCGGGTGCTGCCATCGGGCTGCTGCCAGGCGATGTCCACTTCCGCGCCCGGCTCAACGAACGGGAAATAGCTGGGGCGGAAGCGCATTTCGAAATCGCGCTCGAAGAAGGCGCGCACGAACTCGGCCAGCGTGCCCTTCAGGTCGGCGAAGGTCGAATGCTCGTCCACCAGCAGGCCTTCCACCTGATGGAACATCGGCGAATGGGTCTGGTCGCTGTCGCTGCGGTACACCTTGCCGGCGGCGATCATGCGCAGCGGCGGCGCGTGGTCACCCATGTAGCGCACCTGCACGCCGGAGGTGTGCGTGCGCAGCAGGCGGCCGTCGCCGAAGTAGAAGGTGTCGTGCATGGCGCGCGCCGGATGGTGCGGCGGGAAGTTCAGCGCCTCGAAGTTGTGCCAGTCGTCCTCGATCTCCGGCCCTTCCGACAGCTCGTAGCCCAGCCGGCCGAAGATGCCGGTGATGCGCTCCAGGGTGCGGGTGATCGGATGCAGGCCGGCGCGGTCGCCGTTGCGACCCGGCAGGGTGATGTCGATGGCTTCGGCGGCCAGGCGTGCATCCAGTGCCGCATCTTCCAGCAGCGCCTTGCGCTCGCCGAGCGCGCGGGTCAGCGCGTCGCGGGCTTGGTTGATCGCTTCACCGGCGGCCTTGCGCTCGTCGGCCGGCAGGGCGCCGAGCTGCTTGAGCTGCGAGGTGATGCTGCCACTCTTGCCAAGCAGGGCCACGCGCAGCTGTTCCAGCACGTCGGGGCTCTGTGCGGCGGCCACATCGGCCAGCGCCTGGGTGGTGAGGGATTGGATGTCGCTCATGGGGGGCCGGAACTCCAGTCGATCTGCCATCGCGATGCGCGAAGGGCCGACCCCTGTCGCCACCGCCGTCCCCGCGCTGCCGCCATGGCCTCGCCGGGACCCAAAAAAGAATGGGGAAGGACTTGCGCCCTTCCCCATGCATTGCCTTGACCTGACACCGTTCCGGATGAACGGTTACGGCATCGGGAAGGACTTATGCCGCCAGCGCGCCCTTGGCCTTTTCGGCCAGCGCAGCAAAACCGGCTGCGTCGTGCACGGCGATGTCAGCCAGGACCTTGCGGTCCAGGGTGATGCCGGCCTTCAGCAGACCGTTCATGAAGCGGCTGTAGCTCAGGCCGTTGATGCGGGCAGCCGCATTGATACGGGTGATCCACAGCGAACGGAAGTTGCGCTTCTTCTGCTTACGGCCGATGTAGGCGTACTGCTGTGCCTTGATGACCGCCTGCTTGGCGACGCGGAAGACCTTGCGGCGGGCGTTGTAATAGCCCTTGGCGAGATCCAGAATCTTCTTGTGGCGGCGACGCGCCTGTACGCCACGCTTAACTCGTGCCATTTTTCAGTTCCTCAGAGGTAAGGGAGCATGCGGTCCAGACGGCCTGCGTCTTCTGCACGGACATGGCCCGTCTGACGCAGATTACGCTTACGCTTGGTCGCTTTCTTCGTGAGGATGTGGCTACGGTTGGCGTGGCCGCACTTGTACTTGCCCGAGGCGGTCTTGCGGAAACGCTTGGCCGCTGCCCGGTTGGTCTTGATCTTGGGCATTGCAATGTCCTTGATGGGATTTGACCCTGGTTTCTGACTGATCTGGCGGCGGCCTGGGCCGCTCTTTCCGTCCTGCCATGATCGGCGTACGACCCGTCCTGGGTGGGTCGAGCCGGGCATGATACAGGCAAAACCGCCCTGCCACCAGCCCCAGCACCTCTTGCGCCGGCATTTCACCGGCATCCTGCAAACGCAAAGGGACGCCAGTGGCGTCCCCTTACCCTGAACCATTCAGCCAGGCGCCCCGGAAGGCGGCCCGTCAGGCCTCAGGTCTTCTTCTTCGGCGCGATCATCATGACCATCTGACGCCCTTCCAGGCGCGGACGGGATTCAATGACGATGTCCTCGCCCAGATCGGTCTCGATCCGGTTGGCCATTTCGCGACCCAGTTCCTGGTGGCTCATTTCACGGCCACGGAAACGGATGTTGACCTTGATCTTGTCGCCTTCTTCAAGGAACCCGCGCATCTTGCGCAGCTTGATCTGGTAGTCGCCCTCGTCCGTGACCGGACGGAACTTCACTTCCTTGATCTCGACCTGCTTGGTCTTCTTCTTGGCCTCGCTGGCCTTCTTCTGCGCTTCGAACTTGAACTTGCCGAAGTCCATGATCTTGCAGACCGGCGGATCGGCCTGCGGCTGGATTTCGACCAGGTCCAGGCCTTCATCTTCGGCCATGGACAGCGCTTCGTCGCGCGACAACACGCCGATCATTTCTCCGTCACTGCCGATCACGCGGACGCGCGGCACACGGATTTCCTGATTCTTGCGGTTCTGTTTGTTGTCAGGGGTGCTGATATTACGTTCTCCCAAGGGTATCGAACCGGTCCGGGTGCCTGTGCGCCCGGACCGGACCTTTGCTTACGCGCCCTCGGCCTGGAGCCGCTCGATGAAGGCCTGCAGGCTCATGCTGCCCAGGTCTTCGCCAGAACGCGTACGCACCGCCACAGCCCCATTTTCCTTCTCGCGGTCACCAATGACCAGCAGGTAGGGCACGCGCTGCAACGTATGCTCGCGGATTTTATAGCCGATCTTCTCGTTACGCAAATCCGAGCTGACGCGGAAGCCTTGCTCCGCAAGGGTTTTGGTCACGCCCGAGACGTAGTCGGCCTGGGCGTCGGTGATGTTGGCCACCACCACCTGGGTCGGCGCCAGCCAGGCCGGGAACTGGCCGGCGTGGTGCTCGATCAGGATGCCCAGGAAGCGCTCCATCGAGCCGACGATGGCGCGGTGCAGCATGACCGGATGCTTCTTCTGGCTGTTCTCATCCACGTACTCGGCGCCCAGGCGGCCCGGCATCATGAAGTCGACCTGCATGGTGCCCAGCTGCCAGGTACGGCCGATGGCATCCTTCAGGTGGTACTCGATCTTCGGGCCGTAGAAGGCGCCCTCGCCCGGCAGCTCCTGCCATTCCACGCCACAGGCGGACAGCGCCGAACGCAGTGCGCCCTCGGCCTTGTCCCAGGTGGCGTCGTCGCCCAGGCGCGATTCCGGACGCAGCGCGATCTTGATCTGGATCTCGTCGAAGCCGAAGTGCTGGTAGACCGCCAGCGCCTGCTGGTGGAACGCGGTCACTTCCGATTCGATCTGGCTCTCGGTGCAGAACACATGGCCGTCGTCCTGGGTGAAACCACGCACGCGCAGGATGCCGTGCAGCGCGCCGGACGGCTCGTTGCGGTGGCAGGAACCGAACTCACCGTAGCGGATCGGCAGGTCGCGGTAGCTGTGCAGGCCCTGGTTGAACACCTGGATGTGGCCCGGGCAGTTCATCGGCTTGACCGCGTAGGTGCGCTTCTCCGACTCGGTGAAGAACATGTTGTCCTGGTAGTTGTCCCAGTGGCCGGACTTCTTCCACAGGCTCACGTCCAGGATCTGCGGGCAGCGCACTTCGCCGTAGCCGCTGCTGCGGTAGACCTTGCGCATGTACTGCTCGACCACCTGCCACAACGCCCAGCCCTTCGGGTGCCAGAACACCAGGCCCGGCGCCTCTTCCTGCAGGTGGAACAGGTCCTGCTGCTTGCCGATGCGGCGGTGGTCGCGCATCTCGGCTTCCTCGATGCGCTTGATGTACGCCTCGAGCTGCTTCTTGTCGGCCCAGGCGGTGCCGTAGATGCGCTGCAGCTGTTCGTTCTGCGCATCGCCGCGCCAGTAGGCGCCGGAGATGCGGGTCAGCTTGAAGGCCTTCAGGAAGCGCGTGTTCGGCACGTGCGGGCCGCGGCACATGTCCACGTATTCCTGGTGGTAGTACATGCCCATCGCCTGGATGTCGTCGGACATGTCCTCGATCAGGCGCAGCTTGTAGTCCTCGCCACGGGCCTTGAAGATCTCGATCACTTCGGCGCGCGGCGTCATCTTCTTGATGACGTCGTAATCCTGGGCGATCAGCTCACCCATGCGCTTCTCGATCGCGGCCATGTCGTCCGGGGTGAACGGGCGCTCGGAATAGATGTCGTAGTAGAAGCCCTCGGCGATCACCGGGCCGATCACCATCTTCACGTCCGGGTACAGCTGCTTGACGGCGTGGCCGACCAGATGGGCGCAGGAGTGGCGGATGATCTCCACGCCCTCCTCGTCCTTGGCGGTGATGATGCGCAGGCTGGCATCGTGGTCGATGACGTCACTGGCATCGACCAGCACGCCATCGACCGAGCCGGCGATGGTGGCCTTGGCCAGGCCGGCACCGATCGACTGGGCGACGTCCATGACGCTGACGGGGTTTTCGAACTCGCGGCGGCTGCCGTCGGGAAGGGTAATGTTGATCATCGCATTGGCTTCGTGCGGGGCCCGCTGGGCGGGCTGGAAAGCGTTCCCGGGCCATTGCCCGGGCAATAAAAAAGCGCCGCGAGGGCGCCTGGAACACAGGGCCTTCGGGGGCAGGTCAACAGTGGGCGGTGGTAGTGCTCATGTCGCACGCTCGGCCGGCGCTGGGCGCGGGCCACCTTGTTCCAGTCAGGGTTCTGCGACGATCTTAAACCAGCACACCGGAAAGCCCAAGGCCTACCGTACGGTCCGCTGAATGGTCCTCGCTGGCGGCGTGAAAACGCAATGATTACCATGTCCGCGCAGCCCGCCCCGTGCCAGCCTGCCCGCTTCCCCCCAGGACCTCGTGATGCGCCACCCGCTCCGACCGGCTCCCGCCGGCCCCGCCCGTGCCCCGCGTTCGCTGGCCCGCTGCCATGGCGGCCGCCCGCAATGATCACCGTCGGCCTTTCCACGCTGGGCTTCTGCAGCCTGGGCATGCTGGCAGCGATGTTCTCGGCACTGGCCTTCTATGCCGCCTCGCCGCACTGCCGCTGGCCCCGCCTGCGCCGCGCCGGCCGCCTCGGCCGCCAGATCGGCCTGGTCGCCGCGGCTGCCGCATTGTGGCTGTGGATGGCCGAACTCGGCTTTGCCGCTGGCCTGGTGGCGATGCTGTGCACCTGGATGCTGGCCGCGATGCTGCTGCCGGCACTGGCCGCCTGGCATCGCCCGGGCACGGAGTCGCCCTGATGTGGCCGCGCGCCTTCGCCGGCATCGTGGCCGGCTTCTTGCTGGCCGCGGCCGCGACCGGGCTGGTGACGTGGTTGCCGCCGGGCCCCTGGCAGAACGCGCTGGTGCCCAGCCTGATCACGTTCATCCCGCTGTGGATGCTGGCTGCCCTGTGGGCGTTCAGCTTCCGCAGCGCGCTGCGCGCCTGGGTGACACTGGCCGGCAGCGCTGCGGCCGGCTTCGCCGTGCTGACGCTGCTGCGCCTGACCGGCGCGGTGCAATGAGACTCCGCCCATGAAGTTCAGCTCGCAGACCCTGCGTACGTTCACCACCCTGCACACCTGGGTCGGCCTGGTTGCCGGCTTCGGCCTGTTCGTGGCCTTCTACGCGGGTGCGCTGACCCTGTTCCACCACGACCTGCCGCTGTGGCAGACGCCCGGTGCAGCCACCGCGTTGCCGGCGGGCCTGGACGATGCGCAGTACCTGCTGGAAGACGTGCTGGCGGCACACCCGGAAGCCCGCCGCCACGTCGGCATGACGTTCCCCGGCGCCGAACATCCGCAACCCCTGGCCTACTGGCAGGCCGACGACGGCAGCTGGCGCTATGCCTGGCCGGGCGAGATCGCCGGCAGCCCGACGCCGCCACAGACCGGGCTGGCCGAACTGGTCAACGAACTGCATTACAGCCTCGGACTGCCGGTGGCCGGCATCTACGTGATGGGCATCGTCAGCCTGCTGTATGGCATGGCGCTGCTGAGCGGCCTGGTGATCCACCTGCCGAAGCTGTTCGGCGACCTGTTCGCGCTGCGTCCGGGCCGCAACCTGAAACAACTGTGGCAGGACGCGCACAACGTGATCGGCGTGCTCAGCCTGCCCTTCCACCTGATGTTCGCGGTCACTGGCGCCCTGCTCTGCCTGGTGTTCGTGCAGATGGCCCTGCTCAATCCACTGATCTACGACGGCAAGGCCCTGCAGGCGGTACCGACTGCAATGGACACCGCGCCGGTGCGCGACGCCAGTGGCATCCCGGCACCGCCGGGCAGCCTGCGCCTGCTGCATGCGCGCGCGCTTGAAGTAGCCCGCGCACAGGGCGTGGCCAACTTCGAGCCGGCCTACCTGAAGCTGGCCAACGCCGGCGATGCCAACGCCACGATCGAGATCACGGGCGAATCCACCGGCACACTCGGGCCGCTCGGTTCGGTGGCCCTGGACGTGGCCACCGGCAACGTCCTGGCCTCCCAGCTGCCGGGCCAGCGCGATGCCAACCACGCCACGCTCAGCGCCGCCTATGCCCTGCACTTCGGCGAGTTCGGCAACGGCGTGGTGGTCTGGCTGTACTTCCTGCTCGGCCTCGGCGGTGCGTTCCTGTTCTACTCCGGCAACCTGTTGTGGATCGAGTCGCGGCGCAAGCGTCGCCAGCCGCAACAGCCACGCGCCGGGGTGAACATGGCGCGGGCCACGGTCGGCGTGTGCATCGGCCTGTGCGTGGCGATCTCGGTCGCTTTCATCACCGCGCTGGTGCTGGAGCGGTTGGCACCGTCGGCGGTCGACCATGGCATCCGCTGGGCCTGCTTCGGCAGCTGGGCAGCCTGTGCGCTGTGGGCCGCACTGCGCCGACCCGCGCAGGCGGCGCGCGAGCTGCTGTGGACCGCAGCGCTCAGCACTGCACTGGTGCCGGTCCTGCACGGCGCACTCAATGGTGACTGGCTGTGGCGCGCCGCCGCGCGTGGCCATTGGCCGGTGTTCTGGGTCGATGCCATCGCGCTGGCCATGGCCTTCGGCTTCGCTCGCCTGGCCGTCGCCAGCCAGCGCCGCGCCCGCAACGGCGACCCCAACAGCGTCTGGGCCAACTAAGCCTTCACCCGGCATGGCCCGGCGCTACCGCTGCGGGTGTTCTTCGCCCGGGTAACGACTCACTTCGATCAGGTTGCCATCCGGGTCGCGGAAGTACACCGATTCGATCGGTCCCAGCGCACCGGTACGTGTGGCCGGCCCCTCCTCCACCACGATGGCCTGCGCCTGCAGGTGCGCCAGCACATCGACCATTGCCGTATGCGTGACCAGGCACAGATCGGCACTGCCCGGCGTGGGTCGCAGCGCATGCGGCTGCAGTGGCGCGCTGGCCGGATGCAGGTTGATCTTCTGCTGGCCGAACTGCAGCGCGGTACGGCCAGCGCCGAAGCGCACGACCTGCATGCCGAGCACGCGCTGGTAGAAGTCACAGCTGCGTTCGATGTCGGCGACGGTGAGGACCAGGTGGTCCAGGCGTTCGAGATGGATCATGCCCAAAGCGTAGCGCCGCCGGCGTCGTCGCAATGTGCGGTGTCGGGCCGATGGCGTTGCCGCCTGGCGCCGGGCATGGCCCGGCGCCACCAGTGACTCAATCGCCGATGCGCGCCTTCTGCCACGGGCCGAGCATCGCGTTGAGCAGGCTGGCCTGCTCGTCGTCGCCGGTCAGCTCCCACATGAACACCCCGGCCAGGCCCTGCTCGCGGGCGAACCGGGCACGCAGGCCGATCGAGCGCGGGTCTTCATAGCTGATGAAGATCTTCTGCACGGCGTTGTACAGCCACGGGCTCTGCGCCTGCGGCTGCCAGTGCTTCACCCAACCCGGCTGGTCGAGATAGCGCGCCTTGATCACCCGCCAGTCGCCGGCGTCGGCCGGTGCGCTGTAGGGCTGATACAGGCCATCCGGCGCATCGCCGGTGACCTTGAAGCCGCGCCCATAGAACGGCACGCCCAGCACCAGCTTGTCGGCCGGCACACCGTGCTCGCGGTAGTACTGCACCGCGCCGGCCACGTTGTTCCAGCGCCGCAGCTCCGGCGCCAGCGGATCGGCCGGCACTTCATGCAGGGGCGCATTGAAGGTCGACACCGATGAGAAGCCGGTGCCCATGTCATAGCTCATCAGGTTGATGAAATCGAACACCTTGGCCAGCGCCGGCAGGTCGTAGCTCGCCGCCGGATCATAGGGGCCATCGGTCTGCAGGCGACCGGCGGCCAGCGCGGCGCTCAGCAGCATTGGCTGCCCCACCTTGCGCCCGTGCGCGTCGAGTGCCACGCGGAACGCCTGCGCGAGCCTGGTCAGGTTGGCGCGATCCTGCGGGCGATGCGCCAGCTCCTTCGGCCCGCCACTGACCGGGAACTCCCAGTCGATATCCACGCCATCGAAGCTGCCGGCATGGTGATCGAAGAACAGTGCCATGCATGAGTCCACCAGGCGCTTGCGGCTGGCCTCGGTCAACGCTGCATCGGAGAACCCACCCGCACCCCAGCCACCGATCGAAATCAGCGTGCGCAGGTGCGGATGCGCCTTCTTGAGCTCGGCCAGCGCGGCGAAGTTCTTCGGCGCTTCCGCGCCGACCGCGCAGCGGCCGTCCTCGATGGTGGAGAACGCATAGAACAGATGGGTCAGGCGCTCGGCGGGAATGCTCGACACCGGATAGCGCTCGGCCGAGCCGCCGGGGTAGTAGGCACCGAAGATCGGCGGCGGCGCCGGCGCGGCGCGCGCAGCGATGGGCACGGCACCGGCAATCAGCACGGCAAGGACGGCCACGGTCTGGCGGAACATGGGATCTCCCGGTTCGAAGGCGCCGCCACGTTAGCAAACCGATGTGGCTGCGGGACGGTTGTCGCGGCATGTCGTCCCGTGGACAGGCGTGATCCGCGCAACCGTGACAGAACGATGGCCACGTGGCGGCGCTCACGCACTGCAGCAGGACATGCAGCGACCTGGATGAGCGGCACTGCATGACATCAAGGCAAAGAAAAAGCGGGCCGAAGCCCGCTTTTTCAATTCAGCGATTCCAGAAGCGTGTCAACCAAGGTTGACACCTACCGTAATCGACCGGAGGTCGATTACTCGGCGCTGACGGCGTCGCCTTCTTCCACGGCCTTCATCGACAGGCGGATACGGCCCTGCTTGTCGACTTCCAGCACCTTGACCTTGACCACATCGCCTTCCTTCAGCACGTCGCCGACCTTCTCGACGCGATCGCTGGAGATCTGCGACACGTGGACCAGACCGTCCTTGCCCGGCAGGATCGTGACGAACGCACCGAAGTCCATGATCTTGGCGACCTTGCCTTCGTAGATGCGGCCCGGCTCGACGTCCGAGGTGATCTGCTCGATGCGGGCCTTGGCGGCCTGGGCGGCGATGGCATTGACCGAAGCGATGACGATGGTGCCGTCATCCTGGATGTCGATCTGGGTGCCGGTTTCCTTGGTGATGGCCTGGATGGTCGAGCCACCCTTGCCGATCACTTCGCGGATCTTGTCCGGGTGGATCTTGATGGTCAGCAGGCGCGGCGCGTAGTCGGACAGCTCTTCACGCGGAGCGGTCAGGCCGTGGGCCATTTCGCCCAGGATGTGCAGACGACCAGCCTTGGCCTGCTGCAGAGCCTGCTTCATGATCTCTTCGGTGATGCCTTCGATCTTGATGTCCATCTGCAGGGCGGAAATGCCCTCAGCGGTACCGGCCACCTTGAAGTCCATGTCGCCCAGGTGATCTTCGTCACCCAGGATGTCGGACAGGACGACGAAGCGCTCGCCTTCCTTGACCAGGCCCATGGCGATACCGGCCACCGGCGCCTTCACCGGCACGCCGGCGTCCATCAGGGCCAGCGACGAGCCGCAGACCGATGCCATCGACGAGGAACCGTTCGACTCGGTGATTTCCGAGACGACGCGGATGGTGTACGGGAAGGATTCCAGCGACGGCATGACAGCCAGCACGCCGCGCTTGGCCAGGCGACCGTGGCCGATTTCGCGGCGCTTCGGGCCCATCATGCGGCCGCACTCACCCACCGAGAACGGAGGGAAGTTGTAGTGGAACAGGAAGTTTTCCTTGTACTCACCGGCAACGGCGTCAATGACCTGGCCGTCACGGGCGGTGCCCAGGGTGATGGTCACGATGGCCTGGGTTTCGCCACGGGTGAACAGCGAGGAACCGTGGGTACGCGGCAGCACGCCGGTCTTCACGGTGATCGGGCGGACGGTGTCCAGCGCACGGCCGTCGATACGGACCTTGGTGTCCAGCACCGAGTCACGCATGGTGCGGTATTCCAGCTCGCCGAATTCCTTCGACAGCTCGGCCGGGTTCCAGCCTTCAGCGGCCACGCGACCAGCCAGGGCTTCGAACACGTCCTTCTTGATCGCCGAGATGGCGTCGCGGCGCTGCAGCTTGTCACGCACCTGGAAGGCTTCGCCCAGGCGCGGGCCGATGGCTTCCTTCAGGGCGGAGATCAGCGCTTCGTTCTTGGCCGGGGCTTCCCAGGTCGACGGCTTGGTGCCGGCTTCGACGGTCAGCTCGTTGATCGCGTTGATGACCTTCTGCATTTCGCGGTGACCGAAGGTCACGGCGCCCAGCATCACTTCTTCGGACAGCAGCGCGGCTTCGGATTCAACCATCAGCACGGCGTTGGAGGTACCGGCGACGACCAGCTCCAGCTGCGAGTCAGCCAGTTCGCTGACGGTCGGGTTCAGGATGTACTCGCCGTTCTTGTAACCGACCTTGGCCGCGCCGATCGGACCCATGAACGGGGTGCCAGCCAGGGCCAGGGCAGCCGAAGCACCGATCAGGGCCGGGATGTCACCGTCCACGTCCGGGTTCAGCGACATCACCGTGGCGATGATCTGCACTTCGTTCTTGTAGTCTTCCGGGAACAGCGGGCGGATCGGACGGTCGATCAGACGCGAGATCAGGGTTTCCTTCTCGGTCGCACGGCCTTCGCGCTTGAAGAAACCACCCGGGATACGGCCGCCGGCGTAGAACTTTTCCTGATAATCGACGGTCAGCGGGAAGAAGTCCTGGCCTTCGCGCGCGCTCTTGGCGGCGACGGCGGTGACCAGCAGTACGGTGTCGTCCATCTTGACGATGACGGCGCCGCTGGCCTGACGGGCGACTTCGCCGGTCTCAAGCGTGACGGTGTGCTTGCCGTACTGGAAGGTTTTGGTGATTTTTGCCACGGAGGGTGTCCTTGGGGATGCTGTCTGCGAATTTGGACCGTCGGCGACCCTTGCCGCCAGCGGGTGGCCGGATCGTTCCGGCCTGAATCGGGGATTGCGGTACTACAAAACAAAACCGCGGCGCATCGCTGCGCCGCGGGGGATTCGTTGCTTAGCGACGCAGGCCAAGCTTCTCGATCAGGGCCTTGTAGCGCTCGACGTCCTTCTTCTTCAGGTAGTCGAGCAGGCTGCGACGGCGGTTGACCATCTGCAGCAGGCCGCGGCGGCTGTGGTGGTCCTTCTTGTGGGTCTTGAAGTGGCCGGTCAGCAGTTCGATGCGGGCGGTCAGCAGTGCAACCTGGACTTCCGGGGAGCCGGTGTCAGCCGCGCTGCGCTTGTTGTCTTCAATGACCTTCTGGGTGTCGATCGACATTTCTTTTTTCTCTGTGATGCGTGGCCGGCAGGAACGCGCTTCGCGCACCGCCAGGCTCGCCGTGGACTACGAGGATGAAACCTGCGCGAGGCAGGTTGCCGGAAAACGGCCGCGAAATTGTAACGGCCGGGGGCGTCCGGGACAAGGACCGGGGCTGAACCGGCAGGCCCCGGTCAGAGGTTGAAACGGCGCTGCGGGGCCAGCAGGCCACTCTCGTCGACCTGGCCCAGGCCCTGGACGGCATCGTCCGGACCGAACACGGCCACCAGGCCGCGCGGCCAGGACAGGTCGCGCTGGCGCTGGCCCACGCAGAACCGGTGGGCCTGGTCGGCGTCCAGGTCGACCCTCGGGTATTCAGCCAGGCCGGCCGCCAGCGGCAGCAGCAACGCGTCCATGCCAGCCTCGTCACCGGCCTGGACCATCGCCCGCAGCTGGTCCAGGGTGACCATGGCAGGCTCGCGGAACGGCTCGACCCAGAGCCGGCGCAGCGCGCTGATGTGGGCGCCACAGCCCAGGCGTTCGCCGAGGTCGCGGGCCAGGCTGCGGATATAGGTGCCGGAACCACAGGTCACGCGCAGCCGCAGCCGTTCCGGCTGCTGCTCCAGCACCTCGATGGCGTGTACCTGCACCTCGCGTTCGGGCGCTTCGATGACGTCACCGCGGCGGGCCTTCACATACAGCGGTTCACCGCCCTGCTTCAGCGCCGAATAGATCGGGGCACGCTGGCGGATGGTGCCGGTCAGCGGCGCCAGCGCAGCCTGCAGGGCCTGGGCACTGATCGCCGGCACCGGGCGCTGCAGCAGCACCTGGCCTTCGGCATCGTCGGTATCGGTGGTCTGGCCGAGCACGATCTCGGCGTCGTAGGCCTTGGCCGAACCCAGCAGCAGGCCAGCGATCTTGGTCGCCTCGCCGAAACACAGCGGCAGCAGGCCGGTGGCCAGCGGGTCGAGGCTGCCGGTATGCCCCCCCTTCTCGGCGCGGAACAGGCGGCGCGCCACCTGCAGGGCGGCGTTGGAGCTCATGCCGGTCGACTTGTCGAGCAGCAGGATGCCATCCAGGCGACGGAACTGAATTCGGGTCATGACAGGAAAGTGTTGGGACGGGCCATGCTCGGCTGCCGCAGCGCGGCCTGCATCAGACATCGCGCAGCCGGAATGCAGCAACGCCGGGCATGCCCGGCGTCGCGCGGTTATTCTTCGTCGCTCTCGCGACGCTTCTCGGCGGCCAGCGTATCGGGCAGGTCGCGCAGGATGTTGTCGATGTGCTCACCACGGTCGACCGAGTCGTCGTAGTGGAAATGCAGCTCCGGCACGTGGCGCAGCTTCATCGCGCGGGCCAGGTCCATGCGCAGGCGGTAGCCCAGTTCCTTCAGGCCGGCCACGGCTTCAGCCGAACGTTCCGGCATCAGCGCGGTGACGAACACCTTGGCATGGGCCATGTCGCGGGTGATTTCCACGTCGGACACGCTCACCGAGGGCAACCCGTGCTCGCGCACGGCGTTGTGCACCAGGGTGCCGAGTTCACGGCGCAGCTGGGCGGAGACACGGTCGGTTCGATGGAAAGTCTTGGGCACGAGGAGCTCTTGGTTCAGTTGTCGCCCGACCAACGGTCGGGCACTACCTTTGATTCGATTGTCGCCCGACCAACGGTCGGGCGCTACAGGTACATGGTGGGGCCCGACCGTTGGCCGGGCCACCTTGCAGCATTACAGGGTGCGCGGCACTTCGATACGTTCGAAGCACTCGATCTGGTCACCCGGCTTGACGTCGTTGTAGGCCTTCACCGCGATACCGCATTCGGTACCGTTGCGGACTTCCTCGACGTTCTCCTTGAAGCGACGCAGCGATTCCAGCTCGCCCTCGAAGATCACCACGCTGTCGCGCAGCACGCGGATCGGCTTGTTGCGCTTGACCACACCCTCGATGACCATGCAGCCGGCGACGGCACCCAGCTTCGAGCTGCGGAAGACGTCGCGGACCTCGGCGATACCGATGATCTCTTCGCGGATCTCCACGCCCAGCAGACCGGAGGCCACCTGCTTCACCTGGTCGATCACGTCATAGATGATCGAGAAGTAACGCAGGTCGACACCATTGGATTCGATGATGCGACGGGCCGAAGCGTCCGCACGCACGTTGAAGCCGATGACGGTGGCCTTCGAAGCGGCGGCCGAGTTGGCGTCCGACTCGGTGATGCCACCCACGCCGGAGTGGATCACGTTGATGCGGATGTCTTCGTTGGACAGCGCGACCAGTGCCTGGCTCAGCGCCTGCACCGAACCCTGCACGTCGGCCTTGATGACCAGGTTGAGGACCTGCTGGCCCTCGCCCTTGCCCAGGGTCGCCATGATGTCTTCCATGCGGCTGCCAGCGGTGGCCACCAGGCGCGATTCACGGCGCTTGGTCTCGCGCTGCTGGGCAACGTCCTTGGCCAGGCGCTCGTCCTCGACGACCACGAAGTCGTCACCAGCTTCCGGCACGCCGGACAGGCCCAGGACCTGCACCGGGATGGACGGGCCGGCGAACTCCGGCTGCTTGCCGGTTTCGTCGAACAGCGCACGCACGCGGCCGTACTGGATGCCGCACACCAGGTAGTCGCCCTTCTTCAGGCGGCCCTGCTGCACCAGCACCGTCGCGACCGGGCCGCGGCCCTTGTCCAGCGACGATTCGATCACCACGCCCGAGGCGCGGCCTTCATCGACCGCCTTCAGTTCCAGCAGTTCGGCCTGGATCGAGATGGCGTCCAGCAGGTCGTCGATGCCCAGGCCGGTCTTGGCCGAGATCTCCACCATCTGGGTGTCACCACCGAAGTCTTCGGCCACGACCTGCTCGGACAGCAGTTCGTTCTTGACCCGCATCGGATCCGCGTCGGACTTGTCGATCTTGTTGATCGCCACGATCAGCGGCACACCCGCCGAACGGGCGTGCTGGATCGCTTCCTTGGTCTGCGGCATGACACCGTCGTCGGCGGCCACGACCAGCACCACGATGTCGGTCAGCTTGGCGCCGCGCGCACGCATCGAGGTGAAGGCGGCGTGGCCCGGGGTGTCCAGGAAGCTGATCACGCCCTTCGGCGTATCGACGTGGTAAGCGCCGATGTGCTGGGTGATGCCACCCGCTTCGCCGGTGGCGACCTTGGTGCGGCGGATGTAATCCAGCAGCGAGGTCTTGCCGTGGTCGACGTGGCCCATGATGGTGACCACCGGCGGACGCTGGGTGGCTTCGCCCTGGTTTTCACCGGTCGAGGCCAGCAGTGCGTCTTCGGCGTCGTTGTCGTTGGCACGGATCGCCTTGTGGCCGAGTTCTTCGGTCACCAGTGCGGCGGTGTCGTGGTCGATGGACTGGGTGATGGTCGCCATCACGCCCATCTTGAACAGCGCCTTGACCACCTCGCCGCCCTTCAGCGCCAGCTTCTGCGCCAGGTCGGCCACGGTGATGGTGTCGCCGATCGCCACTTCACGCACCACCGGTGCGGTCGGACGCTCGAAGGCGTGCGGGCCGGCATTGTTGCCACCGCGCGACATGTCGCGACGGCCACCGGCCTGGTTGCGCCCGCCCGGACGACCCCGGGTGTTGCTGTTGTTGCTGTTGCCACGACGCGCACGGTCGGCGGCCGACAGGTGCATCTGGCCGGCGAAACGGTCACCCGGGCCACGCTCGTTGCGCGGCGCGCTGCGGTTGTTGCGGTCGTCGTTGCGCGGCGGCGGCGGTGCACCACGCGGCGCAGCCGGGGCTGCGGCCGGGGTGCGCGGCGGGCGCGGCGCGGTTTCGTCGATCGGAGCACGCTTGGGCTTGCTGGCAGCCAGCGTCTCGGCCGCCTTGGCGGCAGCCGCAGCTTCCTCGGCGGCCTTCTTTTCGGCCTCGGCGCGTTCCTTGGCGGCGGCCTCTTCCTCACGGGCACGGACGATGGCTTCGTCGCGCAGACGATCCTTCTCGGCCAGGGCCTGCTGTTCGGCAAGGTTGCGGGCACGCGACTCTTCCAGCTTGCGCAGGATGTCGGCGCGCTCTTCGTCCGGGGTCATGGCGCGAGCACCATCCTTGACGTAGGTACGCTTCTGGCGCACCTCGACATTCACGGTCGTCTTGTTGCGACCGGAATTGACCGTCACTTCCTGCTGCTTCCGGCGGTTGAGCGTGATCTTCTTCGCAGACTGATCGGTCTCTTCCGGGGCCTGCTCGGGCTTGCCGTGCGAACGACGAAGGAAGCCCAGGAGCTTCACCTTCTCGGAGCTGGTCACGACCTGGTCGGGACCGCTGAACTTCATGCCGGCACCGGCCAGCTGTTCCAGCAGTTTTTCGACCGGCGTGTTGACCAGTTCGGCAAGCTTGCGGATGGTGGTTTGCTGCGACATTCGGATCCTATGATCTTGTGGGCGCCCCCCCGCATGTGGAGGTGGCGCGGATTCTACGCCCTGAGCGGCTCAGGGCCCTGTTCATTGCCGGCTCATTCGCCGCGTTCCAGTCGGGCGATCTCCTCGGCACGGGCGGCCAGGATCAGCGCAGCGGCGCGCGCCTGATCCAGTCCTTCGATGCCGAAGTCCATGACCTCGTCGGCGGCCAGGTCGGACAGATCCTCGCTGGTACGCACGCCGTGGCCGGCCAGCGCGTATGCGGTGGCTTCGTCCATGCCCTTCAGGGACAGCAGGTCCTGCGCCGGCTGGCCGTCTTCAAGGCCTTCCTCGACTGCCAGGGCCTCATTGAGCAGCGCATCGCGGGCACGAGCGCGCAGCTCTTCGACGATGTCCTCGTCGAAACCTTCCACGGCCAGCAGTTCGCCGACCGGGACATATGCGATTTCCTCGACGGTGCCGAAGCCTTCGCTGACCAGGATGCCGGCGATTTCCTCGTCCACTTCCAGCTTGTCCATGAACAGCTGGCGGGCCGCAGCCTGCTCGGCTTCCGACTTGGCGGTGACCTGGTCCTGGGTCATCACGTTGAGCTGCCAGCCGGTCAGGCGGCTGGCCAGGCGCACGTTCTGGCCGCCCTTGCCGATCGCCTGGGCCAGGCGGTCTTCGGCAACGGCCAGGTCCATCGAGTGCTTGTCTTCATCGACGATGATCGACTGCACTTCGGCCGGCGCCATCGCGTTGATGACGAAGTTGGCGGGGTTGTCGTTCCACAGCACGATGTCCACGCGCTCGCCATTGAGCTCGTTGGACACGGCCTGCACGCGCGAACCGCGCATGCCGATGCAGGCGCCGATCGGATCGGTGCGCTGGTCGTGGGCCAGCACGGCGATCTTGGCGCGGTCGCCCGGGTCACGTGCACAGGCCTTGATTTCCACCAGGCCCTGGCCGACTTCCGGCACTTCCAGCTTGAACAGCTCGATCATGAATTCCGGGGCGGCACGGCTGATGAACAGCTGCGGGCCACGCGGCTCCGAGCGCACTTCGGCCAGGTAGCCGCGCACGCGGTCACCGGCGCGCAGCACGTCGCGCGGGATGCCCTTGTCCTTCGGGATGAAGCCTTCGGCGTTGCCACCGAGGTCGACATAGATGTTGCCGCGCTCGGCGCGCTTGACCACGCCGGTGATCAGCTCACCCACGCGATCCTTCCACGCATCCACGACCTGCTGGCGCTCGGCTTCGCGCACGCGCTGGACGATGACCTGCTTGGCGGCCTGGGCAGCGATGCGGCCGAAATCCGGGTTCTCGATCTGCTCTTCGATGTAGTCGCCGACCTCGACGCCTTCGGCTTCATCGACGGCATCCATCAGGCGGATCTGGCGGTCCGGCGATTCCATGACCACGTCATCGGCCACCACTTCCCAGCGGCGGAAGGTTTCGTAGCTGCCGTCCTTGTGGTCGATGACCACGCGGGTCAGCACTTCCTCGTCGGGATAGCGCTTCTTCGCTGCCGAGGCCAGGGCGGCCTCGATGGCATCGAAGATCACTTCACGCGGCACGCCCTTCTCGTTGGCGACTGCGTCGACTACCAGCAACAGTTCCTTGCTCATTGGCTCACTCCGCGCGCGGCTTCTTTGCCGCCGGCTCGTTGGAAGAAGAATTCGTGTTCGGCTTCGGACGCTTCGGTGCCGGACCGGTCGGCTTGCTCGGGGCCAGCCCCAGCGCCACCCAGTCGGGCATGATCCGTGCCTTGTCGATGTTGTCGGCCGACACGACCACTTCGGCCTTGTCGACGATGAAAGTGATGGTCCCCGCCGCCTCGTCGGTCGCCTCGATACGACCCTGCAGGCGACGACGGTTGTCCTGCGGCAGCTTCAGCGTGACCTTGGCCGATTCGCCGAGGTGACGGCCGAACTGCTCCAGGCTGAACAGAGGACGGTCGACGCCCGGCGAGGACACTTCCAGCGTGTAATTGCCGCTGATCGGGTCCTCGACGTCCAGCTGCGCCGACACTTCGCGGCTGACCCGCTCGCAGTCGTCGACATTGATGATGCGCTCGGGCTGTTCAGCCAGCGGCACGTCGATGTAAAGGCGCAGGGTCGCACCGCCGGGGGCCGGCAGATACTCAACGCCCAGCAGCTCCAGGCCCAGCGACACAACGGTCGGGGCGAGCAGATTCGCGATGTCGGTTGCCTTGTCGCTCACAGCCTGCCTTGATCTCTATGGTTGGGTGCCGGCCTTGGCCGGCGTGGAAACGTGACGCCCCGGAAACGACAAAGGGCCCGTTGGGCCCCTTTTCCGGAAAGACTCCGGTGACTGGATTCCGGTTGCAACCTGCATTGCCTGCCGGTTGCGGCCCTCCTTCCGGGTCCGGACTCCCGCTGGGAGGCCGCCTTCAGGGGTACTGCTAGGCCGCTGATGATAGCGACTGCACCGCGCTGGTGCAAGGTGCGGACCCGGGTCAGATCCCTTTTCCCGTGGATAAGGGATCTGACCCCGATCACGCAGAAACAACGCAGACCCCAAAGAAAAACGCCCTCGAAGCAGGACTTCGAAGGCGATCTCTTTACTTGGTAGCGGGGGCAGGATTTGAACCTGCGACCTTCGGGTTATGAGCCCGACGAGCTGCCAGACTGCTCCACCCCGCATCAGAAGCGGAATCATGAGGCATTGCTGCGAAAAATGCAAGCTTTCCCTCATTCATCGAACCGGTTGGCGCCGGTCCGACGTTGGTAGCGGGGGCAGGATTTGAACCTGCGACCTTCGGGTTATGAGCCCGACGAGCTGCCAGACTGCTCCACCCCGCACCGGAAGTGTTTGAACTGCTGCCCTGCTCTTTCGAGGAAGGCTACCGCAACGATGTTCTGGCTGAACCGCTGCAGTGACAACTCAGGCTGCGCATATTACACGAATCGCGCAGCTTTGTGTCAACTTTTATGCAAGATGCGCAAATGCCTGCTGGCACCAGACCATGATCGGGTTCCAGGCCAGGCCCAGCGCGAGCAGCGCCAGGGCATTCACGCCCAGCACCACGCCCAGCACGCGGTCGTTGCTGCGCGGCATGGCCTCGCCCACCGGCTCATCGAAGTACATGACCTTGATGAGGCGCAGGTAGTAGAAGCAGCCGACCACGGCGCACAGCACGCCGAGGATGGCCAGCCACAGCAGGCCGCCGTTGACGGCCGCGCCCAGCACCGCCAGCTTGGTCCAGAAGCCCAGGAACGGCGGGATGCCGGCCAGCGACGCCATGATGCACAGCACCAGGCCGGCCATCCACGGGTTGCGGGCGTTCAGGCCCTTGAAGTCCTCGATGTTCTCGGCTTCAAAGCCGGCACGCGACAGCGCGATGATCGCGCCGAAGGCGGCGGTGGACATGATCGCGTAGGCCAGTGCGTAGAACAGCGCGGCGGCGTAGCCCTGCGAACCGCCACCGGCGATGCCCATCAGCAGGAAGCCGATGTGCGAGACGGTGGAGAACGCCAGCATGCGCTTGAGGTTGCTCTGCGCGATGGCCATCAGGTTGCCGATGACCAGCGATACCGCGGCCAGGCCGGCAATCAGCAGCTGCAGTTCGGTCGACAGCGGGCCCACGCCCATTTCCAGCAGGCGGTAGGCCATGCCGAACGCGGCCAGCTTCGGCGCCGAGCTGATGAACAGTGCGATCGGTGCCGGGGCACCCTGGTACACGTCCGGCAGCCACATGTGGAACGGCGCGGCGCCCAGCTTGAAGGCGACGCCGGCGATCATGAACACCGCACCGGTGATCAGCAGCACGCGCTCTTCCGAGTGCGGGATGGCCTCGCGGATCACATCCAGGTGCAGGCTGCCGGTGGCGCCGTAGATCAGCGACATGCCGTAGAGCAGCAGGCCCGAGGCCAGCGAACCCAGCACGATGTACTTCATCGCCGCTTCCGACGCCAGGCCGCTTTCGCGGTTGCTGGCGACCAGGGCGTAGGAGCACAGCGCCAGCAGTTCCAGGCCCAGGTAGACCATCAGCAGGCTGCCGGCCGAGACCAGGATCATCATGCCGGCGGTGCCGAACAGGATCAGCACCGGGATCTCGCCCTGGAACAGGTCGCGATCACGCAGGTAGCGCCAGCCGTAGACCAGGGTCAGGCCGCTGAGCAGCACGATCCCGGTCTTCATCACGTCCGCGGCGGTATCGCGCACGAACATGCCATGGAAGACCTCCCCCTGCCCGCCCACGCCGGTGGCCAGCATGAACAGCACCACGGCCAGCGCAGCGAGCGAGAACAGGTGGGTGACGATCTTGTTCCGGTTGCTGACGAACAGGTCGAGGATCATCAGGGCGAAGGCGCTGCCGATCAGCACCAGCTCGGGAGCGAGCGGTGGCAGGTCAGCGGCGGTCAATGGCAGCAGCGGCGAGGTGGTCATCATCAAATCCTGGAATTACAGCAGCTTGCTGGATGCGATCTGCATCGCCAGCTTCGCGATCGAGGGCTCCATCAGGTCGGTCAGCGGCTTGGGGTAGATGCCCAGGGCCAGCACGCCGATGGCGAACACGCCCAGCACCAGCCATTCGCGGCCGTTGATGTCCTTCAGTTCGGCAACATGGCTGTTGGCCACTTCACCGAAGAAGATGCGCTTGTACAGCCACAGGGTGTAGGCGGCGCCGATGATCAGGGTGGTGGCCGCGCCCAGGGCGATCCACGGATTACGCTGGAAGGCCGAGAGGATGACCATGAACTCGCCAACGAAACCGCTGGTACCCGGCAGGCCCGCGTTGGCCATGAAGAACAGCATCGCGAAGGTGGCGAACCACGGCATCACGTTGACCACGCCGCCGTAGTCGGCGATGCGGCGGCTGTGCATGCGGTCGTACAGCACGCCGACGCAGGAGAACATCGCGCCGGACACGAAGCCGTGCGAGATCATCTGCACCATGGCGCCCTGCAGGCCCAGGCGCGCGGCATCGGCGTTGCCGGCTTCGCGCACCAGCCACAGCGCGATGAAGGTGCCCAGGGTGACAAAGCCCATGTGCGCGATCGACGAATAGGCGATCAGCTTCTTCATGTCGTCCTGCACCAGGGCGACCAGGCCGACGTAGATCACCGCGATCAGCGACAGTGCAATCACCAGCCAGGCCCACTCCTGCGACGCGTCCGGGACGATCGGCAGGTTGAAGCGCAGGAAGCCGTAGCCACCGATCTTCAGGGCGATCGCGGCCAGGATCACCGAACCGGCGGTCGGCGCTTCCACGTGGGCGTCCGGCAGCCAGGTGTGGACCGGGAACATCGGCACCTTGACCGCGAAGGCGATCAGGAAGGCGAAGAAGATCCAGGTCTGCTCCTTGGCCGACAGCGGCAGCGCGTACAGGTCGGCCAACTGGAAGCTGCCGCCCTTCATGTACAGGTAGATCAGCGCCACCAGCATCAGCACCGAGCCGAGGAAGGTGTACAGGAAGAACTTCAGCGCGGCGTAGATGCGGCGCGGACCGCCCCAGACACCGATGATCAGGAACATCGGGATCAGCATCGCTTCGAAGAACACGTAGAACAGCATCGCGTCCGTCGCGGCGAAGATGCCGACGGTGACACCTTCCAGGATCAGGAAGGCCGCCACGTACTGGTTCACGCGCTTGTCGATGGCGCTCCAGGCGCCGATCAGGGCAAGCACGCTGACCAGGGTGGTCAGCAGGATCAGCGCCACGGCAATGCCGTCCACGCCCAGGTTGTAGCCGATCTTGTACGCCGGGATCCAGGCATGGGTCTCGACGAACTGCAGACCATCGACGCCTGCGTTGTAGCCGCTCAGCAGCGAGAGGCTCGCCACGAAGGTCAGCACCGCTACGCCCAGCGACGCCCAGCGGGCGGTCTGCGCATCACGGATCGCAAGGATCAGGGCACCACCGATGATCGGCAGCCAGATGAGGACACTGAGTAGAGGCCAGTTCGACACGTCTTCTTATTCCGTACAGGTCATCAACGCAGGTAATGCATCAGCACGCCCAGCAGGGCAATCAGGCCGATGATCATCGCGAAGGCGTAGTGATAGAGGAAACCGGATTGGGTACGACGCAGCACGCCGGCTGCGACGTCCACAACACGTGCCGAGAGATTGACCACGCCGTCGACGATGTTGCTGTCGATCCAGCGCGAGACCTTGCCCAGCTTGACGCTGCCACCGGCAAAGCCATCGATCCACAGCCTGTCGAAGCCGTACTTGTTTTCAAGCACCGACACCAGCGGAGCAAAGGTCTTGCGGGCCTTGCCCGACAGGTCCGGCTTCCACAGGTAGAACAGTGCGGCCAGCAGGAAGCCCGCAACGGTCAGCATGAACGCCGGAGCCATCATGCCATGCAGCGCGAAGGCGACCGGGCCATGGAACTCCTCACCCAGGAAGCCGATGGTGTTCTTGGCCGGATCGTAGAAGTCGACGATGCCGGTGAAGAACGTGTGCGCCTGGCCCTTGATGGCATCGTGCGCGTGGTTGCCGGCCCAGTCGGTGCCGTACAGCATCGGGCCGATGCTGAAGAAACCGATGGCGATCGACGGGATGGCCAGCAGGATCAGCGGCAGGGTCACCACCCACGGGGTTTCGTGCGGCTCGTGCGGACCGTGGCCATGGCCGTGGTCGTCATGATGCGCATCGCCGTGGTGGGCGTCGGCGGCGTGGTGATCGTCATGGCCGTGGCCATGGGCGTGGTCATCATGCGCGTCGCGGAAACGCTCCTTGCCGTGGAAGGTCAGGAACAGCAGGCGGAAGCTGTAGAAGCTGGTGACGATCACGCCACCCAGCACCGCCCAGTAGCCATAGGTGGCCACCCAGCTGTTGGACAGGTGCGCGTGCAGCTCGGCCGCCTCGATGATGGTGTCCTTCGAGTAGAAGCCGGAGAAGAACGGCGTGCCGACCAGCGCCAGGGTACCGATCCACATGGTGATGAAGGTGATCGGCATGTACTTGCGCAGGCCGCCCATCTTGCGCATGTCCTGCTCGTGGTGCATCGCGATGATGACCGAGCCGGCGCCCAGGAACAGCAGGGCCTTGAAGAAGGCGTGGGTCATCAGGTGGAACACGGCAGCCGAATAGGCCGACACGCCCAGCGCAACCGTCATGTAGCCCAGCTGCGACAGAGTCGAGTACGCGACCACGCGCTTGATGTCGTTCTGCACGATGCCGATCAGGCCGGTGAAGAACGCGGTGGTGGCACCGATGAACAGCACGAAGTTCAGCGCGGTCTGCGACAGCTCGAACAGCGGCGACATGCGGGTGACCATGAAGATACCGGCGGTCACCATCGTCGCGGCGTGGATCAGCGCCGAGATCGGGGTCGGGCCTTCCATCGAGTCCGGCAGCCACACATGCAGCGGGACCTGGGCCGACTTGCCCATGGCACCGATGAACAGGCAGATGCAGATGACGGTGGCGATCGACCAGATCACCGGCTCGTTCAGCAGCTGCATGCCCAGGATCGTGCCGTCCCAGATCTGCAGCTGGGCGCGCGGGTCGGCCAGCATGCCGGCCTGCGAGAACACCTGCGAGTAATCCAGGGTGCCGAACACCCACAGCACGCCGGCGATGCCCAGCAGGAAGCCGAAGTCACCGACGCGGTTGACCAGGAACGCCTTCATGTTGGCGAAGATCGCGGTCGGGCGCTTGAACCAGAAGCCGATCAGCAGGTACGACACCAGGCCCACCGCTTCCCAGCCGAAGAACAGCTGCAGGAAGTTGTTGCTCATCACCAGGGTGAGCATCGAGAAGGTGAACAGCGAGATGTAGCTGAAGAACCGCTGGTAGCCCGGATCGTCCTGCATGTAGCCGATCGTGTAGATGTGGACCAGCAGCGACACGAAGGTCACCACCACCATCATCATCGCGGTCAGCTTGTCGACCATGAAACCGACGTGGGCCGAGTACTGGCCGACTTCGAAGAACGTGTAGATGTTCTGGTTGAACGGCTGCGCCCCGCCCCACAGCAGCTGGTAGAGCGTATACATCGACAGGCCGCAGGCCACCGCGACGCCGAGGATGGTGATGGTCTGCGCGCCGAAGCGCTTGACCTGGCGACCGAACAGGCCGGCGATGATGCTGCCGAACAGCGGTGCGAGCACCACTGCGATCAACAGACTCTTGGAGAGAGTGATTTCCATCTGTGGATCAGCCCTTCAACGAATCGACTTCGCCGACATTGATCGTGCGGCGTGTACGGAACAGGGTCACCAGGATCGCCAGGCCGATGGCGGCTTCCGCGGCGGCGACGGTCAGGATGAAGAACACGAACAGCTGGCCGGACGGATCGCCCAGCTGACGCGAGAAGCCGACGAAATTGATGTTCACCGACAGCAGCATCAGCTCGATCGACATCAGCAGGACGATGACGTTCTTCCGGTTGAGGAAGATACCGGCCAGGCTGATGGCGAACAGCACCGCGCCCAGCGCGAGGATATGGCCAAGGGTGATCACGGCTGGGTCTCCTCGCCGGCGACCGGCTTGCTGTTGCTGTGCACGACCGGTGCTTCGGCACCCATCTTGACCATGCGCAGGCGCTGGCCGGCCTTGACCATGGTCTGCTGGCCCGGGTTCTGGCTCTTCACGCCGGTACGGCGACGCAGGGTCAGCATCACGGCGGCAACCACGGCCACGGTCAGGATGACGGCGGCGAACTCGAACGGCAGCAGGTACTCGGTGAACAGCGTGCGTGCCAGCCAGGTGATGTTGGAGCTGTCGGCGGCGACCGCAGCGGCGTTGTCGGCCGGGAACGGCGTGACCGAACGCGCCTTGACTCCGATCAGGATCAGCATCTGCGCCAGCATCGCGACCGCGACAATCAGGCCAACCGGCAGGTAGCGCACCCAGCCCTCACGCAGCTTGGTGGGGTCGATGTCCAGCATCATCACCACGAACAGGAACAGCACCATCACCGCACCGACGTAGACCAGCACCAGCGCCACACCGAGGAACTCGGCGCCCACCAGCAGCCACACGCAGGCGATGGAGAAGAAGGTCAGCACCAGGCAGAGCACGGCGTGAACCGGGTTGCGCACGCTGATCACCGCACCGGCCGAAACCGTTGCCGCGATGGCGAACACCCAGAAAGCGATATTTACCCAATCCATCTCTCGACCTCAGCGGTAAGCGGCATCGGCGGCGCGACGCTCGGCGATCTCGTTTTCGAGACGGTCGCCCAGGGCCAGCAGCTGCGGCTTGGTAACGATGTTTTCGCCACGATTCTCGAAGTGGTACTCGAGGATGTGGGTTTCGACGATCGAGTCCACCGGGCAGCTTTCCTCACAGAAGCCACAGAAGATGCACTTGAACAGGTCGATGTCATAACGCGTGGTGCGGCGGGTGCCGTCCTCGCGCTTGGCCGAGTCGATGGTGATGGCCAGCGCCGGGCACACCGCTTCGCACAGCTTGCAGGCGATGCAGCGCTCTTCGCCGTTGGGATAACGGCGCAGCGCATGCAGGCCACGGAAGCGCGGCGACTGCGGGAACTTCTCCATCGGGTACATCATCGTGTACTTCGGCTTGAAGCTGTACTTCAGCGTCAGCCAGAGGCCCGCCAGCAGTTCGAGCAGCAGCAGGCTCTTGAAGTAATGGGTAATCCTGTTCATCACTTTAGACGCCCTTTTGAATCACGCCGAAGAACACCATGACGGCGGTAACCGCGATCCACAGAATGGCCAGCGGGATGAAGACCTTCCAGCCCAGGCGCATGATCTGGTCGTAGCGGAAGCGCGGGAAGCTGGCGCGGAACCAGATGTAGGCACTGGCGAAGAAGAACACCTTGACGAACAGCCACGGCGCGCCCCCCTTCCAGATCCAGTCGACCAGCGGCGAGACATCGCCGAAGTTGACCCAGCCCTGGACCGGGCTCAGCCAGCCGCCGAGGAAGAAGATCGAGATCAGGAAGCTGATCAGGATCATGTTCGCGTATTCGGCCAGGAAGAACAGAGCGAAGGCACCGCCGGAGTATTCCACCATGTGGCCGGCGACGATTTCCGATTCGCCTTCCACCACGTCGAACGGCGCGCGGTTGGTTTCAGCCACGCCCGAGACCCAGTAGATGACGAACAGCGGGAACAGCGGCAGCAGGAACCAGTCGAAGAAGCCGGAACTGCCGGCCTGCGCCATCACGATGTTGCTCAGGTTCAGGCTGCCCGAGGCGATCATCACGCCGACCAGGGCGAAGCCCATGGCGATTTCGTAGCTGATCATCTGCGCCGAGGCGCGCATCGCACCCAGGAACGCATACTTCGAGTTGGACGCCCAACCGGCCAGGATGATGCCGTAGATGCCCAGCGAGGTCATCGCCAGCAGGTACAGCAGGCCGGCATTGGCATTGGACAGCACGATCTGCGAATCGAAGGGCACCACCGACCAGGCCGCGAAGGCCGGGGCCAGGGTGATCAGCGGGGCCAGCAGGTAGATCGCCTTGTTGGCGCTGCTCGGCTGGACCACTTCCTTGAACAGCAGCTTGAAGACGTCGGCGAAGGCCTGGAAGATGCCCATGCCCACGTACATCGGGCCGTGGCGGACGTGCATCCAGCCGATCAGCTTGCGTTCCCAGACCACGTAGAAGGCCACCGAGATGATCACCGGAACGGTGATCACCAGGATCTTCAGGATGATCCAGATCAGCGCGCCGATGTCACCGAGGCCAAGCAGCCACTGGTGCAGCGGGTCGACCGCGTTCAACAGCAATTCGTTCATGCAGCCACCACCGTTACGCGAGCGGCACCCAGCGGCGCGGTCGCGCCGTGGCCCGATTCAATCCAGACCGAACCCGCAGCGACGCGGGCGTCGACCACCACCGGCAGGGTGGCCTTGCCGGCATCGGTGCCGACCTTGGCCATCTGCCCTTCCTGCAGCTGCAGGCGAGCGGCATCTTCAGCGTTCAGCACGATGCGCGGGGCGTTGTTGAGCGGATGCGACTGCAGCGCCGGGGCGCGACGGACCACCGCATCGGTGCGGTAGATCGCGGCGGTCGAAGCCACTTCCAGGCCTTCGCCGGCAACCACCGGCTGCGCCGAAGCGGCAACGGTGACCGGTACCGGGGCCAGGCTGGCGCGCAGGCCGGCCAGGTCGGTGAAGTCGAAACCGGCCACGGCCAGCTCGCCGCCCAGGGCGCGCAGCACGCGCCAGCCTTCACGGGCCTCGCCCGGCAGCTTGCCGCCGGCACGGGCCGACTGCTCGCGACCATCGAGGTTGGTCAGGGTGGCGTCGATTTCCGGCAGCGCACCGATCGGCAGGATCACGTCGGCGACGTCGCGGGTCGAGGCACAGGCGAACTGGCTGAAAGCCACCACCTGGGCACCGGCCAGCGCCTTGCGCGCGGCAGGTGCATCGGCGAAGTCCAGGCCCGGCTCAAGGCCGTACACCACATAGGCCTGGCGCGGCTGCGCCAGCATCGCGGCGACGTCCTTGCCAGCCGGCAGCACACCGGCGCGGGTCAGGCCAACGGCGTTGGCGCCCTGCGGGATGCGGCACAGCTTGGCACCGGTGGCGGCGGCGAACTCACGCGCAGCAGCGCGGATCGCGGCAGCCTGCGGGTGGTTTTCGGCGATGCCACCGACGATCAGCACGGTGTTGTTGCCGCCCTGCACTGCCGAACGCAGCTCGGCGTTGGCCAGCGCGTCGACGAACTTCGACGGTGCGACGATCTGCTTGCCGGCGATGCTGAAGGCGAAGTCGAAGTCCACCGGGTTGACGACATGGATCTTCGCGCCCTTGGTGGTCTGCGCCTTGCGCAGGCGGGCGTGCAGCAGCGGCAGTTCGTGGCGGATGTTGCTGCCCAGAACGACGATGCGGTCAGCGCCCTCGATTTCGGCCAGCGGCAGGCCGAACACTTCGGCGGTTGCGGCGTCGGAGAAATCGCGGTTGTTGATGCGGTGGTCGATGTTGCCCGTGCTCAGGCCCTTGGCCAGGCGGGCCAGCAACGCGCCTTCCTCGTTCGAGGTGGACGGGTGCACCAGCACGCCCAGGTTGTCGCCCTGGTTGGCCTTGAGGATCTCGGCGGCCGCGGCCAGGCCTTCAGCCCAGCTCACTTCCTTCCACTCGCCATTGACCTTGCGCAGCGGCTTGACCGCACGGTCTTCGCTGTACAGGCCCTGGTGCGAGTAGCGGTCACGGTCGGACAGCCAGCACTCGTTCACGGCTTCGTTGTCGCGCGGCACGGTGCGCAGCACTTCACCGCGACGCACGTGCAGGAACAGGTTCGAACCCATCGCGTCGTGGTAGCCCAGCGATTCGCGCGCGGTCAGTTCCCACGGACGGGCGCGGAACTGGAACACCTTGTTGGTCAGCGCGCCGACCGGGCAGACGTCGACGACGTTGCCGGACAGCTCGGTGGTCAGCGGCTTGCCGTCGAAGGTGCCGATCTGCAGGTTCTCACCGCGGTACATGCCACCCAGTTCGTAGGTACCGGCAACGTCGGCGGTGAAGCGGACGCAGCGGGTGCACTGGATGCAGCGGGTCATCTCGGTGGCGACCAGCGGGCCCATGTCCTCGTCCGGCACCACGCGCTTGCGCTCGTTGAAGCGGCTGACCGAACGGCCATAGCCCAACGAGACGTCCTGCAGCTCGCACTCGCCGCCCTGATCGCAGATCGGGCAGTCCAGCGGGTGGTTGATGAGCAGGAACTCCATCACCGAGCGCTGGAACTTCAGTGCCTTCTCGCTACGGGTGGCGACCTTCATGCCGTCCATCACCGGGGTGGCGCAGGCCGGCGCCGGCTTCGGCGACTTCTCCACGTCCACCAGGCACATGCGGCAGTTGGCGGCGATCGGCAGCTTCTCGTGGTAGCAGAAGCGCGGAATCGGAATACCGGCCTTGTCGGCCGCCTGGATGATCATCGAACCCTTGGGCACGACCAGCGACTTGCCATCGATCTCGATGGTCACGTGATCCGGTGGCACGTTCGGGTTTACGGGTTGCGCGCTCATGCGGCGGCTGCCTCCACCTTCTTGCCGTCAACCATCGAATGACCGTTGACGATGTAGTACTCGAATTCGTCCCAGAACTGGCGCAGGAAGCCCTGGATGGGCCATGCAGCCGCTTCACCGAACGCACAGATGGTGTGGCCTTCGATCTGCCCCGCCACCGCCTTCAGCTGGTGCAGGTCTTCCATCGTGGCCTTGCCGGCGACGATGCGCTCCAGCACGCGGTGCATCCAGCCGGTACCTTCACGGCACGGGGTGCACTGGCCGCAGGATTCCTTGTGGAAGAACTGGCTGATGCGGCAGGCGAACTTGACGCAGCAGACGCTGTCGTCGAGCACCACGATCGCGCCCGAACCCAGGCCGGAGCCCAGTGCACGGATGGTGTCGTAGTCCATCGGCAGGTCCTCCAGCTCGGCCGCGGTCAGCACCGGCATCGACACGCCGCCCGGGATCGCGCCCTTCAGCGTGCGGCCCGGACGCAGGCCACCGGCCATTTCCAGCAGGTCGTGGAATTTGGTGCCGAGCGGCACTTCGAAGTTGCCGCCGTTCTGCACGCAGCCGGACACCGAGAAGCACTTCGGACCGCCGTTGGCGGTCAGGCTCAGGCCCTTGAACCACTCCGGACCGTTGCGGATGATCGCCGGCACCGAACCGTAGGTTTCGGTGTTGTTGATCGTCGACGGCTTGCCATACAGGCCGAAATTGGCCGGGAACGGCGGCTTGTAGCGCGGCTGGCCCTTCTTGCCTTCCAGCGATTCCATCAGCGCGGTTTCTTCGCCGCAGATGTACGCGCCGGCGCCCAGCGCACCGTAGATGTCGATGTCTACGCCGCTGCCGAGGATGTTCTTGCCCAGCCAGCCGTTCGCATAGGCGTCGGCCAGGGCCTGCTCGAAGTGCTCGAACGGCTCGTGGTGGAACTCACCGCGCAGGTAGTTGTAACCCACGGTCGAACCGGTGGCGTAGCAGGCGATCGCCATGCCTTCCACCACCGAATGCGGGTTGTAGCGCAGGATGTCGCGGTCCTTGCAGGTGCCCGGCTCGGATTCGTCCGAGTTGCAGAGGATGTACTTCTGCATGTTGCCCTTGGGCATGAAGGACCACTTCAGGCCGGTCGGGAAGCCTGCGCCGCCGCGGCCGCGCAGGCCCGAGGCCTTGACCATCTCGATGACCTGCTCCGGCGGGATCTTCTCTTCGAGGATCTTGCGCAGGGCGGCGTAGCCACCGGTCTTCAGGTAGCTTTCGTACGACCACGGGGTGTCGTAATGCAGGGTGGTGTAAACCACCTGGTGCGGCAGCGGCGCGGGGCCGACCGGACCCTTGGATTCGTGGTGATGTGCCATGCCCTTACTCCAGCCCGTCCAGCAGCTCGTCGACCTTTTCCAGGGTCAGACGCTCATGGTAGTGACCGTTGATGACCATCATCGGCGCGCCGCCACAACCGGCCAGGCACTCTTCCTCGCGCTTGAGGTAGACGCGGCCGTCCGGGGTCGATTCACCGTGCTTGATGCCCAGCTTCTTCTCGCAATGGCGGACGATGTCCTCGGCGCCATTGAGCCAGCAGCTGATGTTGGTGCAGATGGCCACGTTGTTGCGGCCCACCTTCTCGGTCTCGAACATCGAGTAGAAGCTGGCGACCTCGTAGGCCCACACCGGCGGCAGGTCGAGGTACTTGGCGACGGCGGCGATCAGCTCGTCGGTCAGCCAGCCCTGGTTCTGCTCCTGGGCCGCATGCAGGCCCTGCAGCACGGCAGAGCGCTTGCGGTCCGGCGGGAACTTGGACAGCCAGTGATCGATGTGAGCGCGGGTCTTGTCGCTCAGCACCACCATCGGGTCGACGTCGCGCGCCGCCTCGAAATTACCTGTCGCCTTCATCGGCCGACCTCAGCGAAATGCATAACGTGAAATTCCAGAAACTGCGGCGCCGGCTTGCGCCGGCTGCCTGCAGCGGGCGTTGGCGTGGCGGACGGCATTACCGGTCAACCTCGCCGAACACCAGGTCATAGGTACCGATCATCGCCACCACGTCGGCCAGCATGTGGCCGCGCACGATCGAATCGATCGAGGACAGGTGGGCGAAGCCCGGTGCGCGCAGGTGCACGCGGAAGGGCTTGTTGGCGCCATCGGAGACCAGGTAGCAGCCGAATTCGCCCTTGGGCGCTTCCACGGCCGCATAGGTTTCACCCGCCGGCACGCAATAGCCTTCGCTGAACAGCTTGAAGTGGTGGATCAGCGCTTCCATGTCGTCCTTCATGTCCTCGCGCTTGGGCGGAGCGACCTTGAAGTTCTTGACCATGACCGGGCCGGGGTTGGCCTTCAGCCACGCCACGCACTGCTTGATGATGCGGTTGGATTCGCGCATTTCGGCGACGCGGACCAGGTAGCGGTCGTAGCAGTCGCCTTCCTTGCCCAGCGGGATGTCGAAATCGACGGCATCGTACTTGGCATACGGGCGCTTCTTGCGCAGGTCCCAGGCGATGCCCGAGCCGCGCAGCATCACGCCGGTCATGCCCCACTGGTGGGCCAGTTCCGGAGTGACCACGCCGATGCCGACGGTACGCTGCTTCCAGATGCGGTTATCGGTCAGCAGGGTTTCGTATTCGTCGATGCGCTTGGGGAACTCGACGGTGAAGTTCTCCAGGAAGTCCAGCAGCGAGCCTTCGCGCGAAGCATTGAGCTGCTTCAGCGCCTTGCCCTTGTGCCAGCGCGATTCCTTGTACTTCGGCATGTGGTCCGGCAGGTCGCGGTAGACACCGCCCGGGCGGTAGTACGCCGCGTGCATGCGCGCGCCGGAGACCGCTTCATAGCAGTCCATCAGCTCTTCGCGCTCACGGAAGGCATACAGCATCACGGCCATCGCACCCAGGTCGAGCGCGTTGGAGCCCAGCCACATCAGGTGGTTGAGGATGCGGGTGATCTCGTCGTACATGGTGCGGATGTACTGCGCACGCTCCGGCGCCTCGATGCCCATCAGGGTCTCGATCGCGCGCACGTAGGCGTGCTCGTTGCACATCATCGACACGTAGTCGAGGCGATCCATGTAGCCGATCGACTGGTTGAACGGCTTGGACTCGGCCAGCTTCTCGGTGCCACGGTGCAGCAGACCCACGTGCGGGTCGGCACGCATGATGGTTTCGCCGTCCATTTCCAGGATCAGGCGCAGCACACCGTGAGCGGCCGGATGCTGCGGGCCGAAGTTCATGGTGTAGTTGCGGATTTCCTGCCGGCTTTCGGCGGCGTTGCTGGCGAACGCTTCGCCGGCCTGGTGTACGTGGCTCACTTCACTGCCTCCTGCGCGCGCTCACCGGCTGCGGTCTGCAGACGGGCGTCGTCACGGATCACGCGCGGCACGCCGACACGCGGCTCCACCGAGGTGACCGGTTCGTAGATCACGCGCTTCTTTTCTTCGTCGTAGCGGACTTCGACATTGCCGATCAGCGGGAAGTCCTTGCGGAACGGATGGCCGACGAAACCGTAGTCGGTCAGGATCCGGCGCAGGTCCGGGTGGCCTTCGAAGATCACGCCGTACAGGTCGAACGCTTCGCGCTCGAACCAGTTCAGGCCCGGCCACACGCTGGTCAGCGAGGACACCACCGGCAGCGCTTCGTCAGGGGCGAAGCAGCGCAGGTGCATCATCAGGTTGTGCTGGTACGAGCGCAGCTGGGCGACCACGGCGAAACGCTGGGTCGGCATGTGCTGCGGGCGGGCACCGTCGGCACCGTTTTCCTCTGTGGGGAACTCGCCCCACGCGAAGCGGCCCTGGGCCTTGCCTTCGACGCCACGGCTGAAGCCCTGCGAGGACACGTCGGCGGTGTCCCATTCGTCGGAGCCATAACCGAGGTAGTCGACGCCGCACAGATCCACGGCCTGCTCGAAACCAAACTCGTCACGCAGCGCCAGGGCGGTGGCGTGCCACTCGGCGGCAGGCACTTCCAGCGTCACTTCGCCGCGGGGTTCGACCACGATGACCTTCGCACCAGCGAAACGTGCGGAGAGTCGGTCGATGAAGGATGCTTGCTCTGCCATGGGGGCTTGGCGCGCTCTTGTCAGGTTAAGGGGTCAGCGGGCGATGGTCTGTGTACGCCAGATCTTCTTCTGCAGCTGCAGGATCCCGTACACCAGCGCCTCGGCGGTCGGCGGGCAGCCCGGGACGTAGACGTCCACCGGCACCACGCGATCACAGCCGCGCACGACAGAATAGGAGTAGTGGTAATAGCCACCGCCGTTGGCGCAGCTACCCATCGAGATGACCCACTTCGGGTCCGGCATCTGGTCGTAGACCTTGCGCAGCGCCGGGGCCATCTTGTTGACCAGGGTACCGGCCACGATCATCACGTCGGACTGACGCGGCGACGGGCGGAACACCACGCCGTAACGGTCAAGGTCCAGGCGCGCGGCGCCGGCGTGCATCATCTCGACCGCGCAGCAGGCCAGGCCGAAGGTCATCGGCCACATTGAGCCGGTGCGCGCCCAGTTCAGCAGTGCGTCGACGCTGGTGGTGACGAAGCCCTTTTCCAGCAGCGGGTTGTCGCCTTCCGGCCGCAGGATGTCATCAACCCGGCCTTCCGGCGACGGGTTGTTCATGAGGCCATCGAGAGTCTGAATCACTCCCATTCCAGCGCTCCCTTCTTCCAGACGTAAATGAAACCGAGGAACAGCATGCCGACGAACAGGCCCATGGTGATGAGCGAACGGGCGCCCAGCTCCATGAAGACCTGGGTCCACGGCACGATGAAGATGATTTCCAGGTCGAAGACGATGAACTGGATCGCGATCAGGTAGTAGCGCACGTCGAACTTCATGCGCGCGTCTTCGAAGGCCTCGAAGCCGCACTCGTACGGCGACAGCTTTTCCAGATCGGGGCGGCGGGGACCGAGGAATCGACCAACCAGCATCAGCGTAATGCCGATACCGGTGGCAACGATCAGAAACAGCAGAGAAGGCAAATATTCGGCCAGCACAGCGATTCTCTCTTGCCTCTGCCGCCGCGCCTGCAGGCGCTTTGGCATGGGGGAGTGGACGGGAACCTGCCCGGCGCCTTGCGCGCCAGACGAACCCGCTTTACTTACAAATGGTGCCCAAGAGGGGACTCGAACCCCTACGACTTGCGTCGCTACCACCTCAAGGTAGTGCGTCTACCAATTCCGCCACCTGGGCAAACGATCACATCAGACTATCTTCCCGATGCGCCGCGTATTGTAACCGGCTTCAGTGTTTCTGGGAGCCTTCCGAAGGCTTTTCTTCACCAGAAACCGAAGATTCCGCCTGAGCCGGCACATTCGCCGCCGGAACCGGGGCGGCCGGGACCGGATCGGCCTTCGGAACGGCCGGCAGTTCGCCCGCCGGAGCCGCCGGCGCGCTGGCCGCCGGGGCGGACATCAGGCCCAGGTCCTGGTCGGCCGCCGGACGGGTGCCGTGACCGGCATACCAGGCCATGAAGAGACTGATGCCGAAGAACACGACGGCCAGCCACTTGGTCGACTTGGACAGGAAGTTCGAGGCGCCACGCGCACCGAACACCGTACCCGAGGCGCCGGCGCCAAAGCCCGAACCCGCCGCCGCACCCGAGCCACGCTGCATCAGGATCAGCGCGATCATGGCCACAGCGACCAGCACGTAGACGACATTGAGGATCAACATCAGCATTGGAAACCGCCCTCGGACAATACTTCTAGGATTAGTTCGCGGCCGCCGCCCGTGCGATGGCCAGGAAGTCCGCGGCCACCAGGGAGGCGCCGCCGACCAGCCCACCATCGACATCCGGCTGCGCGAACAGTTCCCCGGCATTGTCGGGCTTCACGCTACCGCCGTAAACAATGGGCAGTGAATCAGCAATTCTAGCATCGAAGCGCGCAACTTCGCCACGGATGAACGCGTGCACCTGCTGCGCCTGCTCCTTGCTGGCGGTACGGCCGGTGCCGATGGCCCAGACCGGCTCGTAGGCGACCACGGCCTGGGCGAAGCCGGCCGCGCCGACCAGTTCCAGCACCGGCGCCAGCTGGCTGGCGATGACCGCTTCGGTCTGTCCGGCCTCGCGCTGCTCCAGGGTCTCGCCCACGCACAGCACCGGCACCAGGCCGGCATGCTGGGCGGCGGCGAACTTGCGCGCGACCAGCTCGCTGCTTTCATGGTGATACTGGCGGCGCTCGGAATGGCCGACCAGGCCATAGCGGGCCCCGACCTCGACCAGCATGGCCGCGCAGACCTCGCCGGTATAGGCGCCCTTCTCGTTGCTGCTCACGTCCTGCGCGCCGAAGGCCAGGCTGGTCTCGCCGAAGTCCTCGACCAGCTCGCCCAGGTACGGCAGCGGCGGCAGGATCACCACGTCCACCCCCTCCAGCGGCAGCCCGGCGGCCACCTGCCCCAGCAGTTCATTGGCGAATTGACGGCTGCCATGCAGCTTCCAGTTTCCGGCGACGATCTTGCGGCGCATGAGCGGGTGGCTCCTGTGTGAAGTCAGCCGGTCATGATACCCGTTGCGGCAAAAATCCGTTTCCTTGTAAGCGGTTACATGGATTTTCAGCCAACGGCGCAGCCCCTCGTGGCGGGAGTTTGTTTGGGTTGGTCGCGGAAAGCCCGGTTGGATTGGTGGGCTTGGCCGGGCGGGTGGGGATGGCGGGGGACGCCGTAAACCCGTCCGTGGGGGCTTGGCCGCGGCATCCATGCCGCGGACACCCCCGTCATCCCCACCCGCCCGGCCTCCGACACATTCCGGCGGTTCCGCCCGCCACGGAAAGAAAAAAGAAGAGCAAGAGCAAAAGCGGCATACCACGTGCCCTGCCCCACTTCGATCTGACAGATCTCATCCACGCATGGCGTGGATCTACCGTGTCGAGCAAGGTCGACACCCACCAACCGTCACCGGGAAACTGTCGGAGGCGGGGAGGTGTCGGATGGCGGGGTGTCCGCGGCATGGATGCCGTGGCC
>NZ_JBMRGJ010000022.1:0-66869 GCF_049384325.1 Stenotrophomonas sp. CASM114 | reverse complement strand
GCCAAGCCTCCAGGGACGGATTCACGGCGTCCCCCGCGTACCCAACCCGACCGGCCCACCCGCGGCTTCTGCTTTCCGCGACCACCCAGACACCACCCACGAGGGGCTGCGCCGTTGGCTGGAAACTTCCTGACTGCGCAACGCCCGTTGTGTAAGCGTTCTCACACCGATGCACGACAGCACGCCCGCTGACGAAAGTCCGCAAAAAAACGTTAGCTGGTTCACACTTTTACACCGCGTTGATCTTGATCAATGGACTTGTCGTAATCGGCCTGCACAATGGCGGCCCGTTCGGCACGGCGCGCCGTCAATCGTTGCAGCGCGAGGGGGCGTCGGGCGGGAAGCAGTACTGATCCAACGGGTACAGGGAGCGCGGGGTACTGCCACTGGGGAGCGGCAGCCGCGCAGGTACCGACCGGATCCGGTCGCCGGTTGCGTCTGCGGGGATGGGGACGCAACCGGCAACCTCTATCTGAATGGGGAAGGGCGATCACGATGCCTTCACATTTCACGCTGGTCGCAGGCAAATCGTTGTGATTCATGGTGTTAGGGGTTTTAATTCATCCATGACCTGCTAACCTGCGACGATGATTCGACGCACTCTGGCCTGCATGCTCACCCTCGGCCTGGTCGCCTGCGCGACCCAGCCGAAGTCCCCACCGTCTTCGCCCCAGGCCAGCAGTACGCCGCGCCAGCCCGCCGCCAAGGCCCATGGCCCGGCCGAGGCCGCGCCTGAAGCCACCGCCGCCACCGCGGCGCCTGTCGATCTCACCCCGGTGCCGTTCGAGGTCGCACGGGCCCGCTTCATTGCCGATACCGCCAAGCGCTATGGCCTGAAGCCGGAGCAGATCAGCAGCGTGCTCGACCAGGCGCAGGTGCGCCAGCCGATCATCGCCGCGATGTCGCGCCCGGCCGAACGGGTCAAGCCGTGGAATGAGTACCGGCCGATGTTCATCAGCAAGGCGCGCATCGATGGCGGCCGCGCGTTCCTGGCCGAACACCGCGCCGAACTGGATCGCGTGCAGCAGCGCACCGGCGTGCCGGCCGAAGTGATCGTCGCGATCATCGGCGTGGAAACCAGCTACGGCAGGAATGCCGGCAGCCATCGCGTGCTCGATGCGCTGTACACGCTGGCGTTCTATTACCCGCGCAGCGGCGACCCGGCCAAGCTGGAACGCGAAGTGCGCCGCGAGCTGTTCTTCCGCGATGAGCTGGCCAAGCTGTTCGAGTTGGGCCACGAAGAGAAACTGGATATCACCACGCTCAAGGGCAGTTATGCCGGTGCGATGGGCATGGGCCAGTTCATGCCGTCCAGCTATCTCGACTACGCCGTGGACGGAAACGGTGATGGCCGCCGCGACCTGTTCACCAGCTACGACGACGTGTTCTCGTCCATCGCCAACTACTTCGTGAAGAAGGGCGGCTGGGTGCGTGGCGGGCAGGTGGCCGTGCCGGCCACGCTGGCGCCGGGCCGCGAGGAGTTCAATCCGACCGAATGGATGCCGACCTGGACGATGGCCGACCTGGCGCAGCGCGGCTACCAGCCGGGCGCGCCGGTGCAGCCGGGCGCCACCGCCACGCCGATCACGCTTGAAGGCAGCACCGGCAAGCAGTACTGGCTGGGCTTCCAGAACTACTACGCGATCACCCGCTACAACCTCTCGAAGATGTACGCGATGGCCGTGTTCCAGTTGTCCCAGGCCATCGCCGGACAGGAGCTGCCCCCGGCATGAACATCAGATGGCTGGTCCCAGGCTTGATCGTCCTCGCGCTGGCTGCCTGCAGCAGCGCGCCGAAGAAGCCGGCCACGGCCGGCCATGGTGGCAAGTCCGGCGGCACGCTGGTGCAGGGGCGTGGCTCGCGCCCGGCACACTGCCCGGAAGGGTCACCGTACGCGGCGGCCAAGGAAGACCTGAGCACCCGCGGCAACTACACTGCCGGTGGCCTGTACAAGCCGGGCGTGCGTGACAGCACGCCGGATTACATTCCCAACGTGGCCTGCATTCCCGAGCCGGAAGTGACCGCCGAGGAGCGCTCGGCGATCGGCAACAAGTCGCCGTACGTGGTGCTGGGCAAGTCGTACAAGGTGCTCGACGATACCCACGACTATGTCGAGCGCGGTACCGCGTCGTACTACGGCGCCAAGTTCCATGGCCGCCTGACCTCCAACCGCGAGGTCTACGACATGTACCAGTTCACCGCCGCGCACAAGACGCTGCCGCTGCCCAGCTTCGCCCGCGTGACCAACCTAGACAATGGCGAGTCGGTGATCGTGCGCGTCAACGACCGCGGCCCGTTCCACGATGGTCGCGTGGTCGATCTCAGTTATGCCGCCGCCGTGCGCCTGGGCATCACCCAGCGCGGTACCGGCAACGTGGAAGTGCGCGCGCTGCAGCCGGGCGAGAGCAACCTGCTGGCGCAGAAGCCGTCCCGCCGCGAGCGTCGTGCCGCCGAAGCGGCAGCTGCGGTGGCCAGTGCACGCCCGGCAGCGACCGCGCGCGCCACTGCCGACAGCGATATCGATCGCCTGGTCAAGCGCCTGCCGGCCGATGGCATGCCGGCACGCGGCCAGCCGGCCACCACCCAGGGCGTGGCCAGCACCGTGCCGGAGGTGGCGGTCAGCAGCCTGCCGCCGAGTGCACCGCTGCGCAGCACCGCACCGGCGCCGGTTGCAGTCGCCAGCGCCGCGCCGCGCGCCGTCGCGCCGGCACCCGTGCGCACCGTCGCCGCCACGCCGGCGGCACCCAGCCTGTCGCAGCAGGTGGTGGGCGCGGTGATGGTGCAGGTCGCCAGCTTCTCCAGTCGCGACAACGCCAACCGTGCGATGGGCCAGCTCAACGCTGCCGGCATCGTCGGCGCGACCATCAGCGACATCGCCGCCGGTGGCCGCACCCTGTTCCGTCTGCGCGTTCCTGCCACCGACCATGCCAGTGCCGCGGAACTTGCCGGCCGCATCGCCGGTCTGGGCCTGGGTTCGCCGCAGATCGTCAAGGATTGATCCGCCCGGGCCGGTGCTGCCGGCCCAGGCTCCCCCGGCCTTACAATGGCCGTTACGTTCCACCCTCCATTCCCGGCCGTCCCCTGGAGCCTGCTGTCCAATGAATTTCCGTTCCGCCGCCACCGCCCTGGCCGCCACCCTGGTGGTGGGCCTGGCTTCCGCCCAGACGCCGCTGCCGACCCCGGCCACGCCGGCGCCTGCCGCCGCCGCTGCCGCCCCGGCCACCGTCGCGACCCCGCCGGCCCCGGCCCCGAGCGTGTCCAAGGCCTGGGTCCTGATGGACTACGCCACCGGCCAGGTGCTGGCCGGCGAGAACATCCACGAGCAGCTGGCCCCGGCCAGCATCACCAAGGTGATGACGTCGTACGTGGTTGCCGCCGAGGTCAAGAACGGCAAGGTCCGTGCAGATGACCAGGTGATGATGAGCGAGCGCGCCTGGCGCGAAGGTGGCGCCGGTACCGACGGCAGCTACAGCGGCTTCCCGGTCAACCAGACCGCACGCCTGGAAGACATGGAAAAGGGCATGGCGATCCAGTCCGGCAATGACGCCGCGATCGCCCTGGCCGAGCATGTGGCCGGCAGCGAAGAAGCTTTTGCGTCGCTGATGAACAGCTACGCCGCCAAGATCGGCATGAAGGACTCGCACTTCGTCAACGCCCACGGCCTGACCGCACAGGGCCACCACAGCACCGCCTACGACCTGGCGCTGCTGGGCCGCGCGATGGTGCGTGATTACCCGGAAACCTACGCGTATAACAAGATCAAGGAATTCCAGGTCGGCAACATCAAGCAGCCGAACCGCAACCTGCTGCTGTGGCGCGATGGCAGCGTGGATGGCATCAAGACCGGCCACACGTCCGAAGCCGGCTACTGCCTGATGAGCTCGGCCCAGCGTGGCGACCAGCGCCTGATCGCCGTAGTGCTGGGTGGTGCGTCGGAGAAGCAGCGTGCCGACGACAGCCTGGCCCTGCTGAACTGGGGCTTCCGCTTCTTCGAGACCCATCGCCTGTACGAGCCGGGCAAGGCCGTGGCCGAGCACAAGGTCTGGAAGGGCACCACCGACAAGGTACAGCTGGGCGTGGCCCAGCCGATGCTGGTGAGCGTGCCGCGCGGCCGCTACAACGACCTGAAGCCGAGCATCGACGTGCCCAAGACCCTGGAAGCACCGTTCACTGCCGGCCAGCAGATCGGCACCGTGAAGGTCACGCTGGATGGCAAGGTCATCGCCGAGGCACCGCTGGTGGCCGTGGCCGCCGTCGAGCAGGCCGGCTTCTTCAAGCGCCTGTGGGACAGCTTCTGGATGTGGTGGGAATCGGAATGATCCACGCCTTGGCGTGGTGAACGAAAAGGCCGGCAAATGCCGGCCTTTTCTGTTTCGGGATGCCGCTTCCCCCCGCACGCGGGAGGTAGAGCCGGCCGCTGGCCGGCTCCCCAGCGACCCATCCAGGACGGGGGGTAGAGCCGGCCGCTGGCCGGCTCCGAATGAGCCCATCCGGATGTGGGTAGAGCCGGCCGCTGGCCGGCTCCCCATGAACCCATCCGGATGTGCCAACAGCCGGCCAGCGGCCGGCACGACCTGCAGTGCCTCACTTGCAGCGAGCGATGCAGTAACCGGTGTGCCGACCAACGGTCAGAACCTACCCGCTTCACCCTCAGCCCCTCGCCTACAGCGAGCGGCTGATGGTGAAGCTGCCGAACACCGGCGATTGGCGCTGGCCGTTGAACTCCCGCGTGCTGTGGTAACGCGCAGCGGCGAACTTCCAGCGTCCGTACATCACGGCCACGCCATAGCCGCCGTAGGCCACCACATGGCGCTTGTCCACGCTGTGACTGTTGCGGAACGTGTTGCCATCCAGCGTGATGTCGCGGATCACCCAGGCCGCGTCCGAGGTCGCGAACAGGTGCCAGGACCAGCCATTGGGACGGCCGCTGCGGGTCGGTGCCGTGTTCTCACCGGCCGGGCGCAACGGCGTGCTGCCGAAGTCGTCCGGCAGCTTCCAGCCGAAGCGCACTTCACCGCCGAGGTTGGCCTTGGTTTCCAGGTTGCCGATCGAGCCGCCGTAGTGGCTGATCGCGTCCCAACCCCAGCCGTCGGCATTGATGCTGGCATCACCCGGCCAGCGGCGCATGCGCTCATGGGTCAGCATGAACAGCGGCTCGTTGTGCAGCTGGTTGTCCCAGCCCTTGAATTTCTCGTCGCCCAGCACTTCGTGCACGGCATTCTGCACCTGCTTGCCCTGTGCCCACGGGCCAACTACGCCCAACGTCAGCTGGGTGGTCTGCAGGCGGTCGCCGCTGCGCGCATTGAAACCGAAGTTTGCGATCAGTACGCCCGCGTAAGGGCGGTCGTCCTCGATCAGGTCCCTGCGGCTGAAATCGGTCGGGGTGAAGATGCCCTGGCCGATGCTGAAGATCATGTTCTGCTGTTCGAATCTGCCCGGATGCAGGCCTTCCAGGTACTGGTTCACCCAGCGCGCCATGCGTGGAAGGCACGGGTCGTCGGTGTAATCGACCAGATTGGGCGAGACCAGGGTCAACAGCGCACCGTTGGTATAGCCCTGGTCCTGGTGGCGGCCGCCGAACAGGTCGTTGTCGACGCGGAAATTGACCTGCGGCGGGTGATCGCGCATCGCGTCCGGGCCACATTGTTCGGCCGCCTGAGCGGCAAAGGGGAGGGCAGAGGCCAGCAGGCCGGCCAGCCCGAGGGCTGCGACACTACGCATGGATGGAATGCTCATGGGGAAAGGGGTGGTTTTCTGTCGTTTTCTGCAACGCTACGGTACTCGTGCCCGCGCGCCGGAACGAGCACGTTGGGATCACTTGTCTGTTCCGAAAACAACATTGTCCGGCGGACACAATTCGTTACCCGAGCACGCGCCGCAGGCCTGGCGTGAAGGCGACTGCAGGCCGCGCGCACGATGCCCCGGTCGGTGAGGGGCCGAAAGAACCAGTCAGCTGCCGTTGGGCTCTCCGCCCGCGCTTTTGGGCCACCTGCAACGCAGCAGGCCGCCAGTGCTGTCTTTGACGTTGATGAATACTCTTGGGTTTGTTGCCCTGCGGCCCGATAATGGGGCCATGGAAATCAAGTCCGACAACCCCGACCACGGCTTCCAGTTCCCCGGCCAGTTCGAGCTCAGCGCCATGGGCCCGGCCAACCGCGGCCTGGAGCATGAGCTTCCCCGTCTGCTGCTGGCTGCCGGCATCGATGTGGTGAACGAACGCATCAGCTGGAAGCATTCGTCCAACGGCAAGTACGTGTCCGTGCGCATCGTGTTCAAGGCCGAGAGCCGCGAGCAGTACGACCTGGCGCACCAGGCGCTGCGCGACCACCCGGAAGTGAAGTGGACGCTGTAGCCGACAGCTGCCCGGCCGAAGCCGCCCCGGAAGACCGCGCGCCGCGTCCGGCGGTGGTCCGCGACCTCGGCCGCCAGGCGTACGAGCCGGTGTGGCGCGCCATGCAGCGCTTCACCGACCAGCGCAGCGACGCCGACGCCGACGAACTGTGGGTAGTTGAGCACGATCCGGTGTTCACCCTGGGCCAGGCCGGCAAGGATGAGCACGTGCTGGCGCCGGGTGATATCCCCGTGCTGCACGTGGACCGTGGCGGCCAGGTGACCTATCACGGGCCCGGCCAGATCGTGGTCTACCCGCTGTTGCGCCTGCCGCGGCTGGGCATCGGTGTGCGCGACTACGTGTGCCGCATCGAGCAGGCCCTCATCGATACCCTGGCCGAGTGGAACATCGGCGCCGAACGCCGCGAGGGCGCCCCGGGCGTCTACGTCGGTGGCGCCAAGATCGCTGCGCTTGGCATCCGCGTGCGCCGCGGCTGCACCTTCCATGGCCTGGCCTTCAACGTGGCCATGGACCTGGAACCCTTCCACCGCATCAACCCCTGTGGCTATCAGGGGTTGCAGGTGACCTCGGTGGTAGACTTGGGCGGCCCCTCCGGGCTGGATGCCGTCAAGCCGGTGCTGCTGGACCACCTGGCCCGCCAGTTCGGCCTGCTGCTGCAGCACACGCCGGAACTGCCCGATCTTTCTGCGGCCGCCTGACCGCCCCCCGGAACTGCCATGACTGAAACCACCGCCCGTTCCATTCCCCTGCAGATCGTGCAGGGCGACTCTCCGTCCGCCGCGCCGTTGCAGGCCGGGGTCAAGCAGCTGGGCGGTGACAAGATCAACCGTTCGCCGGTGCAGTTCGCCGATGCGCCGGTGCTGCGCAAGCCGTCCTGGATCCGCGTGCGCATTCCCTCGGGCAACGCCGTGCAGAACCTGAAGGCCAAGCTGCGCGAGAACCGCCTGGTGACGGTGTGCGAGGAAGCCAGCTGCCCGAACATCCACGAATGCTTCGGCCATGGCACCGCCACCTTCATGATCCTCGGCGAGGTCTGCACCCGCCGCTGCTCGTTCTGCGACGTGGCCCATGGCCGCCCGAAGCCGCCGGATGCCAACGAACCGGCCAGCCTCGGCCAGACCGTGGCCGACATGGGCCTGAAGTACGTGGTGGTGACCAGCGTCGACCGCGATGACCTGCGTGACGGCGGTGCCCAGCACTTCGTCGACTGCATCACCGCCATCCGCGAAAAGTCGCCGGGTACCCGCATCGAAGTGCTGACCCCGGACTTCCGTGGCAAGGGCCGCATGGAGCGCGCGCTGGAGATCCTGGCGCAGAACCCGCCGGATGTGTTCAACCACAACATCGAGACCGTGCCGGACCTGTACCGCAACGTGCGCCCGGGTGCGGACTACCAGTGGTCGCTGAACCTGCTGAAGAACTTCAAGGCACAGCACCCGGACGTGCCGACCAAGAGCGGCATCATGCTGGGCCTGGGCGAAGACTTCGAACAGATCAAGGCCACCATGCGCGACCTGCGCGCGCACGATGTGGACATGATCACCATCGGCCAGTACCTGCAGCCGACCGCGCATCACCACCCGGTACTGAAGTACTGGACCCCCGAGGACTACAAGGCGCTGGAAGACTACGGCTACGCGCTGGGCTTCAGCCACGTGGCGTCCGGCCCGATGGTGCGCTCGTCGTACCACGCTGACGTGCAGGCCAAGGGCGCCGGCGTCTCCTGAGGTGGGTGCGGACCGTTGGTCCGCATACCTCTGCCTGCCGTAGAGCCGAGCCCATGCTCGGCTGCCTGCTGCCGGCCAGCCGAGCATGGGCTCGGCTCTGCATGCATTCACAATTTGCTACACCGGCCCGGCTAGGCTGGTTTTCCACCGAGCGCGGCCGGATGACAAACCCGGCAACTTTCGGCACTGTCGTGGTGTCTGAACACCCTGCAGTCTCCCCCTTGGCAAGGCGCCTTCGAGCACGTCAATGAAATTCAAAGCCCCCGCATTCCTGATGGCCCTGGCGCTGGTCGCGCCGCTGGCGCTGGCGGCCAAGGCCGACTCGCCCGCATTGCCCGCGGCGGCCACCGCCGATCAGGTGACCACCTCCAAGCTGGTGTACGGCCTGCTGTCCGACAGCCGCTACGCCTACCGCCCGCGCGCGCTGGACGAGGCCACCTCCAAGGACGTGTTCAAGCGCTACCTGGAGACCCTGGACGGCGGCAAGCAGTACTTCACCCAGGCCGACGTGGCGCGCTTCGCGCCGTTCGAAGCCAACATCTCTTCGGCCATCCGTGGCGGCGAGCTGGAGCCGGCGTTCCAGGTGTTCGCGGTCTACAAGCAGCGCGTCGGCGAGCGCGTGGCCTATGCGCGCAAGCTGCTCAAGCAGGAGCCGGACTTCACCACCGACGAGCGCTTCGAATACGACCGCAAGAAGGTTCCGTGGGCGGCCAGCAGTGCCGAACTGGATGAGCTGTGGCGCAAGTCGGTGAAGAACGACTGGCTGCGCCTGAAGCTGGCCGGCAAGAAGCCGGACGACATCCGCAAGACGCTGGACAAGCGCTACGCGACGCTGGAGAAGTCGGTCAACGAGCTGAAGGGCGAAGACGTCTTCCAGTTCTTCATGAACGCCTACACCAGCGCTGTCGATCCGCACACCGACTACTTCACCCCGCGCACCGCCGAGAACTTCAACCAGGCGATGTCGCTGTCGCTGGAAGGCATCGGTGCGCAGCTGCAGCGGCAGGACGACATGGTGGTGATCCGCGAGATCATCGCCGGTGGTCCGGCCGCAGTGGACGGCACCCTGAAGCCGGGGGACCGCATCGTTGGCGTTGGCCAGGGCAAGTCCGGCCTGGTCGAGGATGTGATCGGCTGGCGCATCGACGACGTCGTGGCCAAGATCCGCGGTGCCAAGGATACCCAGGTCAAGCTGGAATTCATCCCGGCCGCCGAGGGCGTGGACGGCAAGCACCACACGCTGGTCCTGACCCGCCAGAAGGTGCGCCTGGCCGAACAGGCCGCCAAGGGCGAGACCATGAGCATCCCGGCCGCCAACGGCGAACCGGCGCGCAGGATCGGCGTGATCAAGCTGCCGACCTTCTACCAGGACTTCGAAGGCCGTCGCCGCAACGCCGCTGACTACGCCTCGGCCACCCGCGACGTCGCCAAGCTGCTGGCCGGCTTCAAGAACGACAAGCTGGATGGCGTGGTGCTGGACCTGCGCAACAACGGGGGGGGCTCGCTGGATGAAGCGATCGAACTGACCGGCCTGTTCATTGAACAGGGGCCGGTGGTGCAGGTGCGCGAGTCCGGTGGCCGCGTTACCGTCAACAGCGACCGCAACCAGGGCGTGGCGTGGGACGGCCCGCTGGCGGTGCTGATCAACCGCGGTTCGGCCTCGGCCTCGGAGATCTTCGCCGGTGCCATCCAGGACTACGGCCGTGGCCTGGTGATCGGTGAAACCAGCTTCGGCAAGGGCACCGTGCAGAACATCGTCGACCTCGATCGCTGGCCGAGCGGCGAAACCCAGCGCTTCGGCCAGGTCAAGCTGACCATCGCCCAGTTCTTCCGCATCAGCGGCAGCAGCACCCAGCACAAGGGTGTGGTGCCGGACCTGGCCTTCCCGGCCAGCGTCGATGCCACCGAATTCGGCGAAAGCACCTACGACAACGCCCTGCCGTGGACCCGCATCGCCGCCGTGCCGCACACCCAGTACGGCAACTTCGCGCCGCTGCTGCCGAAGCTGGAGACCCGCCACGACGCGCGCATCGCCACTGACAAGGAATTCCAGTGGTGGAACGAGGACGTGGAGCAGTTCCGCACCGAGGCCGCGAAGAAGTACATCTCGCTCAACGAGGCGACCCGTCGTGCCGAGCGCGAGCGGCAGGACGCCCAGCGCAAGGAGCGCCAGGTGCAGCGCAAGGAACTGGGCCTGGCCCTGGACCCGCTGGCCGACGACAGCAGCGACGATGGCCTGACCGGCAACGAGCGCGACATCGTCAAGGATGCCGCCCGTGAGAAGGCCGCTGAAAAGCGTCCGGACCCGCTGCTGCGCGAGTCGGCCTCGATCCTCGCTGACGCGGTCAATCTGCTGGCCAATGACCGCCCGCTGTCGGCCCAGGTGCTGCCGCAGTCCACCGGCGCGGGGCGCTGGGCGGACTGAGCCGGCCACGGCATGTGACACCTCAGGGGCCGGCATTGCCGGCCCCTCGGCGTAAAAGGGGACGGAGGGAATTAAGTCGTTTGTGGCACAAACGACTTAATTCCCTCCGTCCCCTTTTTCGTGCATGAACCGGGAGCAACGTGGGAGGGTATGTCGACCCGCCGCACACGGGGGTGGGACTACCCTTGGTGCTTCCGTTCTCGCAGGAGTACCCATGCGGGCCTCCCGTCTTTCCAGCGCCGCCGTGGCGCTCACCAGCGCCCTGATCCTCTCGGCCTGCGGTGGCCGTGCCGCCGACAGCACCGTGTTGCGCGAGTCCTTCGATTCCGGCGATACCTTCTCGCGCACGGTCGATGGGCGCCCGGGCGAAGCCTGCGAAGCGGCGCGCCGCACGCTGCTCAGCCAGGGCTATGCCATCGCCCGTTCCGACGATGCACAGGTGGAAGGCAACAAGAACTTCCAGCCGCGCGAGGATGACCACGAGCAGCTGGTGCTGCGCATCTCCTGCGCCCCGCGTGGCGGCCAGACGCTGGTGTTCGTCAGCGCAGTGCAGGATCGCTACGCGCTGAAGAAGAGCCCGACCTCGGCCAGTGTCGGTGTGGGAGCGCTGGGTTCGGTATCGCTGCCCTTCGGCAGCAACGACGACTCGCTGGTGAAGGTGGCCAGCAGCACGGTCACCGATGCCGAGTTCTATCGTCGCTTCTTCCAGCGCCTGCAGCAGTACCTGCCGGCCGCGGCGGGCAAGCCGTCGCCATCGCCGGCAGCGGCACCGGAGCCCGCACCCGCACCGGCGGTCACGGACCAGGGCTGAGCGTGCGCGGCAGGTGGCTGATTGCAGCCCTGCTGCTGGCGCCCGCGTGGGTCGTCGCAGCGCCATCCCCGGACTGTACGCAGGGCCTGCTGCAGCGGTTGGGGTGGCGCTTCGAGGATGCCGAACTGCGTGCACCGCAGGTACACAAGGGCCCGGTGTGTACGCGTTCCTCGCTCGCCGCGGCACAGGCAGCGGGTGACCTGCGCGTACGCTGGCCGGCGGATCTGCCTGCAGGCGAACGACAGGCACTGCTGCAGCAGCTGCTGGAAGACCCTGCTACGGTCTGCGCCTATGCCTTCGAGCTGGGGGCGGCCACGCGGCGCGCGACCTCGGCATTGCAGGGCAATGCCACGTTCCGCTTCTCCGGCCCGCAACTGGGCTGGATCGGCTTTGGTCTGCGCGGCGCGCCCGCACAGGGCTGGCAGCGTACGCGCAGTTTCGGCCGTGGCTTCGTGCCCAGTGCGGGCAACAGCCATGCGCTGCAGGCGTTCTACAGCGGTGCCGTGCGCGCCGAGTGCGGTGTCGGCCGCCAGGTCGCGCAGCTGGCCACCCAGCGCGAGCTGTATGGCGATGCTGCGTTCGATACAGAGTTCGCAGCGGATGAACTGTCGATCGGCACCTTCCTCGCGCTGCGCGCCACCGACAGCATCCTGCTTGGCGCGCACGCGGGCGAGTTCTTCGCCGATGGCAAGGCGGTGCGCACCTCGGCGATGGGGCGGCAGGCGTTCGTGGGTGTGCCCGGCTTCATCGAACATGTGTACGACAACGGTACGCTGGATGACCTGAGCAACCAGGCCGAGAACTTCGTGGTCGTCACTGTGGGCGAGGGCGCTGCGCAGGCCCTGGCGCAGCACGGCGGCCTGGCCTGGTACGACCAGCGCAATGCCGAACTCTGGAAACTGGCGCAGGACATCCCGCGCATCGGCCAGCGCTACTTCGAGCGCCTGCTGTTCGAGCGCGATCCGCAGTTGCGCGCACGGCTGGCGCCGCGCTACCACGACACGCTCGCGCGCATGGACCAGCTGCTGGACGATCCGTTCTACCAGCAGTTCGTGATCTATGTGCATCCACGCGGTATACGTCCCATCGGCTACCACGTCGCCCGCCTGCTCGATCGCAACCCGCGAACCCCGTTTTCGATCGACCTGGCGGTGCACAATCTGCATACCACGCTCTACCGGCGTTGGCGCGAGGCGCAGCTGCGCCACTGCGCGGCTACCGGCAGGCCAGGCAGCCTGACCCTAGACCCCAACTGAAGGTGAAACAATGGATATTGCAATGATCGGCCTCGGCCGCATGGGCGCCAACATGGCCCAGCGCCTGCATCGCGGCGGCCACCGCGTGGTCGGCTACGACCCGGGCGAAGGCGCCCGCCAGCGCGCCGCCGAGGCCGGCCTGGAGGTGGTTGATTCGCTGGCCGCCGCCGTGGCCGCGCTGCCGGTGCCGCGCGTGGTGTGGCTGATGGTACCGGCCGGTGAAACCGTCGATCAGACGCTGGGCCAGCTGACCCCGCACCTGGCCGAGGGTGACATCGTCATCGACGGCGGCAACTCCAACTACCAGGACTCGATCCGCCGCGCCAAGGCGCTGGCCGAGGATGATCTGGGCTACGTCGACTGCGGCACCAGCGGTGGCGTGTGGGGCCTGCAGGAAGGCTACAGCCTGATGGTCGGTGGCGAAGCGTCGGTGGTGGAGCAGATCGCACCGTTGCTGCGCACGCTGGCCCCGGCCGAAGATCGTGGCTGGGGGCGCGTCGGCCCGTCCGGTGCCGGCCACTTCACCAAGATGGTCCACAACGGCATCGAGTACGGGATGATGCAGGCCTATGCCGAAGGCTTCGCGTTGATGGAGCGCAAGCAGGAGATGGAGCTGGACCTGGCGCAGGTGGCCGAGGTGTGGCGCCACGGCAGCGTGGTGCGTTCGTGGCTGCTGGACCTGAGCACCGAAGCCCTCAAGCGCAATCCTTCGCTGGATGGCATTGCCCCGTACGTGGAGGATTCCGGCGAAGGCCGCTGGACCGTGGCCGAAGCCATCGCGCTGGATGTGCCAGCACCGGTGATCACGCTGTCGCTGCTGGAACGCCTGCGCTCGCGCGAATCGAATTCGTTCACCGACCGCCTGCTGTCGGCGATGCGCAATGAATTCGGCGGCCACGCCATCAAGAAGTCGTAAGCACTGCGGTGGCGTCAGAGCCCTTCGGCGTTGCCGAAGGGATCCGGCCCCAGGCAGATCGGGGTCGGATCCCTTTCCGCGGGAACGGGCTCTGACCCCATGCAGCCAATCGAGCATGGCTCGACTCTACAAAAGCCTTCTTCGGTCATTGCCACGTCATCCACGCATGGCGTGGATGTGTCGACCAAGGTCGACACCTACCGTCGGGCGCGGATAACTGTCGAAGGCGGGGGGGGGCGCCATCTCACGGGTAGCCGTTTTTTGCAGTTGCTGTTGAGGTTGCCGGCCAGCGGCCGGCACTACCGCTTGTGCGGGTGCAGGGCGAAGCCCTGCCGATCACCCCAACGCGATCCGCCGCCCTTCGCGCGCGCTGTCCATGCCGGCCTGCAGCAACCGCATCAGCTGCAGCGCCTGCACCGGGCTGACCGTGGCTTCGCCCTCGCCGTGCATCGCCGCCGCGAACTGCGCATACAACCGGCGATAGTCGCCGGGCAGGTTGTCGACGGTGCTGCGTTGCACGTTGTCTTCGGTATCGCAGCGCACCAGCTCGCCATGCCGCGGATCGATGCCCCAGCCTGGTGCGCCCGGCGCGACGCCGCGGCGCAGCTGCGCCTCCTGCACGTCCAGCCCGTGCTTGATCCAGCTGGCGGCGCTGCCATGCACACTGAAGTGCGGCGTCTGCGCTGCCACCAGGGAACCGGCGTGGACGATCGCCCGATGCCGTGGGTAGTGCAGTATCGCGTGGAAGTAATCGATGCCGCCGCCACCTTCGCGCTGCACGGCCAGGTCGGCATCGATTGCCTCGGGCCAGCCGAACAGCACCAGCATCTGGTCCAGCAGGTGCGGACCGAGGTCGTACCACAGGCCACTGCCGGGCCCGCCCTGTTCGCGCCAGCGGTCGCGCACCTGCGGACGGTAACGGTCGAAGTGCGCGTGGCACTCGGCCACGTCGCCCAGGCTGCCTTCGGCCAGCAGCGACTGCAGGGTGAGGAAGTCGGCATCGAAACGCCGGTTCTGGAACACGGTGGCGATGCGCCCGGCATCGCGTGCCGCAGCCAGCACCGTTTCCGCTTCGGCCACATCCAGCGCGAACGGCTTGTCGACCAGCACATGCTTGCCTGCCGCCAGCGCCGCGATGGCCAGTGGCGCGTGCTGTTCGTTCGGCGTGGCGATCACTACGGCATCCACGGCCGGATCATCGAATACCTGCTGCGGCGTGGCACGCACGTGCACATCGCTGAACGTCCGCAGCAGGGTGTCGCGTTGTGAACTGACGATGCTGTGCAGCGCCAGCCCGGGGGTGTGCTGGATCAGCGGTGCATGGAAGACGCGGCCGGCGAGGCCGTAGCCGATCAGGGCCAGTTGCAGGTCGGGGCGCATGGCAGGGCTCCGGCAGTGGGAAGGGCAGGGTAAACGACGGGTGCTGGCAGTCCAAAACTGAACGGTTGCCATTGGAAACGTTTCGATTCACGGCGGCATGACCGCAACGCCACGCCTGCTCTACGGTGGGTTGTCCAGACTGGCTGCACATTCCGAAGGAGTACGACACGATGAGCAATACCACCCGCACGCTGATTGCTTCCGCCCTGACCCTGGGCCTGGCGCTGTCCTCCTCGGCCGCATTCGCCAAGGACCCGGCCGCGAAGAGCCCGCCGACCAGCACCCATCCGACGACCCATGCTGATCGTCACGACTCCAATGAGCCGGTGACCGATACCTGGATCACCACCAAGGTGAAGGCCGATCTGCTGGCCAGCAGCAACGTTCCGGGCACCGAGATCAAGGTGGAAACCGTGAACGGCGTGGTCAGCCTGAGCGGTGCCGTCGCTACGCAGGCGGAGAAGGACAAGGCGGTCAACACCGCCAAGGGCATCAAGGGCGTGACCCGCGTCGATGCCGCCGCGCTTAAGGTCAGCGCCGCTGCCAAGCGCTGAGCATCCACCGACCGTTGAACAGGGTGGGCGCCCCGAAGGGGGCGCCCACTCGCGTATGGGGCCGGCTGCGGGGGCCCGTTCAGCCTGCCGCGCTTTGGACTCCAGAGTTGTGATTGCCTGCGCTATATTGCCGGTTCCGCCGCAGCCGGGCTCGTCCCGGGTCCCGCTCCGCGGCCGTGCTGACGAGGAACTATGGCGCTGGTTTTCAGTGACGACATCTGGGACCGCTGGCGGTTGCCGGCCCTGGCGCTGGCGGCTGCCGCGATCATCGTGGTGCCGTGGTTGACCCTGCGCAAACTGCAGCAGGACAGCGAAGAGGCGATGGCCTGGGTCAACCACACCCAGTCCGTTGGTGTGGCGCTGCAACAGCTGCAGGCCGATGTGCGCGACGTCGAATCCGCCGCCCTGACCCTGTCCAAGGGCGTGGATGCGCCCGGCCTGCGCGAGCGGATGGCCAAGGCCAACGAGATCCCCGGGCGCCTGGCCGAACTGGGCCGGATGACGCGTGACAATCCCGATCAGCTGATCCGCATTGGTCGGATCGAATCGATGCTCGAAGGCCGCATGGCGCTTGCCCGCGAGCTGGCCCGGTCCGAACCGAACTCCGACCAGCGTGAGCTGGTGCAGGACCTGAGCACGCGTTATCCGATCCGTGGCCTGGTGGAGGAGCTGCAGGCCAGCGAGCAGAATCTGCTGGCACTGCGCGCCCAGCAGGCCGCGCGCCAGCGCAAGCAGACCGAACTGGTGTCGTGGAGTTCGCTGGCGATCCAGCTGGCCCTGCTCGGCCTGGTGCTGTGGCTGCTGCAGCGGCAGATCGGCCGCCGCCTGCATGCGGAACGGCAATCGCTGCGCTCGGCCGCACGCGCGGCGTCGGTGCTGCAGACCGTGCGCGAACCGATCGTGCTGCTCGACCGCGACCTGCGCGTGCAGCTGCACAACCCGGCGTTCGCCGAACTGTATGACCTGCAGGACGAGCGCGCCGATGGCCTGCTGCTGGAAAACATCGGCGACGGCGCCTGGCGGGATCCGGTGGTGCGCCAGCGCCTGGCCGATGTGCTGTCGCGTGGCCGCGAACTCTGGGACTTCGAGCATGAGCAGCGTACCGCCGATGGCATGGTGCGCTACATGCTGCTCAACGCACGGCGCATGCCGCTGCCCGACACCGATGACGAAGTGGTGCTGCTGACCATCAGCGACGTCACCATGCAGCGCGCAGTGCAGCTGCGCGTGGAAGAGCTGAACCGCCAGCTGGAGGGCAAGGTCGCGCAGGTGTCCGAGGTCAACCGCGAGCTGGAAGCCTTCAGCTACTCGGTTTCGCATGACCTGCGTGCGCCGCTTCGCCACGTGGCCGGATTCTCCGACAAGCTGTCGCGCCACCTCGGCGACGCCGCCGATGACAAGAGCAGGCATTACCTGGAGGTGATCTCCAGTTCGGCCCGGCGCATGGCGGCGCTGATCGACGACCTGCTGGTCTATTCGCGGCTGGGCCGCGCGGCGATGCGCCAGCAGGCGGTGGACATGCAGTCGCTGGTGGCCGATACCCGCGCCATGCTCGATGCCAACCTGCAGGCCGAGGCCGAGAACAGCGGCCATGCGCACCACGTGGAGTGGAGCATCGCGCCGCTGCCGATCGTGGTGGGCGACGAGAACATGATCCGCCAGGTCTGGCTGAACCTGCTCGGCAACGCGGTGAAGTACTCGGGCAACCGCGAGCCGGCGAAGATCCGCGTGGACTACCAGCCGCAGCCCGATGGCGGCCATCAGTTCACGGTCAGCGACAATGGTGCAGGCTTTGACATGGCCTACGCCGGCAAGCTGTTTGGTGTATTCCAGCGCCTGCACAAGGCCAGCGACTACCCGGGTACCGGCATCGGCCTGGCCAGCGTGCGCCGCGTGCTGACCCGCCATGGCGGCCGTATCTGGGCCGAGGCCGAACCGGACGTCGGCGCCACCTTCCACTTCTACCTGCCTCCCGCGATCGACGCGGACAAACAAGGGCCTTCTGCATGACCACTCTGCGCACCATTCTTCTCGCCGAAGACAGCCCGGCGGATGCCGAAATGGCGATCGATGCCCTGGAAGAGGCGCGTCTGGCCAATCCCATCGTGCACGTCGAAGACGGCGTGGAAGTGATGGACTACCTGCTGCGCCGCGGCGCCTTCGCCAATCGCGAGGAAGGCCTGCCGGCGGTGCTGCTGCTGGACATCAAGATGCCGCGCATGGATGGCCTGGAAGTGCTTCGGCAGATCCGCGAGCATGAAGAACTCAAGCGCCTGCCGGTGGTGATCCTGTCGTCCTCGCGCGAGGAAAGCGATCTGGCCCGCAGCTGGGACATGGGCGTGAACGCCTACGTGGTCAAGCCGGTGGACGTGGACCAGTTCTTCGGCGCGGTGCAGACCCTGGGCAAGTTCTGGGCGTTGATCAACCAGGCACCGGAACTCGAGTGAGCCCATGCCCCTGACCGGTCCCGCCCTGGGGGCGCTGCGCATCCTGCTGGTGGAAGACTCACCAGAGGATGCCGAGCTGATGTCCGAACAGATGCTCGACGCGGGCCTGGACGCCCGCTTCGAGCGTGTCGAGAGCGAGGCGGAACTGCGCCAGGCACTGGCTGCGTTCCAGCCGGACATCGTGCTGTCCGACCTGAGCATGCCGGGGTTCTCCGGTGATGACGCGCTGCGCATCGTGCGCGAGACCTCGCCGGACGTGCCCTTCATCTTCGTCTCCGGCACGATGGGTGAGGAGAACGCGGTGGCGGCGCTGCAGAAGGGCGCCAATGACTACATCATCAAGCATCTGCCGGCGCGCCTGCCGTCGGCGGTGGCGCGTGCGATCCGCGATGCACGCAGCGCGGTGGAGCGTGCACGGGTGGAAACCGAGCTGATGCGCGCGCAGCGCCTGGAAAGCCTGTCGCTGCTTGCTGCCGGCCTCAGCCATGACCTGCGCAACATCCTGCAGCCATTGCTGATCATGCCGGACCTGCTGAAGGCGCGCACCGAGGATCCGCAGCTGCACCACCTGGCCGATGTCATCGCTGAGTGCGGTCGCCGTGGCCATGAGATGGCCGAATCGATGCTGTCGTTCGTGCGCGGTTCGCGCAAGCCGAGCGAGCGCATCGAGATCGATGGCCTGTTCGATGCGGTTGCACTGCTGTTGCGCAGCAACGTGCCCGACGCCGTGCGCCTGGAACTGCAGGTGCAGGACGAAGGCCTGGTGGTCGATGCCAACTACACCGAGCTGCAGCAGGTGATGTTGAACCTGGCGCTCAACGCGATCCAGGCGATGCCCAACGGCGGTCGCCTGAGCCTGACCGCCAGCCATGCCGGCCAGCGCGATGGCGTGGACTGGATGCGGATCTGCGTGGCCGATGAAGGCATCGGCATGGATGCAGACACGCTGTCGCACCTGTTCAATCCGTTCTTCACCACCAAGGCCGACGGCACCGGCCTGGGCCTGATTTCCTGCAAGCGCATCGTCGAAGGTGCCGGCGGCAGCATCCATGTCAGCAGCCAGCCGGGGCAGGGCACCTGCTTCGAACTGCACTTGCCGATGCACGAAGCCAGCGACGGTAGTGAGCCGATCGAGCAGCTGGTGGCCCTGGGCAGTGGCCAGTCGATCCTGGTGGTCGATGGCGAGGCTACGCGCCTGTCGTTGCTCGGCAATGCGCTGTCAAGCCAGGGATATCAGCTGCAGCTGGCCTCCGATGGCCCGGCGGCGCTGCGCTGGATGCAGCAGGAGGCAATGCCGGCGCTGGTGATTGCCGACGCCGGCTCGAAGTTGTTGCCGGCCAGCCAGCTGCTGGGCGAGATGGCCACGCTGGGCTATCGCGGCCCGGCGCTGGTGCTGGAAGACGCAGCAGTGGAGGTGGCGGCCGATGCATTTCCCGCTGGCGTGCAGGTGCACGTGCTGCGCAAGCCGCTGCAGATGCAGCAGGTGTTCCGCGCGGTGTCCGAAGCGCTGGGCTGATGTCGCGGTAGTGCCGGCCGCTGGCCGGCATCCCTGTGTGGTGGGATCAACGCGGTTGCCGGCCAGCGGCCGGCACTACCGTCCGTCGGTTTCCCAGGGGAAGCGCGGCAGGGCGTCCACTGCCTGTTCCAGCCGCCGCGACCAGTTCTGGTGGATGTCTGCATACAGCGTGGAACCCGCACCCAGCCGCAGCTGCTGGCCGATGCGCAGTTCGCCGTCGCGCAGCAGCGCCAGGTCGATCGGCAGGCCCACCGACAGGTTGGAACGGATGGTGGAGTCCAACGAGACGATCGCCGTGCGTGCGGCATCCACCAGACGCGTGGCCGGGCTGAGGATGCGGTCGAGGATCGGCTTGCCGTACTTGGATTCACCGATCTGCAGGTAGGGCGTCTCCGGCGAGGCGGCGATGGCGTTGCCGAGCGGATAGATCATGTACAGCCCGGGGCGCTCGCCGGCGATCTGCCCGCCGAAGATCAGCGTGGCCTGGGTATTGACCCCATCGTGGCCATGTTCGCTGTGGTTGGTGTGCACCTGGCTGTCCACCAGCAGCTGGCCGACGTACTCGGCGGCTTCGAACAGGTGGGGCATGTCGCGCAGGTTGGGCACGCGCCGCTCTGCGGCATCGCGCCCCAGGCGCGACACCAGCAGCTGGGTGGTGGCCAGGTTGCCAGCCGCCATCAGCACGTAGGCTGCCTGGCCGGGATACTCGAACACGTGCAGCTTGCGGTGCACGCGCACATCGTCCAGCGAGGCATTGGTCCGGGTGTCGGCAGCGAAGACCAGGCCCTCGTCCACCTCGATTCCAACGCAATAGGTCATGTCGGTGCCCTATCATGTGCATCCCGGATTGTAGGCAGGCCGCCGTGACGACGGCATGTCCACGCCCCCATTGCTGCCACCTGAACCGCATGACGACCGTGCTCCTGAGCCTGGGCAGCAATGTCCAGCCCCGCCGCTACCTCCACGCCGCGGTGGCGGCCCTGCGCGAGCGCTTCGGCGCGCTGCAGGTATCGCCGGCCTACCGTACCGCCGCGGTCGGCTTCGATGGCCCGGCCTTCCTCAACAATGCGGTGGCGATCGAGACCGATCTGCCGCTGCAGGAGCTGGACGACTGGCTGCACGCGCTGGAAGACGCGCACGGTCGCGACCGCAGCGGGCCGCGCTTCTCCGACCGGACCCTGGACATCGACGTGGTGTTCTATGGCGACCTGGTGCTGGAAGGCCCGGGGCACCTGCGCATCCCGCGGCCGGAGCTGAAGCACGCGTTCGTGCTGAAGCCGCTGGCCGACATCGCGCCGGGCTTCATCGACCCGGTCAGCGGCCAGGACCTGGCCACGCTGTGGCGCGCGCACCCGCAGTTTGGCGAGGCGTTCGAGGTGGTGGATCTGGAGTGACGGGGTCAGATCCCTTTTCCCGCCGGGAAAAGGGATCTGACCCCGTTGTGGACCCCGGCAACCTTTCAGCTGACCGTACGCCCGCCATCCACGCGCAGGGTGTGGCCGGTGACGAAGCTGGCCTCGGCCACCAGCCAGTACACCGCCTCGGCGATCTCCTCGACGGTGCCGATCCGCGCCAAAGGCGTGCGTGCCAGCAGCGCCTCGCGGGCGAAATCATCCTTGCCCTGTTCCGGCCACAGGATCGCACCCGGCGCTACTGCATTGACCCGCACCTTCGGCGCCAGCTCCAGCGCCAGCGCGCGCGTTGCCATCTCCAGCGCGGCCTTGGCCATGGTGTAGGCGATGTGGTCACGCATCGGGTCGGTGCCGTGCAGGTCGGTGAGGTTGACGATGCAGCCCTGCTGGCGGCGCAGGTAGGGCGCTGCCGCCTGTGACAGCAGCAGCGGCGCGCGTGCATTGACCGCATACAGCGCGTCCATCGCCTCGGCGGTGACCTGGCCGAGCGGGGTGGGGAAGAAGTTGGAGGCGTTGTTGACCAGCGCGTCCAGGCGGCCGAAGTGGGTGACGGCCTGTTCGACCAGATCGGCCAGGGCGTCGGCGTCACGCAGGTCGGCCTGCAGGGCCAGCACGCTACCCGGGCGCACGTTGTCGAAATCGAACGCAGCCTGCTGCAGCTCGGCGCTGGAGGTATTGGCATGCAGCACCACCGACCAGCCACAGGCGTGGAACTGGCGGGCGATGGCCGCACCGATCCGGCGCGCGCTGCCGGTGATCAGGACCACGGGGTGGGTATCGCTCATCGAGGGTCCTCCAAGGCTCGGCTATCCTGTGCACCATTGTCACCGCATTCGAAGACGCCATGCAGCCCACCTTCCCCCTGCCCGAAGCCGATGCCCTGGCCCACAGCGACCAGCTGGCCGCTGCCCTGCGCGCCGAAATCCTTGCGCAGGGCGGGGCAATGCCGTTCTCCCGCTTCATGGAGCTGTGCCTGTACACCCCCGGCTGGGGCTATTACAGCGCCGGCGCCAGCAAATTCGGCGGCAGTGGCGACTTCACCACCGCGCCCGAGCTCGGCAGCCTGTTCGCCGGGAGCGTGGCCAACGCGCTGGCGCCGGTGTTCGCCCAGCTGGGTACGCAGGCGCGGATGCTGGAACTGGGCGGTGGTACCGGCGCCTTCGCCGAAGCGGTGCTGCTGCGCCTGGCCGAGCTGGACGCGCTGCCGTCGCGCTACGCCATCCTCGAACCCAGCGCCGACCTGCGCGAGCGCCAGCAACAGCGCCTGCAGCAGAACCTGCCGGCCGAGCTGGCCGCACGCGTGGACTGGGTCGATCGCCCGTTCGAAGAGGACTGGGAGGGCGTGGTGTTTGCCAACGAAGTGATCGACGCGCTGCCGACGCCGCGCTTCCTGATCCGGGATGGCGAGGTCTACGAGGAAACCGTGGAACTGGACGCCGAAGGCAACTTCATCCGTGGTGCGCAGCCGGCCGACATCCTGCTCAACGGTGCGGTGCGCCACATCGAGCGCTACCTGGAGCGCCCCTTCGCCGAGGGCTACCGTTCCGAGGTGCTGCCGCAGCTGCCGTACTGGTTGCAGGCGGTGGCGGGCGGCCTGCAGCGCGGCGCGATGCTGTTCATCGACTACGGTTACAACCGTGGCGAGTTCTACCAGCACGACCGCGATGAGGGCACCTTACGCGCGTTCTACCGCCACCACGTGCACAACGACGTGCACCGCTGGCCGGGCCTGCAGGACATCACCGCGTCGGTGGATTTCACCGCGATGGCCGAGGCCGGCATGCACGGCGGTTTCGAGCTGGCGGGCTACTGCAGCCAGGCCAGCTTCCTGCTCGGCAACGGCCTGGACCAGGTGCTGTCGCTGGCCGAGGAGCGCACCGATGAAGTCGGTCGTATCCAGCTGCGCGACCAGGTGAAGAAGCTGACCCTGCCGACCGAGATGGGGGAGCGCTTCCAGGCGATCGGCCTTCAGCGCGGCGTCGACTTCGAGCCCGCCTTCGAGCTGGGTGACCTGAGCTGGCGCCTGTGAGCGATGCGCTGCCGCTGATCAAGCCGCTGCGGCGGCCGCGGCTGTGGACCGCGCTGTGGTTCAGCGCGGTGCTGCTGGTGATCGTGGTCTGCCTGATCCCACCGCCACCGATTCCGTTGCCGGAAAACGGCGACAAGGGTGAGCACTTCCTCGCCTATTTCATCCTGGCTGGCAGCGCGGTACAGCTGTTCCGGCGCGGACGTCCGCTGCTGTGGGTGGGCGTGGGCCTGGTGCTGATGGGGATCGGCATCGAGTTCGCGCAGGGCGCATTGACCGATGACCGCATGGCCGATCCGATGGACGCGCTGGCCAACACGATCGGCGTGCTGGCCGGCCTGGCTACGGCACTGACCCCGCTGCGCGATCTGCTGCTGCGCTGGCGCGGGTAAAGTTCCTGTAGAGCCGAGCCCATGCTCGGCTTCCTCCCAAAGGCAGCCGAGCATGGGCTCGGCTCTACAGTAGATCCACGCCATGCGTGGATCGATTGCGCCAGGACAGGCTTGGGGTCACTTCCCCAGCGTGAGCTCATCCAGCACCCACATCGCCGGGCGCGTGTCGCCGGTGAAGTTGATGCACAGGTCACCGGTGCCCTGGGAGCCCTTCGGCAGCGTCGCACGCAGCGTCACGAAGCCATCGGCATCCGGCGTGGCCGGCAGCGGCACTTCGGCCAGCACCTTGCCGCTGCAGTCGCCGCGACGCACCAGCATCTCGCCATGCGCACGCTTGGCCTTCTCGAAGCGACGCTTGGGCTCGTCGTGGGCCAGCTGGAAGTAGTACGGAATACGCCCCGCGCGGACTTCCACGCTGCCGATGCCGTCCAGCTGTGCCTGTGGCCAGCGCCAGCATGGCTGGAAGATGTCCACGTTGAACACTGCGCGGTTTCCCTCGCGCGGGCCATCGTCTTCCAGGCGCAGCACCAGCCCCTTCTTGCCTACGCAGCTGAGCAGTTCGTCACTGCGGCGGCTGAGCAGCGATTGCGCACTGAAGTCCGCGACCGTCGGCTTCGCCGCCAGCATCTGGCCCTGGTAGAACGCGGCGGCCTGCACCGTGGTCGGCAGCGTACTGGTCAGCGGCTGCTGGTACAGCGGCGACTGCGCCGTCACCGGCTGGCCATCGGTGCTGTAGCGCACCTCATAGCCCAGCGGGTTGGCCAGCGACACGGTCACCGTGTTGGCGGCGCGGTTGTCGGTGTAGTCCACGCCCACTTCGAACGGGGTCTGCGCGTAGGCCAGGCCCCAGGCGCGGTAGCGTTGCAGCTGCGCGGGCAGGCGCGCGAGGAAATCGCGGAAGTCGCGATGCTCCGGCGTGCTCCAGCCGGTCTCGGCCACCGCGGCCAGGCGCGGGAACAGGTTGTGCTGCAGGCGCGCATAGGTGCGCGTGTGTTCGGTGAACATGTTGGCCTGCAGGCCGAGGATGTGCCCGCGCTTGTCAGCGGCCAGCTCGGCCGGCACGGGCTCGAAGTTGTACAGCTTGCCGAGGTTGACCTGGGCCGGGCGGCCCGGCGGTTCGTTCGGCGAGGCCGTCTGCAGGTAATCCAGATAGAGGTAGCCCACCGGCGACATGACCACGTCATGGCCAGCACTGGCCGCGGCCAGGCCACCTTCGGTGCCCTGCCAGGACATCACCGTGGCCTGCGGCGGCAGCCCGCCTTCAAGGATTTCATCCCAGCCGATCAGGCGCCGGTCGTGCTCCTCCAGGAAGGTCTCCAGGCGCTTGATGATGTGGCTCTGCATGGCCATTTCATCCTTGATGCCCAGCGCACGCATGCGCTGCTGGACCTGCCTGGAGGCTTCCCACTGGTCCTTGACCGCCTCGTCGCCGCCGACGTGCACGTACTTGGCCGGGAACAGTTCGATCACTTCCTCCAGTACGTTCTCGAGGAAGGTGACAGTACTGTCTTCCACGTTGAACAGGTTCGGGAACACGCCCCATTCGCTGATCGGCTTCAGCGGGGTATTGATCGAACCCACTTCCGGGTATGCGGCAATCGCTGCGGTCGCGTGCCCCGGCACATCGATTTCCGGAATCACCTGGATATGCAGCTTCGCGGCATAGGCAATCACTTCGCGGATCTGGTCCTGCGTGTAGAAGCCGCAATACGGATGCTCCTTGCCAGTGACCGGATCGATGCCACCGTCGCCGGCCGGCAGGCGGCAGCTGCCCACTCCGGTCAGCTTCGGATAGCGCTTGATCTCCATGCGCCAACCCTGGTCATCGGTCAGGTGCCAATGGAAGGTGTTGAGCTTGTGCGCGGCCATTGCGTCGAGCACGCGCTTGATCTCGTCCAGGCTCTGGAAATGCCGCGCCGAGTCGAGCATGAAACCGCGCCAGCTGAAGCGTGGCGCGTCCTGGATCTGCACCGCTGGCAGCACGCCGTTGCTGCCGCCGGTGGCGAGCTGGGCGAGGGTGGTTGCGCCGTAGAACAGGCCGGTTTCGTTGCCGGCCTGTACCACTACGCCCTGTGCGGTGCTTTCCAGCGTGTAGCCCTCGCCGCTGTCGCGGAAGGTGGGCACGATCTGGAAGCGGATGCCACCGGTCCTGGCCGCCGCCTTGCCCTTGGCCGGCCCCAGGCGCGGGCCGCCACTGCGCGCCAGCAGGTCGGCGAACTGGCTGGCGACGCGCTGTGCGGCCTCGCCTTCGGCCTGCAGCACGGTATCGGCGCGCACGGTGATGCCGCTGCCCTGGCCAGGCTGCACATTGCTGGGGGCGGGAATCAGCATCAGGCTGCCGGCACGCAGCTGCGGGCCGGGTGCCTCAGCGGCCGGCATGGGGTCGGCGGCAAGTGCCGGCAGTGCCGGCAACAGGGCGAGCAGGCTGCCCAGCAGCACTGCGCTGCGCATCCGGGCGCGGGAAGGCTTGACCATCGGTACGACTCCTTGGAACGGTGCGATGAACGCTATACATGAAAAACGCCGGGCCCGGAATGACCCAGGCCCGGCGTGCGTGCACGACTCGGCGATGTTGCCGCCGCTGGATCAGTACTTGAAGCGGAAGTTGAGGTAGTACTGGCGACCGTTGCTGTAGAACGAGGTCGGGATGGCCGCAGTCTGGTAGTACTTGTAGGTCGGGTTGTTGAGGTTCAGGCCATCCAGGGTGATGCTCAGCCAGTCGGTGGCCTTGTAGCTCAGCGACGCCGACAGCGTGCCGAAGTCATCCTGGTAGTACGGATTGGTGCCCGACAGGCTGATCAGGAACGAGGAACGGCGGGTATAGCTGACGCGGGCGCCAAAGCGCTCGTTCTCGAAGTAGGCACCCACGTTGTAGGTGTTCTTCGAGGTGCCCAGCAGGTTGTGCGAGCCGTCCGACCAGGTGTGCGAGGTGGTGCCGTTGGCGTAGGTGTAATTGGCATTGACGCCGAAGTACTCGCCGATCGGCTGTTCGTAGGCCACTTCCACGCCGGTGACCTTGCCGTCGGCATTGATCGGGGTGGAGATCTGGTAGGTCTCAAGCTGGTTGGTCAGTTCGCTGTACAGCTGGCGCGAGACCACGTCGAAGGCGATGTAGTCCTTCAGGTCCATGTGGTACGCGCCCACCGACAGCAGGCCGCGCGGCATGAAGTACCACTCCAGGTTGGCGTCCAGGTTGGTCGACAGGGTCGGCTTGAGGTTCGGATTGCCACCGCCGCCGGTGCGGTTCAGGTCCGAACCGTACGAGGAGGCACCCAGTGCCGAGTAGTCCGGCAGGGTCTGGGTCTGCGAGGCGGCGACGCGCAGCACCAGCGAGTCGTCCAGGTCGAACTTGATGTTGGCGCTGGGCAATACGCGGTTGCGCTTGTTCTGGAAGGCCAGGCGCTCCCACATGCCGAACAGGCTGCTGACATCGGCATCGGCGGCCTTGCTGACGGCGTTGTAGGTGTCGATGTCCTGCTTGATGTTGACGTAGCGCAGGCCGACGTTGCCGCTCCACCAGTCGCCGCGGAAGTTGGCCTGCACGTAGCCGGCGAAGTTCTTTTCCTTCACCTTCCACTCGGCGCCATAGTTGTGGCGACCGGTCGGGCCATCATTGCCGGCCAGCCAGGTGGAGTTGTTGGTCACCGCGTCCTTCAGCGCGCCCGGGGTGAAGTACCAGAGGTTGCGCGGGAAGGTGCCGCCGATGTCACCGGCAAAGCCGCTGGGATAGTTGGCCGTCGCACCGTTCTTCAGCGCGCTCCAGATGTCACCCGGGGTTGCACCTTCCGGCGACAGCGCTTCGCGCTTGTGGTCGGCGAAACGCAGGCCGAAGTCGATCGAGCTCAGCACGCCGCCATCGTTGAAGTACTGGTTGAAGTCGAGCGTGGCCCACTTCTCCTTGTCTTCAGCGGTGACCTGCTGGTTGCCCCAGGTGCCGAAGCTGGTCACGCCGTTGGGCGAGATGTCGCCGCCGACGTTCCAGTCGATCGGCGAGCCATTGCCGTGGGTAGCCCAGCTGGCGCCGCCGCCGTTGGCCAGGGTGACCTCGGCGATGTACTGGCGCGGCGTCTCGCCGGTACCCTTGGTGCTGCCGGCCTGGAACTTGGCGGTCAGGCTGTCGCTGATCTGCCAGTCGGCATCGAAGGTGACATAGCTCGACTTGGCCTTCGACTCGCGGTAGATCATGTCGTACACCGCATAGTCGGTGCCGGGCACGCCCTTGTAGTTGGCGTTGGTCAGCACGCCGTCCTTGACCACATAGCCCGGATCCGGCGCCTGCGACTTGGCGAAGCTGTTGCCGAACATCATGAAGTTGCGGTTGTAGTTGTTCGCCTTCAGCTCGGAGCTGAAACCACTGAGGCCGAGGGTGAGGCTGTCGCTCGGCTTGAACTGCAGCGAGACCAGGCCGCCCTTGCGCTCGCGGGTCTGTTCGAAAAGGGTCGAACCCAGCAGGCCCGGAACGTTGACGCCGATCAGGTCCGGATTGGTCTTGGCGACCGGATCGTTTGCGCCGATCTTGAAGAAGCCACCCGGGATTTCCTGCGCTTCACGGCGCAGTTCGCGCTTCTGGCTGAAGCCCTGCACCATCACGCCGAAGGTGCCTTCGTCGTTCTTGTAGTTGAACAGCGCCGAATATTGCGGGTCGTTCGACTTGGCCTGGTCCGAGCGCACCAGGCCGATCGAGCCTTCCGCGGTGAACGGCTTGGAGAATTCCAGTGGCTTGCGGGTGATGATGTTGACGGTACCGGTGGTGCCGCCGTCCTGCAGCTTGGCCTGCGAGGACTTGTTCACTTCCACCGAGCTGACCAGTTCGGACGGCAGCAGCGAGTAGCTGACGCTGCGGCCAACGTTGTTGCCCTGGCTGAGCACGAACCAGTCGGCCGAACCGACGGTGTGGCCGTTGATCAGGGTCTGGGTCAGGCTCGGGCTGGTGCCGCGCAGGCTGACACGGTCGGCTTCGTCGAAACCGCCTTCATCGGCGCTGGACGAGCTGATGTTGACGCCCGGCAGGCGCTGCAGGGTGTCGGCGACGTTGTGCGCCGGCAGCTTGCCCACGTCCTCGGCGGTGACCACTTCCACGCGCGCATTGGCTTCGCGCTTGGTGTCCAGCGATTTTTCCATCGAGCCACGGATGCCGGTAACGGTCACGGTGTCCAGGTCGGTGGCGGTCGGGGCAGCCTGCTGCGCGTGCGCACTGAAGGCGATGCAGCTGACGATGGCGGCCGAAAGCAGGGTCTTGCGGGTGTTCATGATGTCTCTCCTCATCACTCGATTGGATGCCGGCGGCGGTGTTCGGTTGCGGTTGCGATGACATGCGCGGGGCGGCGGCGAAGTCCCGTGCGTTGGCGTGCCACGTACTGCGTGCTGCGATTGCGTTGAAGCCTGTTGCGGTGTCAGGCGGCCGACTGCTGCAGGTACCAGCTGGCAGCGCCGACCACGCCCAGCTGGCCGTGCTCGACGACCTTTACCGGGATGCGTGCCAGCGCTTCGCCCATCGGCCCCTTCTGCAGGTAGCGTTCGACGAAGGTGCTGGCGTGCAGGTATTCGCGGATCTGCGGCAGGATGCCGCCGGCCAGGTAGACACCACCGTGGGCGCCGTAGAACAGCGCCATGTCGCCGATGGTGCTGCCGAGCAGGCCGCAGAACACATCCAGCGCCTGGCGCGCATGCGCATCGGTGTCGGCCATGGCGGCGGCGGTGACCGCATCGGGGCTGGCCAGCGTCGGCGCCTGCCCCTGCAGCGCGCAGACCGCGCGGTACAGGTTCATCAGGCCGGGGCCGGAGATCGCGTGTTCGATCGACACGTGGGCGCGGTCGCGCTGCATGTGGCGGACGATGGCCATTTCCAGTTCGGTGCTTGCGGCCAGGGTCGGCTGGCCGGCTTCCGTCGGCAGCACCACCGGGCCGTGCGCAGTGGGGATCCACAGCGCGGCGCCGAGGCCGGTGCCGGGACCGACCACCAGGGTCGGGCCACGCGCAGCGGTGTCCGGCCCGCACAGGTGCAGCACGCCACTGGCGTCCACCTGCGCGGCGGCATAGGCCACCGCTTCGAAGTCATTGACGATGTAGACCCGCTGCAGGCCGACATCGGCCTCCACCTGGCGTGCCGACAGCGGCCACGGCAGGTTGGCGGTGATCACCGTGCCGTCCTCGCGGGCGTAGCCGGCGCTGGCAACCACGCAGTGCGTGGGGCGTGGGCCTTCGCCCAGGAAGTCGGACAGGATCGCGCTGAGGCCGGCATGGTCGGCGTTGCGGTACTTGCGGTATTCCAGCACCTGCACCGGATGGGCGGTGTCACCGCTGGCCTGGACCCGGGCCACGCGCACATGGGTGCCACCGACGTCCGCGGCCAGGAACGAGGGCGCGACGCGGGACAGGACATGCGACGGGGCGGGGTGGCTGGCGGTCACGCGGGCTCCTGCTGCAGGTGGGGCTGGCCCCGGGATCGGGGGCAGCGATTGGGGCGGAGTCTGTAACCGCGCTGACAACGATGTCAACGAGTTCGTGACACTTTCGTTGCTGCGCCGCAACGAATGCGACAGGCAGTAAACGTTTACATGGCGTGAGTGCGGGTTTCACGTGGGAACCGTTGCTGCATGGGGCTCTAGGCCTGGCGCGCATTCAGCGCGGAGCACCGCAATCGACTTGCGCAGTGCAGCACGAGGTTGAAGGGGCGTGCATGGAAGTTGACAAACCGCCGTTGTCCACCGAAAGAATGTGACAACGTTGTTCCCAGCCACTCTCCGACGCCGCGTTCTGCGGCTGTCGCCGCAGGAGCCCTCCTGATGTCCGCCGTCCCCGCTGCAAGCGCGCGCCCGAACGTGGCCACCTCCATCGCCATCGTCGGCGTGTTGTTCTTCCTGATCGGCTTCTTCACCTGGCTCAACGGCCCGTTGATCACCTTCGTCAAGCTCGCCTTCGAGCTCAGCGAGGTCGGCGCCTTCCTGGTGCTGATGGTGTTCTACCTGTCCTACTTCTTCCTGGCGCTGCCCTCGTCGTGGATCCTGCGCCGTACCGGCATGAAGAAGGGCCTGAGCCTGAGCCTGCTGGTGATGGCCGGTGGCGCGGCACTGTTCGGCGAATTCGCCACCCAGCGCTGGTACCCCGGCGCACTGGGCGGCCTGTTCGTGATCGGCAGCGGCCTGGCCCTGCTGCAGACGGCCATCAACCCGTACATCTCGATCCTTGGGCCGATCGAAACGGCGGCGCGGCGCATCGCGTTGATGGGCATCTGCAACAAGATCGCCGGCATCCTGGCGCCGATCCTGATCGGCACGGTGGTGCTGCATGGCATTGGCGATCTGGACGTGCAGGTGCAGGCGGCCGATGCCGCGACCAAAGCCGTGCTGCTGAACCAGTTCGCCGCCAAGATCCATGCCCCGTACCTGGCCATGGCGGCGCTGCTGGTGGTGTTGGCGGTGGCGATCCTGTTCTCGCCGCTGCCGGAAATCAAATCGTCCGAAGCCAACGCTACGCCGGTGGCCGCCGGTGCGGTCGAGCGCCGCAGCATCTTCCAGTTCCCGCACCTGTGGCTGGGCGTGCTGTGCCTGTTCGTGTACGTGGGCGTGGAAGTGATGGCCGGTGATGCCATCGGCACCTACGGCCATGGCTTCAACCTGCCGCTGGACGAGACCAAGATGTTCACCGCCTTCACCCTGGGCGCGATGCTGGTCGGTTACGTGGTCGGCCTGCTGGTGATTCCGCGGGTGGTGTCGCAGTCGCGCTACCTGACCATTTCGGCGGTGCTGGGCGTGGTGTTCTGCCTGGGCGCGTGGGCAACGCACGGCTATGTGTCGGTGGCCTTCGTGGCCCTGCTGGGCTTTGCCAACGCCATGATGTGGCCGGCCATCTTCCCGCTGGCCATCCGCGGCCTGGGGCGCTTCACCGAAACCGGTTCGGCCCTGCTGGTGATGGGCATCGCCGGTGGCGCGATCATTCCGCAGCTGTTCGCCCTGCTCAAGCAGCACATCGATTTCCAGCTGACCTTCGTGCTGCTGATGGTGCCCTGCTACCTGTACATCCTGTTCTATTCGGTGGTGGGCCACCGCGTGGGCCTGCCGCAGGACCGGAGCTGATCGGCGATGATGGACGGCAGCCAACCCCAGGAAAAACCGATGCGCAGAGCGACCATCAAGGACGTTGCCGAAAAGGCCAAGGTCTCGCTGAAGACGGTCTCGCGGGTGATCAACAACGAGCCCTCGGTGATGCAGGCCACCCGCGCGCGGGTGCTGCGTGCCATCGCCGAGCTCGATTACGAACCCGATCCGTCCGCGCGCAACCTGCGCAGCGGCACCACCTTCGTGATCGGGCTGGTCTACGACAACCCGAACCCGTACCACATCATCGGCGTGCAGAACGGCGTGCTCGCCGCCTGCCGCGAGACCGGGTTCGGCCTGCAGATCCATCCCTGCGATTCCAGTTCGCCGCTGCTGGCCGATGAACTGGCTGACTGGGTGCAGCGTTCGCGCCTGGCCGGGCTGGTGCTGACCGCACCGATGTCCGAGCGCCGCGACCTGATCCAGGCGCTGACCGCGCGTGGCATCAAGCTGGTGCGCATCATTGCGGCCACCGAAGATCCGGCCGACGGTGCCTGCGTGTTCGTCGACGACCGCGAGGCCGCCTACGAGATCACCGAACACCTGATCCAGCTGGGGCACCAGCGCATCGGCTTCCTCTGGGGCGGCAGCTCGCACCGCTCCTCGGGCGAACGCTATGCCGGTTATGAGGCCGCGTTGAAGGACTACGGCATGACCGTGGACAAGCACCTGGTGGTGCAGGGCGACTACACCTTCGACGACGGTTTCCGTGGCGCGCGCCGCCTGCTGGCGCTGCGCGAACCGCCTACCGCCATCTTCGGTTCCAACGACGAAATCGCTGCCGGCGTGCTGGCCGCCGCCAAGTCGGCCGGCATGAACGTGCCCTACGACCTGTCCATTGCCGGTTTCGAGGACAGCCCGTTCTCGCGCCAGTCGTGGCCGCCGCTGACCACCGCCAAGCAGGCCACCGAAGACATCGCCCGCCATGCCGCGCGCCTGCTGATCGCGCAGCTGCGCAGCGACGCCTACGACGATGCGCCGGCACCGCTGCACAACCAGGGCTTCGTGCCGCAGCTGGTGGTGCGCGGTTCGACCGCGCCGATGCGCCCGGCCGGCGCACGCCCCCTTCCTTCCGATCCTGCCTGAGCCTGCCATGTCGCTGTCAGACCCCACCGCTACCCTGATGTTCGCCGAGGCCGCTGAAGCGGCCGACGTGGTTGCCCGCCAGTTCTCGCGAAACCACGCCACCCTGGAAACCCTGGCCGCCAGCCTGCGTGCCGCGCCGCCGCCGTTCGTGGTCACCTGTGCACGCGGCAGCTCAGACCACGCCGCCACCTATGGCAAGTACCTGCTGGAAACCCAGCTGGGGCTGGTGGTCGCGTCGGCCTCGCCATCAGTGGGCTCGGTCTACGCCGCACCATTGCAGCTGCGCGGCGCACTGTTCATCGTCATCTCGCAGTCGGGCAAGAGCCCGGACCTGCTGCGCAACGCCGAGGCGGCCAAGGCCGCCGGCGCGCGCGTGATCGCGCTGGTCAACGTCGAGGATTCACCGCTGGCGCAGTTGGCCGACACGGTCATCCCGCTGCATGCCGGCCCCGAGAAGAGCGTTGCAGCGACCAAGAGCTACCTGGCCTCGCTGGCCGCATTGCTGCAGCTGGCCGCGTACTGGAAGCAGGACAGCAGCCTGCGTGCGGCGCTGGACCTGCTGCCGGACGCGATGCGTGAAGCCTGGCAGTGCGACTGGAGCGCGGTGACCGAGGGCCTGGTCGAGGCCACCAACCTGTTCGTGCTCGGCCGCGGCCTGGGCCTGGGTGCGGCGCAGGAAGCGGCGCTGAAGTTCAAGGAAACCTGCAGCCTGCACGCCGAAGCCTACAGCTCGGCCGAGGTCAAGCACGGCCCGATGGCGCTGGTCGGCCGTGGCTTCCCGGTGCTGGCCTTCGCCCAGCCGGACGAGACCGGCGCCGGTACCCGTGCGGTGGTCGATGAATTCAACGCACGTGGTGCGCAGGTGTGGATGGCCGGTGCCGGCGGCAACCTGCCGGTGGCCGCCGCGCCGCATCCGCTGTGCGCACCGCTATTGACCGTGCAGAGCTTCTATCGCGCCATCAATGCGCTGGCGCTGCGCCGTGGCTTCAACCCGGACCTGCCGCCGCATCTGAACAAGGTTACGGAGACGGTGTGATGGCGACGGTGCTGCGCAATGCCCGCATCCTGGCCGGCGATGAGTTCCGCGACGACCTGGCGGTGGTGATCGAGGACGGTCGCATCAGCGCGCTGCTGCCCGATGCCGCGCCGCAGCTGGGCCACGCGGCCGAGCAGGTGGACCTGGGGGGCGGCTGGCTGCTGCCCGGCTTCATCGATGTGCAGGTCAATGGCGGCGGCGGCGCGCTGTTCAACAACACGCCGGACGTGGCGGCACTGCGCACCATCGCGCAGGCGCACCGCCGCTTCGGTACCACCGCGATGCTGCCGACGCTGATCAGCGATGACGTGGCGGTGATGCGCGAAGCCATCGGTGCAATGCGCGAGGCCATCACGCAGGGCGTGCCGGGCGTGATCGGCATCCATCTGGAGGGGCCGTACATCGCGCCGGCGCGCAAGGGCACGCACGATGCCAGCAAGTTCCGCGTGCCGGACGAAGCGGAGATTGCGCTGGCCGCATCGCTGGATAACGGCGTGACCCTGCTGACGCTGGCGCCGGAGCGCGTGCCGCTGGAGACCATCCGTGCGCTGGTCGAGCGTGGCGTGATCGTCGCTGCTGGGCACACTGCAGGCACCTACGAAGAGATCCGCGCCGGCCTGGATGCCGGCGTGCGCGGCTTCACCCATCTGTACAACGCGATGTCGCCGTTGCAGGGCCGCGAGCCCGGCGCGGTGGGCGCTGCGCTGGAAGACCGCGACAGCTGGATCGGCATCATCGTCGATGGCGTGCATGTGCACCCGGCCAGCCTTCGCGTGGCGTTGGCGGCCAAGCCGCGCGGTCGCCTGCTGCTGGTGACCGATGCGATGCCGCCGGTTGGAGCCGACGATCCCAGCTACGTGCTGTATGGCGAAACCATCACCGCCATCGATGGCGTGGTGCGCAATGCCGCCGGTTCGTTGGCCGGCTCGGCGCTGGACATGGCCACCGCCGTGCGCAATACCGTGCAGCTGCTCGGCCAACCGCTGGCCGAAGCGGCGCGCATGGCGTCGACCTATCCGGCGCAGTTCCTCAACGTCGACGACCGCCTTGGCCACATCGCCGAGGGCTACCAGGCCGACCTGGTGCTGCTGGACGACGCCCTGCAGGTCCGTGGTACCTGGATTGCCGGACAGTACGAGGCCGCCTGATGAACAGTATGCCGCCACGCCGTCTGGGCTCGATCGATGCCCTGCGCGGCATCACCGTGGCGGCGATGCTGCTGGTCAACAATCCGGGCGACTGGAGTGCGGTGTTCGCGCCGCTGCGTCACTCGGAATGGCATGGCTGCACGCCCACCGACCTGGTGTTCCCGTTCTTCCTGTTCCTGGTGGGTGTGTCGATGGCCTTCAGCGTGGCACCGCGCGCGCTGGATGCCGCTGCACGGCCAGCATTGGCGCGCGGGGTGCTGGAGCGTGCACTGCGCATCCTGCTCGCCGGCGCGTTGCTGCACCTGTTGATCTGGTGGGCGCTGCATACCCATCACTTCCGCATCTGGGGCGTGCTGCAGCGGATTGCGGTATGCGCAGCGTTGGTGGGTGTTCTGGCGGTGTATGCGCGGCCGCGCGTGCAGGTGGGCGTGCTGGTCACGCTGCTGGTGGGCTACACCGTGCTGCTGCTGGGCATCGGTGATCTGGCGCCATGGACCAACCCGGCCAGCCGCCTGGACACCACGCTGTTCGCACCGTGGATCTACCAGTGGCACGCCGATACCGGACTGGGCCATGACCCGGAAGGATTGCTGAGCACGCTGGGTGCGCTGGCCAGTACCGTGCTCGGCCTGATTGCCGGTGGCCTGCTGCGCAACGGTCGTGCGGCGGCATTGGCTGGCCTGGGTGTGGCAACCGCCGTGCTGGGGCTGCTGCTGGCCACGGTGCTGCCGTTGAACAAGCAGCTGTGGACGCCCAGCTACGCGCTGTGGACCGGGGGCCTTGCCGCGCTGGCACTGTGGCTGGGCCACGTGCTGATCGACCAGAAGCGATGGCCCGCACTGGGCCGGCGCTTCGGGGTCAATGCAATTACCGCCTATCTTGGCGCATCGGTGATGTCGGTGGCGCTGATGGCGACCGGCGCGTGGGGCTGGATCTGGCAGCAACTGGCCGCCGCGATGCCGCACGCGCTCGAGCTGGCGTCGATGCTGCAGGCGCTGGCGTTCGTCGCGCTGTGGTGGGGCGTGGCGTGGTGGCTGGACCGGCGGAAGATCTATCTGAAGATCTGACGGGTCCGGGTCGGATCCCTTTCCGCAGGAAAGGGCTCTGACCCAACCCCGGGAGGCCACCTCATCCAGGCATGGGCATGACCCCGCAAAGATGAACGATTTCAGGCACGTAGAGGTGGGGTGATGCCCGATCAGGTTCGCATCTGAACTGTGATGATCGGCACGCAAATTCACCTGCCGAAACCGTTCACCATGGCGCAGACTTCGCTCGCAGTACCGCATATCCGCAGTTCCTGATCCCCTGTCCAGGAGTGCTGTATGTCCCGTGCCGTCCCGCGCGCAGTGCGTATGCGCCGCCTCACTGTTTCCGTACTGCAGGCTTTGGCTGTTCCCTCCGTCATGCTGTTGACCGCCAGCGCCGCCTGGGCCGGCTGTGACAGCGTCGCCCCCGTCGCCGGCCAGACGGTCACCTGCGATGCCAATGCGCCGAACCCGCAGACCGTTCCCGTCACCGCCAATGGCGCCGCCGGCATCACCGTCACTGTCGCCAGCACGGCGCAGCTGCAGCAAAGCGGTGGCAGCAGCGCGATTTCGCTTGTCGGGGTCGGTGGGCACCTGTTGTCCAACCTGGGCACGATCAGTTCGGTGGGCGGCGTGGCGGTGCAGCTCGGTGGCGGCAGCCGCGTCGAGAACTCGGGCAGCATCAGCACCGGCAACAACACCGCCCTGCAGTTCGTCGGCGCGGGCGACAGCGTGCTGGTCAACCGCGGAACGATCAGCGGGCGCACCGGCGTGCAGTTCGGTGCCGGCAATGATCGCCTGGACATGCAGGCTGGCAGCATCAGCGGCAGTGTGCTGCAGGGCGATGGCAATGATGCGCTGCTGCTGGACAACGGTACGATCGACAGCGTCGACCAGGGCAGTGGCGATGACCAGATGACCGTCACCGGCGGCACCGTCACCGGCGTGGTGGCGCAGGGCAGTGGCCGCGATGATTTCGTCATGAGTGGCGGCACGGTCGGCGCGCTGCAGCAGGGCGACAACATCGATACCTTCCGCATGAGCGGTGGCCGCATCATCGGTGCGTTCGAGGATGGTGACCAGGCGTGGATGACCGCTGGCCGCATCGGCCGGGTCAACATGAAGCTGGACAAGAACCTGTGGGACCAGTCCGGCGGCACCGTGGACGGCAACGTGGTGACCGGCTTCGATACCGACACCATCATCATCTCGGGTACCGCCTACATCGGCGGCAACATCAGCGTCAGCGGCGGCAACGACAGCGTGACCATCACCGACGGCACCGTGCGCGGGCAGGTACTGCTCAGTACCGGCAACGACACCTTCAACTGGAATGGCGGCGGCATCGTCTACGGCGCGATCGACATGGGGCCGGACAACGACGTCGCCGACCTCGGCAACCTCAACCAGGGCAACCTGGGGGCGGTGCCGCTGTTCGACGGTGGCGGTGGCATCGACCAGCTCAACTTTCACAACGTCAAGACTGCCGGCGTGGGCCGCTTCCAGAACTGGGAGGCGATCAGCCTGGCTAACAGCACCGAGCTGACCTTTGATGGCGACCTGGTGCTGGGCGACAGCGGAACCGGCACCGGCACGCTCACCGTGGACGACACCAGCACCGTCTACGCGGGCAGTGGCGGCCATGCAGTCCGTCCGTTCAACAGTGGTGCACTGGTGGAGATGGTCAATGCCGGGCGCATCGACCTGACCGGCACCGGCGCAGGCGACGTGTTCACCGTGCGTGGCAACTACCGTGGTGACGGCGGTGGCCTGTACCTGCGTACCGTGCTGGGTGCGGACAATTCCAGCAGCGACCGCCTGGTGATCGATGGCGGAACCGCCACCGGTACCACCGGCATCGGCGTGCTCAATGCCGGCGGCAGCGGCGCCGCCACGCTGGCCGATGGCATCCTGGTGGTGCAGGCCTTGAATGGTGGCCGCACTGCGCCGGGCGCGTTCTCGCTGTTCGCACCGGTTGCAGCCGGTGCCTACGAGTACTTCCTGTTCAAGGGTGGTGTCAGCGCCGGCACCAGCGAGAACTGGTACCTGCGATCGACGCTGGTGACCGGACCAACGCCGGCACCCAACGGCGGCGGCACTGCCACGCCACCGCCCCTGACGCCGCCGGTCGCACCGCCGCCGGCGATCACCCCGGCACCGCCGCCGCCGCCTGAAGGCGCTACCGATCCGAACCTGACCGCCGGCGAGGCCGCGCCGCCACCGCCGCCACCGGAACCGGCGCCGGTGGCGCCGCCCAGCGACCCGGCGGTGCCGGACGTGCCGGTGGCCGGCGGTGCGTTGCCCGGTACCGGCACCCCACCAACGCCGGGTGCACGCCCGGCCGAAGGCGCGGTGGTGCCGCTGTACCGCGTGGAGACCGCCGCCTACGCCGTGGTGCCACCGCTGCTGCGCGAGACCTCGCTGGCCAGCCTCGGTACCTTCCACGAGCGGCAGGGCGAACAGCGCCTGCTGTACAACCAGGGCACAGTCCGCACCGCCTGGGGCCGGTTGGTGGGGCAGAGCAGCGAGATCCACTGGAAGGGTGATGCGCAGCCGGGCTTCGATGGCGATGTGATGGGCCTGCAGGCCGGTCTCGACGTGTGGGCTGCGGCGTCTGACAACCACCGCAACCAGATCGGCGTATTCGTTGGCCGCACCCGCGCGCAGGGCAAGACCACGGGTCTGGCACTGGGCTGGGAGAACGTGCAGGTAGGCCAGAACCGCCTGGATGACAAGCACGTGGGCCTGTACTGGACCTTCACCGATAGCAGTGGGGGTTACATCGACGCCGTGGCGATGCAGAGCCGCTACGACGGCCGCGTGCGTTCCTCGCGTGGGCTCGGCTTCGGCCTGAGCGGCGACGGTACCAGCGTGTCGGTGGAGGCGGGCAAGCCGCTGCTGCACTTCGGGCAGTCCGCATGGTGGCTGGAACCGCAGGTGCAGGTGATCTGGCAGCGCACTTCGCTGGATGACCGTCGCGATGAAGTATCGAGCGTGCGCTTCGACAACGACAACGCCTGGACCGGCCGCATCGGCCTGCGCTTGGCGGGCGATTACCAGTTGGCCGACAACGGCTGGCAGCCGTATTTCAAGCTCAATTACTGGCATGGCCGTTCTGGTGAAGACCGCATCCGTTTCGACAACGACGTGATCGTCAATTCGCAGCGCTCACGCGCGCTGGAAGCCGGCGTGGGTGTGGTCGGGCGTTTCAACCGAACGATCAGCGCCTATGCCGTGGCCGACTACACGCGTGAACTGGGCAGCGACCGCAACGAGAAGCGCCGCATCATCGAAGGCAACATCGGCCTGCGTGCGGACTGGTGACAACCGCAACCTTGGGTAGGTGCCGACCTTGGTCGGCACGAGTCCCACCGACGCCACGACGCTGCTCTGGTAGGTGCCGACCTTGGTCGGCACGAATCCCACCGACGCCATGACGCCGCTCTGGTAGGTGCCGACCTTGGGCGGCACGGATCCCACCGACGCCATGACGCCGCTCTGGTAGGTGCCGACCTTGGTCGGCACGAATCCCACCGGCGCCATGACGTTGCTCAGGTAGGTGCCGACCTTGGTCGGCACGAATCCCACCGACGCCATGACGCTGCTCTGGTAGGTGCCGACCTTGGTCGGCACGGATCCCACCGACGCCATGACGCCGCTCTGGCAGGTGCCGACCTTGGTCGGCACGAATCCCACCGGCGCCATGACACTGCTCTGGTAGGTGCCGACCTTGGTCGGCACGAATCCCACCGGTGCCATGACGTTGCTCTGGTAGGTGCCGACCTTGGTCGGCACGAATCCCACCGGCGCCATGACACTGCTCCGGTAGGTGCCGACCTTGGTCGGCACGAATCCCACCGGCGCCATGACACCGCTCTGGTAGGTGCCGACCTTGGTCGGCACGAATCCCACCGGCGCCATGACGCCGTTCTGGTAGGTGCCGACCTTGGTCGGCACGAATCCCACCGGCGCCACGACGCTGCTCTGGTAGGTGCCGACCTTGGTCGGCACGAATCCCACCGGCGCCATGACGTTGCTCTGGCAGGTGCCGACCTTGGTCGGCACGAATCCCACCGACGCCATGACCTCCGCGCAGCCGAGCATAGGCTCGGCTCTACAACAGCGGTGCGCATGCATCCGGTTCCACCAACGCCCCGGCATGATCGGCCAACACGACCACCGCATGTAGCAGCCCTTCCTCCACCTGCGGCGGACACTGCGCCTGCGCATCATCCATCTCGCGTGCCGACTGCGCCGCCAACAAGATGCCCCCACACGCAGACACTGCCGCCAGGCAGCGCGTTGCCTCGGCCAAGTCCCGGCCGCGCGCCTCGCTGAGTTGCTGCTCGCGCCACGCCTGGCCGTCGGCTGCGTGGTTGTGAGCGATGCCGCGCAACCGGGTGAAGAACGCCGATGGCGGCGCTTGTTCGTTGACTTCGGCGAGCGCACCTTCCAACGCTTCGGCTGCGGCGTTGGACAGCTGCAGGCCGGGCAGTGCACCGCCGAGCAGTGCATGCAGGCGTGGATAGGTGGGGTGGGGCGTGTTCATGGCGGCAACCTCACGAGGCGAGGCCACCTGCGGGATGCAAGGTGGCGGGCGGTGCGGGTTGGCGTGCCGGTGAAGCTCTTCACGAGGAATGACGCCGGCGGATCCGGGGATCCCCTCGCACCGCCCGCCGCAGAACGACGGACGGTGCATTGTTCGGGCCGGCAACGACGTTGCAAGCCTGCTCGTGAAAAACTTCATTCAGGACGCCAATCCCGACCAGCGCAGGAGGCGCCGGCAAAGCCACCTTGGCGTGTTGTACGCCGCGATGACATGGGCAAAGTTGTAATGTTGTGATCGCAGTGAGCGTGTCTGCCTGCAATCTGCGGAGGAGGCAAATACGACAGTTCGCGCGTGGCGCAAGCGATCATGCCCCGGTTATGCTGCGGTCCTGATTCAACGACAAGGAAGCGTCGCATGCAGGTTCGCAAGGGAGTGCGTCGCATCGGCGCGCTGATGCTCGTGTTGCTGGCGACCGTCGCCATGGCCGATACGCCAGGCGCGGTCGAGGTGCCCTCGCCGGAGGCCCAGGCCGAGATCCTCAATCTGCTTGAACGCCAGGCGCTGTATCGCGATCGGGTGGACTGGCCCGCCATCCGCATCCGCCTGCAATCGGCGCAGGGGGATCCCGCGCAACGGCTGGCCGTTCTGCGCGAAGCCATTGCGCTCAGCACCGGCCACCATGGTGCGTGGACCACGACCCAGCGTCAGCGCGAATCCCTCGCGCGTGCGCAGCAGGCCGGTGCCGCCGCCGTGGACCGGGCCAAGGCCGCTGATGCGGTGGATGCGCGCATCGGCTGGGTGGTCATCGAGGGCTATGCCTCCTCGCCGGGCGCGACGCCGCAGGAAAAATTCCGCCAGGACATCCAGCGTGCCGCGCGGTGGCAGCAGGTCATCCGCAGCAAGGACGACGGCGCGCGCTGTGGCTGGATCGTTGACCTGCGGGACAACGGTGGCGGCTCCATGTGGCCGATGCTGCTGGGCATGGCACCGCTGCTGCGCACCTCGGTGGTGAACAATGAGGACGTCGGCGCGTTCGAAACCGCGCAAGGGCCGCAGCGCTGGACGTTGACGGCGACTGCGGTGCAGCTGGCGGGCAGGCCGCTGCTGGACTTCGGCCAGTCCGGCCATGTAGTGCGGCAGCCTGGCGCACCGGTGGCGGTGCTGTTCGGGCCCCGCACCGGCAGTTCGGGCGAGGCCTCGGTGCTGGCGTGGCGTGGCCGCCCGCAGGCGCGGAGTTTCGGCCAGCCGACCGCGGGCGTCTCCACCGGCAATGTCGTGCACACGCTTGCCGATGGCAGTCGCCTGCTGCTGACCACCAGCGTGATGCGGGACCGCAATGATCGTGGCGATGGCCTGAAGATCGAACCCGACCAGCGCGTCGAGGGTGACGCGGCCACTGTGGCCGCCGCCCAGGCCTGGCTGCTGGCCCAGCCCGCCTGCCAGGTCAACCGGACATGATCCTGATCGGCCAACAGGAACGGGTGCTGATCGTCGGCCCCACCGAAGCGCACCACTGCCTGCGCTGCCAGACGGAAACCGAGTTCGCTCCGCAGCTGCGCTACGAAATGGCGCGCATCGACCTGCTGTTCGGGTTCACCTACCAGCGGCGCTACGAGCTGGCCTGTACCCGGTGCGAGCACGGCTGGGTGCTGGATACCGAGACCATGGACCAGCAGCTGGGCGGGGTGCCGATCCCGTGGCGGCACCGCTTCGGCCTGCCGTTGATGCTGGTGGGGGTCGCTGCGCTGGCGGTGGCCGGTTGGATGTGGCGGCACGGATACATCGGTTGAGGACCGGGCCTGTTAAAGTCTGCCCTGCAACCACGTACCGGAACCGACCATGGACCACGACACCCCGTTCGAACCCCTCAACGACCTCGAGGTGCGCCTGCTGCAGGCCCAGGACGGCACGCTGACCGCAGCGCAGTTCCTCGACGGCCTGCTGACCTCGACGGCGTTCGTGCTGCTGGACAAGGCCATTGGTGAGGATGGCGCCTGGGACGAGAGCATCTCGCCGCTGGTGCTGACCAGCGAGAGCGGCGAGCCGATGTTCGCGGTGTTCACCGCGCCCGAGCGCGCCGGCCTGTGGCACGAGCAGCTGCCGCAGTTTGCCCATGCCATGCCGATCGCGGTGCACGCGCTGCTGGCCGGTATCGGCGACGGCGTCGGCCTGGTGCTGAACCCGGGCCTGGACGTGGGCATGGAGATGATTCCCGATGCCGTGGCCCAGCTGAAGCAGCGTGCGGCGGCGATTACCCGTGGGATGGCGCACTGAAGCCAGTGATATAGGGGTGCCGGCCAGCGGCCGGCACTACCCATGGGAGTCGGTGCGCGGCCGCCACGGCGGTTGCGGATCAGCGGGCGGCGGCGATGGCTTTCACCCGCGCCTTGGCCAGCGCTTCGCCGATGGCCGGGCCCTTCAGATGCGTGGTATCCAGATCCCGCGCCTGCACTGACAGCGCCGCTTGGTGCAGGCGCTTGAGCGTTTCGCCCTGGGGGTAGTCGGCGTCCTCGAAGCCGAGCCGGCCGCGCTTGTCGGCCTCGCAGCACAGTGCGATGCGGGCCACGCGTTCCGGCCGGCGCAGCGCATCACAGCGGCCCAGCAGTTCCAGCACGGTGGCATCGCGCAGTTCGTCGATGCGGTGCACGTTCAAGTGCTCGCGACACACCGCTTCGGCCAGCTGCTGGTGTTCGGCGGGAATCTTCAATCGTGCGCACAAGGCCTTCAGCGGCTTGATGCCGCGTTGCTCGTGCATGATGTGGCGCGGCCATTCCTCCGGCGGGGTCAGGCCCTTGCCCAGGTCATGGGTAAGCGCGGCAAAGCCGACCAGGTCATCGCCCGGCGCCAGCCTGGCAGCCATGTCGCTGACCATTTCCTGGTGGATGCCGGTATCGACTTCAGGGTGGAACTCGGCACGTTGCGGCACGCCATACAGCGCTTCCAGCTCGGGCAGGATCGGGCCCAGTGCCTGCGCATCGTGCAGCGTGCGCAGGAAGGCGGAGGGCCGTTCACTGACCAGCGCCTTGCGCAGCTCCTGCCAGACGCGCTCGGGCACCAGCGCGTCCAGCTCGCCGCTGGCGGCGACCTCGCGCATCAGCGCCATGGTCTCTTCGGCGACGGTGAAGCCCAGTGGTGCGAAGCGCGCCATGAAGCGCGCCGCGCGCAGCACACGCAATGGATCTTCCACGAACGCGGGGCCGACATGGCGCAGCACGCGTTGCTCGATATCGCGCACACCGCCGTAGGGATCGACCAGCGTGCCGCTGTCTTCGTCGCAGGCAATCGCGTTGATGGTGAAGTCGCGGCGCTGCAGGTCTTCTTCCAGCGTCACTGCCGGGTCGGCATCGACCACGAAGCCGCGGTAGCCACGGCCGGATTTGCGCTCGGTGCGCGCCAGCGCGTATTCCTCAGCGGTCTTCGGGTGCAGGAACACCGGGAAATCGCGGCCGACGGCGGTGAAGCCCTGCGCTTCCATCTGCGCGGGCGTGGCGCCGACCACCACCCAGTCATGGTCGCCGGCAGGTCGCTGCAGCAGGCGGTCACGCACGGCGCCGCCGACAAGATAGATCTTCATGGCTGGAATCATCGCATGCCCGGCACTACCGATACAGCGTCCAGCCCGATCCAGGCCAGCAGGCTCATCGTTTCCCTCCCCAGCGAGTGGATGCCGGGGAATGCCGGCCAGCGGCCGGCAGTACTGTGTTGCGATCAATCGCCGCCCTGGTCGGCGTTGGCGGCGCAGCTGAAGCGCTTGCGCTTGTCCACCAGGCGGCCCATCAGGCGATCGCTCAGCGGCAGCGCATCACCATTGAGGCGCCAGTCGTAGATCACGCTGAAGGCCAGCACGCGGGCCACGTACTCGCGGGTTTCCTTGTAGCTGATGGTCTCGATCCACAGGTCCGGATCAAAGCCCGGGCGCTGGCTCTGCCAGCGTGCGGTCGGGGTCGGGCCGGCGTTGTACGCGGCGATGGTCACGTAGGGCAGGCCGTCGTACTTGTTCATCAACTGGCGCAGGTAGGCGGTGCCGATGGCGATGTTGGTGTCCGGGTCGTACAGGCTGTCGGCGCCGCCGTAGCCGGTCAGGCCGATCGACTTGGCCACGCCGGCACCGGTGGCTGGCAGCACCTGCATCAGGCCCATGGCGTTGGCAGGTGAGCGCGCACGCGGGGTGAAGGTGCTCTCGGCGCGGATCTCCGCCGCCACCCAGGCCGGGTCGATTGCGTTGCGTGCCGATTCGCGGCGGATGGTGGCGTCGTGGTGCAGCGGGAAGCGCAGGTCGTACAGGCGCTGCTCCTGCGGCTGCTTGCCGAGCGCGAACACGGCGCGGTCGAACCAGCCGTTGTCCTGCGCCACGCGCACGGCGAGGCGACGCTGGGTGTCATCGAAGCGCGACAGTGCACTGTTCCATTCGGCCACGGCCCAGCCAGCGCGATCGATCTGGTACAACGCCATTGCGCGCTGGATGGCCGGGTCGCGCGCGATCACCGCCTGAGCCTGCGCGCTGTCGTTGGGCTGCCACGGGCACAGCGTGTAGCCCTGCTGCAGCTTGTCGGCGGCGAGGAAGCCGTGGAAGGTCGATGCACGCGCGGCCTCGCGGAACAGCGGCTGCGCCTGCTGGGCCTGGCCGGTCTTCTCCAGCATGCGGCCTTCGAAGTAGCGCCAGCGCGGGTCGCTGCGCTGCTTGCTGCCCATCTTGCGGATGGCGGTCAGCGCCGCGGTCCAGTCGCCGCGGGACATCGCTTCGCGCACGCGCCACTCGTGCAGGCGTTCGTCATAGGCCGACTCCGGCACCGCGTTGAGGCGGCGTGCCGAATCGGGCAGGTAGGACGCCACCGTCCACAGCGCGATCTGGTACAGCACCTGGCCCTGCTGGGCGGCACTCAGCCCCAGTGCCTGCGCGTACTGCGGCAGCTGCTGTTCGGTGGCGGCCGGGTCGGCCTTGGCCAGCTTGGCCAGGCCATCGGTGGCGATGCGCCGGCTGCGCTCGTTGCGGGGCCAGTTCAGGGCGCTGGCGTTGGGCTTGTCGACGAAGGCGGCGTAAGTGTTGGCCAGTGCCAGGTCAGTGGCAGGCAGGCCGCGGGCCGCGCTGCGCATCACGGCGGGCTGCTGCGCGTCGGCGGCAGCATCGATCCGTTCCCAGCGCAGGGCGTCGCTCAGGCCGCCTTGTGCCTGCAGCACGGTGAACACCGCATCGCAGCTGTCCGGCAGCGGCTTGCCGTTCTTGCGCCACAGCTCCTGTGCTTCGCTGATCCACTGCGGATCGACCTTGCCGGTCACCTGGCGCGCGGTCAGCTGCGCACAGCGCAGGCCGGCGTTGTCGGTGGGCGCCCAGTTGGCCAGCAGGGTCGGCCAGTCCTGGCGGCGGGCGAGCGAGGGCAGCCACACGCTGCGGAACGTGCTGGCCACGGCCTGGCCCTCATAGCGCTTGAGGAAGGCCTGTGCCTGCGCGGTATCGACGGTGTCGATGTTGCGGCGCAGGTTGGCGTACTCCAGCCAGCCATACGCCGGATGGCGGCTGAGCGCAGCGGCCTGGCCAGGATCGAACTGGCCGCGTTCGGCGGCCGCGATCGCGGCTTTCAACTGCGCGTTCTGGGCATCGAGGGACTGGGCATTGGCGCAGCCGATCAGCAGCGTGGTGGCCAAGGGCAGAAGGGACAGGGCGGTCGAAGAGCGTCGGGTCATGGCATGCAGCATAGCGGGCAGTGGCTGAATTCAGTTTCGCATTGCGTGCACGCAATGCGTGGGCAACGATAGCTGAATGACTCCGCACAGGCCCCTGCCGCAGGCGGGCGCAGGCGTCGTAACGTCGGCCTTGGGCGAACCGCCCGGCTGCAGGGAGCGGCACATGGCGTTCAGTAGCGCAGGAAGAAGCGGCCCGCTGGCGGACATCAATGTCACGCCACTGGTGGATGTGATGCTGGTGCTGTTGATCATCTTCATCGTAACCGCGCCGATCGTGGCCCGGCCGATTCCCGTGCAGTTGCCACAGGCCACCGATCGCACGATCGATCGCCCCGAACCGCCGCCGCCGATCGAGCTGCGACTGGATGCGTCGAACGAGCTGAGTTGGGATGGCCAGCCGATGGCGATCGGCGATCTGCAGGGGCGCCTGCAGGCGCAGGCCGGCGAGCATGCCGGCAACCTGCCGGAGCTGCGCATCGCCACCGATCCGGCGGCCGAGTACGAAGGCATGGCGCGGATATTGGCTGCGGCCGAAGCCACTGGCATGGAGCGCATTGCCTTCGTGCGGTGAGTTTCGTGCGGTGAGTCCGGCAACGGGCGGCCTGCCATCGGCAGGCCGCTCTTCCTGCGAGGGAACGTGGCATGCGATACGGGACACAGCACGCGGCCTCACTGATGGCCGCCCCCAATCTGGCACCGCTGGTGGATGTGTTGCTGGTGTTGCTGGCGCTGGTGATCACCGCGCTGCCGATGGCGCAGGCGACCGGCCTCCTGGCGTTCCAGCAGCGCACCTCGTGCCCACCCTGGCCGGCGTCCTCACCCCAGCCGATCCACCTGCACATCGACGCAGCGGGGGCGATGTTCTGGAATGGCCAGCCGCTCGACGCTGTCGCGTTGCAGCGGCACCTGGTGCAGGCGCAGCAGATGCCGCAGCAGCATCGCCCCTCGGTGCACCTGGCGATCGCCGACGACACCGACTACGAAGACATGGCACGCGTGCTGCTGGCCGTGAGCCAGCATGGGCTGCGCGTCGACGCGCCCGGTCACTAGCGCCCGCACCGACAAGTCCCCTTGATGAGCTGTGGCGGATCTCGGCGCGCGCTGACGCAGCCGGCATCAAAGTGGAGGGCGGTGAACAGTACCGTCCGGTTCTAAACGGTCCTCATCTGACGTAAATGGCTGTCAATTGCGTCAATTCCGCGTGAAAGAGTGTCGATCATCACGCCGTGATTTTTACCGCTTGTTTACAAAGGAGACGCTGCCGCCATGCAGGGGGGAGCGCGGCAGTCCATGTCCCGACATTCCTTTGGAGAGAGAGCGAATGAAGCACCTGCACCACCGCCCGTTGGCGGTTGCCGTCACGCTGTGCGTGATGGCCTTGGCACCCCTGGGTGCCGCTGCACAATCCACCACCAACCTCGACGCGGTGGAAGTCACCGGTACCCGCATCAAGCGCGCTGAAGTAGAGGGCCAGGTCCCGATCCAGACCCTGACCCGTGGCGACATCGAACGCACCGGCCTGACCTCGATCGGCGAAGTGCTGCAGCAGCTCACCGGTTCCGGCTCTGCGCTCAACGCCAAGTTCAACTCGTCCGGCAACTTCGGTTTCCCGCCCGATGGCAGTGGCGTGGGTGCCGGCTCGGCGCAGGTCGATCTGCGCCACCTGGGTGCCAAGCGCGTGCTGGTGCTGGTCGACGGCATCCGCTGGGTCAATGAATCGTCGGCGTCCGGTGTGGGCTCGGCCACCGACCTCAACACCATTCCGCTGGCCATCGTCGAGCGCATCGAGGTGCTGGAGGACGGTGCTTCGTCGCTGTACGGCTCCGATGCCATCGCCGGCGTGGTCAACATCATCACCCGCCGCGATTTCGATGGTGGGCAGGTGACGCTGAACTACGGCGAGTACAGCAAGGGCGACGGCACGCAGAAGGGCGTGGACCTGGCCTGGGGCAAGAGTGGCGATCGCTTCAGCCTGTTCCTGGGCGCCAGCTGGACCAAGCAGGACCCGGTATTCGCCAAGGATCGCGAGCAGTCGCGCTTCCCCATTCCCGGTACCGGCCTGGCGTTCGGCAGCGGTGGTATTCCGCAGGGCCGTTTCATGTTCACCGACCCGAACACCGGTGCGGTGCAGAACATCGTGCCCAATACCGGCGTGAGCAATCCGCGGTACGACGGCAGTGCCGGCTGCAGCCGCACGGATGACTATCACTGCTTCACCACCGCCGACCGCTTCAACTTCGCCGAATACAACATGGTGCTGACGCCGTCGGAGCGCAAAGGCCTGTTCGGCCAGTTCCGCTTTGACATCACCGACAACGTGCAGTGGTACATCAAGGCGCTGGGCAACCGCCGCGAGTCGACCAACCAGGCCGGCCCCGAGCCGCTGTTCTTCGGCCCCGATGGCGCCACCGGCAATCCGTTGGCCGACAACATCGTGGTCTCGCGCCTGAACCCGTACAACCCGTTCGGCTTCGATCTCGTCTCCGGCGACAACATGAGCCTGATCGGTCGTCGCCCGGTGGAGGGCGGTGCGCGCGTGTTCAAGCAGAAAGTGGACACCACCTACTTCGCCACCGGCCTGGTCGGTGACTTCCATGCCGCCGACCGCAGCTGGTACTGGGACGTCAACGGCATGTACAGCAAGAACAAGGCCGAGCAGACCAACTACGGCAGCTATGACATCTACAAGGTGAACATGGCGCTGGGCGATCCCGCGGTGTGCGCGGCCACGCCTGGCTGCGTGCCGTTGAACATCTTCGGTGGCGCCGGTTCGATCACCCCGGACATGCTGAAGTGGATCCAGCCGGTGGTGCGCGACCGCAGCCAGAACGAACTGAGCCTGTTCACCGCCAACCTGTCCAGCGAGCTGTTCTCGCTGCCGGCCGGTCCGGTGTCCTTCGCCACCGGCTTCGAGTACCGCAAGTACAAGGGCGCCTACCAGCCCGATCCGCTGACGGTGATCGGCCACTACAACGGCGTGCCGTCGCAACCGACCTCCGGTTCCTACGACGTCAACGAGGCCTACCTGGAGTTGAGCGTGCCGATCTTCGCCGACTCCTCGTTCGGCAAGAAGCTGGACCTGAGCCTGGCCGGCCGCTATTCGGACTACTCCACCTTCGGCGGCGAGTTCACGCCCAAGTACGGCCTGCGCTGGCAGGTGACCGATGACTTCGTGCTGCGCACCACGTACGCCGAGGGCTTCCGCGCACCGTCCATCGGTGAGCTGTACGGCTCTGCCGCACGTGCCGACCTGCAGCTGTTCGATCCGTGCTCGGTGGGCCTGGGCGGCACGCCGCCGCGTGGCAGCGCGGCCAACTGTGCTGCACTGGGCGTCCCGGCCGGCTTCCAGCAGGCCAACTCGCAGATCTCGGTGACCACCGGCGGCAACCGCGAGCTGGACCCGGAACGCTCGCGCAGCTTCAGCGCGGGCTTCGTGTGGAGCCCGTGGTTCGGCAACAACGCCTCGTGGTCGGAGCGCTTCGATGTGGAAGTCACTTTCTACCGCCATGCCATCGATGGTGCGATCCAGGCCATCAACGCGCAGACCCAGCTGGACCTGTGCGTGGATACACTGGACCCGATCTACTGCAACGGCATCACCCGTGCCAGCACCGGTGCGGTCAGCAGCTTCAACAACCGCCTGACCAACCTGGGTTCGATCAAGACCGACGGTTGGGACGTGGATCTGTTCTGGACGCTGCCGCAGACCTCCATCGGCCAGTTCAAGCTGGGGTGGAAGAACACCTTCGTCGGCCGTTACGAGGCCACTGGCGCGGCCGGGCAGAAGCAGCCGCAGAAGCCGGGCGTGGAAGTGGCCGACAGCTCGATCCCGGAGTGGACCAGCAATGCCAGCCTCGGCTGGACGATGGATCGCTGGAGTGCCAACTGGACGGTGCGCCACATCTCCGAGCTGACCGAGAACTGCGGCGATGCGGCGGCCTTCCCGGTGTGCAGCAACCAGGCTGCGGGCACCAACACGCTGTCGGCCACCACCTTCCACGACATGCAGGTGGGCTACAAGATCGACTGGATGAAGGGGCTGCAGCTGACCGCGGGCCTGAACAACGTGTTCGACAAGGATCCGCCGATCTGCCTGTCGTGCTCGTTGAACGGCTACGACGCTTCGACCTACGACATCCCGCGTGGCCGTTACTGGTACCTGCGCGCGGACCTGCGCTTCTGATGTGACGGTGGCAGCGCCGGTCAGTTCCGGCGCTGCCTTGCGGGTGTAGAGCCGAGCCCGCGCTCGGCTGATTCTCTGAGCCGAGCATGGGCTCGGCTCTACAGGTGCGGGGCGTGCGAACCCCGCGTCTGATCAGAACGCCCAGGTGAACGTCAGCGAGCCATTGCGGCCATCGCCGTAGGCACCGTAGCCGTTGATCTGCGACAGGTACTTCTTGTCCAGCAGGTTGTTGAGGTTGGCCTGCACGCTGAACTCCGGCGAGATGCGGTAACGCACGAAGGCGCTGACCAGTGCGTAACCTTCCTGCTCGAAGCGACCCACCACCGGCGCGGCGTAATAGATGCGGTTCTGCCAGTTGGCACCGCCACCGACGGTCAGTTCCTGCAGCGACTGCGGGGTGTAGCTGGTGAACAGCTTCAATGCGGTCTGCGGCAGGTTGGTGTTGATGTCGGCACCGTTGATGTCCTTGGCCACATAGCGCGAAGCACCGAAGGTCGCGTTCCAGCCCGGTGCAAGTTCGCCGTTCACTTCGAATTCGAAGCCGCGGCTGACGGTGCCGCGTGCGGCGATCGAGGCGAACTCACCCGGACGGCCGATGATCGGCTCGCTGGTGACCTGGGCGACGTTGTCCTGCTCGATGCGGAACACCGCCAGCGAGGCGTTCAGCCGGTTGTCGAACCAGGCACCCTTGACGCCCACCTCGTAGCTCTTGCCGTCGACCGGGTCGAGATAACGGTCGTTGCGGTCACGTGCGGTCTGCGGCTGGAAGATCTCGGTGTAGCTGGCGTACGCGGAGTAGGTATCGTTGATGTCATACACCAGGCCGGCGTACGGGGTGGTCACCTTGTGTTCGCGGTCGTCGTTCTCGCCTTCGCTCTTCCAGTTGGTGTAGCGCGCACCGAGGATCAGCTTCAGCGGATCAGCCAGCGACAGACGGGTGGCGGCATAGCCGGCCTTCTGGGTGATGGTGCCCTGGCTGGCCAGCGCCAGCGGGTTCCAGTTCGGCTGGGCGATGTTGCCGGTCCAGTCGAGATAGGAGCTGAAGGGATTCCAGCCGGTGCCGGGGCCACCCATCTGGAAGTCACCGTAGTTGGCGAATTCGCGCTTGTTGTAGCTCAGGCCGGCCATGAACTGGTGCTCGCGGCCGAACAGCTGGAACGGGCCGTCGATGTAGCCATCGATGCCATCGACCTTGCGCTCGGTGTTGTAGAAGCCGGCCATCGGCGTGACGCCGGTGCCGGTGGCCTTGTCGAACGCGGTGTAGGACGGATAGAACAGCTTGTCGTCGGCGTTGGTGCGGTCGTGGGTGGCGCCGATCCTGAACTTCCAGCCGTTGCTGAAGGCGTGCTGCAGGGTGGCAAACGCGCGCTTGCTGGTGGTGTCCCAGTAGGTCCAGTCCGGCGACGGATTGAACGAGGTCGGGTAGTTGGTCGGGCTGCCATCGGCGTACCACATCGGGAAGCCGCCCCAGGTCGCACCATTGGCGCGCTTCTGCTGGTAGTCGTAGCCCACGCTCAGCTGGGTGTCCGGGGTCAGGTCGGCATCAATGACGGCGTAGCCCAGCGTCTTGCGCTGGTTGTAGCGGTCCATCTGGCCGTCGGTATCCAGGTAGCTGCCGATCACGCGACCGCGCACGCTGCCGCTGGCGTTGAGCGCGCTGCCCACATCCACCGTGGTGCGGGTGCGGCCCCAGCTGCCGACGTTCACCGAGACGCTGCCGGTCAGCTCGGCGCTGTCGGCATGCTTGCGGATCAGGTTCACCGACGCCGACGGATTGCCGGCGCCGCTGAGCAGGCCGGTGGCGCCGCGCACCACTTCCACGCGGTCGTACAGCGCCAGATCCAGGCCGGAGTCACCGTAGCTCCAGTTCTGCACCATCTGCGTCGGCAGGCCGTCGAACTGGTAGGCGTCGATGTAGAACCCACGCGCGTAGAACTCGGTGCGCTCGCTGTCGGACTGGGTGCTGGTCACGCCGGTGGTGTTGGCCAGCACGTCGATGATGTCGTCGAGCTTCTGATCTTCGATGCGCTGGTGGCTGATGATGCTGACCGACTGCGGGATCTCGCGCGGTGCCAGGTCGAAGCGGGTACCGGCCGAGGTGCGGCGCACCGAATAGCCTTCGGCGCGTTCGCCCTTGACCACGACCTTGTCCAGCGTGGTCGGGTCGGCGGCGGTGTCGGCGAAGGCGGCCGGGGCCAGGGCGCAGAGTGCAACGAGTACGGCAACGGACAGCCGCTGCGGCTGCGGGATACGGAAGGTGGAACAGGTCATGGGGGTCCTGGACGAGCACGCGCGCTCGGCCGGCATCCAGAAGGCGAGGCGCTACGGGTGGGAAACGGGCGGGCAGGCCGTCCTGGCACCACCGGAAACGAAAGAAATGGTAATACGAACTATTCCTATTTACAAATCATGAACGAGGTAGGCGCTCACCCGGGCCGCGACGCAGCGCATGGTGTTCAGCGCAGCAGCGGCAGCGGATCGCGCGCGCCATCGGCGCCGTAGATGCCCCAGTGCAGGTGGGGCGGCGTGCCCTTGGCATTGCCGCTGTCGCCTACATGCCCGAGCAGGTCGCCGGCCTGGACCACCTTGCCGCGCGCCAGGCCTTCGGCCCAGTCGTCCAGATGGGCGTAGTAGTAACGTTCGCGCCCGGGCCCGATCACCCAGACCTGGCGGCCACCGAGGCCGCGCTCGCTGACGTCCGCGATGACGCCGGCAGTGACGCTGCGCACCGCGGTGCCGCGCTTGGCGAAGATGTCGATGCCGGCGTGGGAGCGGTCATGGCCACGTGGTGCGCCGAAGGTGTCGGCGATCTGGCGTGGCCGCACGCCGTCCACCGGCACCGCCAGTTGCGTGGCCGGCGGCATACGAGAGAGTGTCCACAGCAGCTTCGGCGCTGCGGCCCATGGGCTGTTCCACAGCGCCATCGCGGCAATGAGGGCGATGGCCAGCCACAGGCCGCGCAGCAACCAGCGGCGCAGGCGACGGGCGGGGGAGGGCGATGTGTTCATGGTCTCCGACTGTAGCGCCGGGCCATCCTCGGCGGCTGTTGCTGTGCGGTCAAAGCGCAGTCGAGCATGGCTCAGCGCTACAGAACCGGGGCCAACGGCACCTCGAAACTGCGCTTCAACGTGCCCAGCGCCACCGATGTGCGGAAGCGCTCGATGTTGTCATCTGCGCCGAACAGCCGCTCGGTGATTGCCTCGTACTCTTCCATTGACGCGGCCGAGACCAGCAGCAGGAAATCGCCATCGCCGGTGATCGCGTAGCACTGCTGCACCGCCGGGTCGTCCTGCACGCGGCGCTTGAACGGCGCCACGTGATCACGTTGCTCGCTGACCACGCGCACTTCGACGATGATGGTCAGTGGCCGCCCGACCTGAGCGGCGGCGATCACCGCCACATTGGCCGCGATCACGCCGCTGTCCTGCAGGCGCTTGATGCGGCGCTGCACGGCCGGCGTGGACAGGTGCACGGCCTCGGCGATTTCGCGCTGCGGCAGGGTGTTGTCCCGCTGCAGCAGGTCGAGGATGGCGCGGTCGAAGCTGTCGAGCACGGGGGCGGTGGCCATGGCGAGCAGAAGTTGCACGAACGGGCCGTCAATTGAGCCAAGTGCTCGGCGCTGGCGCAATAGACTTTGCCCATGCAGACCTCACGACTCGCGCCGATGTTGCCGGCGCTGGCGGTGCTCGGCTCGGTCACCTCGCTGGCCATCGGCACCTCCTACGCAAAACACCTGTTCCCGCTGATCGGCGCGCAGGGCACCAGCGCGCTGCGCGTGGGCTTCTCGGCGCTGTTGTTGCTGCTGTTCTGGCGGCCGTGGCGCTGGAAGACCAGCCGCCCGGATGCGATCACCATCCTGCGCTACGGCCTCACCCTGGGCCTGATGAACCTGCTGTTCTACATGGCCCTGCGCACCATTCCCTTCGGCATCGCGGTGGCCATCGAATTCACCGGGCCGCTGACGGTGGCCATGCTGTCGTCGCGACGGCCGATCGATTTACTCTGGGTGGGCTGTGCGGCGGTGGGGCTGCTGTTGCTGCTGCCGATCGGCGGCGGCCCGGCGCTGGATCCGGCCGGCGTGCTGTATGCGATGGGGGCTGCGGCGTGCTGGGGCCTGTACATCGTGTTCGGCAAGCGTGCCGGCCACCTGCATGCCGGGCATTCGGTGTCGCTGGGGCTGCTGGCGGCATCCCTGGTGGTGGTGCCGGTGGGCGTGGTGCATGCCGGTGCCGCGCTGCTCGACCCGAAGATCCTGGCCGCCGGGCTGCTGGTGGCGCTGGTGTCCAGCGCGATCCCGATGTCACTGGAGATGATGGCGCTCAAGCGGCTGCCGAAGGAGACCTTCGGCATCCTGATCAGCATGGAACCGGCGGTGGCCGCGCTGTGGGCGATGCTGCTGCTGCACGAGCACCTGCATGGGCTGCAGTGGCTGGCGATCGGCTGCACGGTGCTGGCCTCGGTGGGCAGCACGATGACCGCGCGGCGCCTGAAGGCACCCGTCACCGCCTGAAAAAAAGGGGACGGAGGGGATTAAGTCGTTTATGCCCCGATTTAGGGGGGCGCCGGGCGGCGGCCGGCGCAGAGCGTGCGGACCAACGGTCCGCACCTACCGTAAGGGCGAGTCAGCGCAGGGCGTCGGCCGGGACGTCGATCTGCATCGCCAGGGCGAGGTGATCGGAGAACGCGGCTGGCACGGCTTCCACGGTACGAGTCTGCAGGCCACTGCTGACCAGGATGTGGTCGATGGCGCGGTCGGGGCGCCAGCTGGGGAAGGTCGGCACGATGCAGCCCGGGGGCTGCAGCCGGGTCTTCTGGTACAGCACCTGCATTTCCGGGCGTTCGGCCAGGCAGTTGAAGTCGCCCATCAGCACCGCGTTGGGGTGGTCGGACAGCAGCTCGGCGATGAAGCCCAGCTGCGACATCCGCGAGCCCGCGCCCAATGACAGATGCGCCACCGCCACCGCCAGGCCATCGGTACCGTCGCCGAACTTGGCCAGCAGCACGCCGCGCCCGCCGATGCGGCCGGGCAGGGCATGGTCCTGCACTTCCACCGGTTCCAGCTTGCTCAGCAGGCCATTGGCACTGGACGCCACGCCGCCCATGCGCCGGTTCGGCTGGTGGCTCCAGTAGTTGAAGCCGGCGCGCTGGGCCAGGTAGTGGGTCTGGTTGGTGAAGCCCGAGCGCAGGCTGCCCGGGTCGGCCTCCTGCAGGCCGACGATGTCATGGTCGCGCGCCAGGGTGGCGATCGCGTCCAGGCTGCTGCGCTTGCGCCCCGCCGGCAGCGCATGTGACCAGCTGCGGGTCACATAGTCGCTGTAGCGGCGGGTACTTGAGCCGGCCTGGATGTTGGCCGTCAGCAAGCGCAGGGTCCGTGTACGGGGGGAATTCACGGCCGGGAAATGCTTCTCTTGGATCAGTGAGCCTGGGCCGCACCGCGTTCGCGGGCGATCAGGTGGTCGGCGATGCGCAGCATGTCCGGGAAGCTCTTGCCCTTCACCAGGTACTTGCCGTTGACGATGATCGACGGGGTGCCGCTGATCTGGCTGCGCTGGGCGAACTGCTTGGCCGAGTTGGTCTTGGCGTTCACCGCGAAGCTGCCCATGGTGGCGGCGAACTGCTTCGGATCCACGCCATAGGCGGCGTAGAACTTGGCGATGTCTTCCACCGAGTCACGGCCGCGCTCGCCCTTCAGGGTCTTCTGCGAGTGGATGGCGGCGTACAGCGCTTCGTGGGTCTTTTCCTGCACGCCCAGGGTCTGCGCGGCGTAGAAGGCACGGGCGTAGTCATCCCAGGTGCCGCCGAACATGGCCGGCACGTAGACGAAGTTCACGTCGCTAGGCAGGCCGGCCTTCCACGGGCCGACCAGCGGCTGGAACGCGGCGCAGGCCGGGCAGACGTAGCCGAAGATCTCGGTCACTTCGATCTTGCCGGCGGCCGGCTGGAACGGCTGGCCGTTCGGGATCACCTGGTAGTCGGCGCCTTCCACCGGGGCCGGGCCAGTCAGCGCGGCGGTGGTCGGGGCCGCCGCGGCGGCCGGAGCCGCTTCGGCCGGGGCCTTCTCGCCTTCAGCGGCAGCTGGCGCGGCGCCTTCGCTGCCCGCCGCCGGCGCAGCAGCCGGTTCGGTGGTGGCTGCCGGGGTTGCTGCCGGTTCGGCCGGGGCTGCGGTGGTGTTGGTGCTGCCGTCGTCGGCCTTGCAGGCGGCCAGGATCGGCAGCAGCGCTGCGAGGGCGAGGGCGTAACGGATCTTCATGGAAACGTCTCCAGCATCTGGAAAGGTGGGGGCCGGCGCCAGGCGCCAGCCAGGGGGAAATGATGACATGCGGCGGCGACAGCGCCGTGTCGAGGGTGGGCGTTGGTTCAGCGGCCGCGGGCGGCGCGGGCCTGCGCGATCAGCGCCGAGGCGATGCGCAGCTGGTCGTCGAAGCTGTTGCCCCGCACCAGGTACTGGCCGTTGATGATGATGGCCGGGGTGCCCGGGATCTTGGTGCGCTGGGCGAACGCGCGCGCGGCCTCGACCTTCTTCTGCACGGCATCGCCGCGCAGCGCCTGGAGGTAGCGGTCCGGGGTCACGCCGTAGGCCTTGTAGAACGTGGCGAGCTCATCGGCCGAGACGTTCTGCATCGGCAGCGATCCCTGCTCGTGCAGGGCCTTGAACACGGCAGCGTGGCTGCGCTTGGCCACGCCGACTTCGTCGGCGGCGTAGTAGGCCAGTGCCCAGGCATCCCAGGCGCCACCGAAGGCCGCCGGCACCGGGGTGAAACGCACGTCGGCCGGCAGCTTGGCCGCCCAGGCTTCCAGCTGCGGTTCGAAATGGGCGCAGTGCGGGCAGGTATAGCCGAAGACCTCGACCACTTCGATCTTGCCGGCCAGCGGCTGGAACGGGCCTGGCTGGGCGATGCGCTCGTAGTCTTTGCCCTCGACCAGCGGGGCATTGGCGGGGGTGGCGGCGCAGGCTGCCAACGGCAGCAGCACCAGCACGGACAACAGCAGGCGGGAAATCAACCTCATCGACACGCATCTCCGTTGAAAAAAGCAACGCCGGCGCGGTCGCCGGCGTGAAGGAAACATACCGCAGCCGTGGGCCGGCGTCGCGGCCCGGGCCGACCAGTGGTGGTCAGGGGGCGGCAGCCGGTTGCGTCGGCGTGGCCGCAGCGGCCACATCGTCGGCCTTGTTGTGCAGGCCCTGCAGGTAGCTCGACAGCGCCTGCACCTCCTGCTCGCTGAGCTTCTGCGCGACCGTGGCCATGATCTGGAAGTGCGCCTTGTCGGTCTCGTTGGTCTGGCCGGCCTGGTACTCCTGCAGGCGGCGCGCGACATAGCTGGCGTGCTGCCCACCGAGGTGCGGATAGGCCGGGCCGGGATTGCCGGCACCGCTGGGGCCGTGGCAGGCCATGCAGGCCGGCAGGCCGCGCTTGGCATCGCCGCCGCGGTAGAGCTGCTGGCCGATCTCGTAGAACTTCATGCCCTTGTAGGGGCCGTCGGTGACCGCCGTGTCATCGGCGATGCCCGCGTTGGCCTTCTGCGTGGCGAAGTAGGCGCCGATATCGCGCATGTCCTGCGGGGTGAGGTTCTGCACGAACGGCACCATCGCCACCGCGGCGCCGGAACTGCGCTGGCCATTGGCGATCAGGGCCATCTGCTGGGCCACGTAGCGCTCGCTCTGGCCGGCAATGGACGGGTACATCTCCACCGTGGAGTTGCCGTCGGCACCATGGCAGGCCGCGCAGGCCGTCGCCTTGGTCTGGCCGGCCTTGGCATCGCCCCAGTGGGTCTTGCTGAAGTCCACCTCCAGCGAGGCGGTATTGATCGGCCCGTTGTCGGGCAGCGGGGTCAGCGTGGTCTGCGCGAACGCAGCAGCGGCAACGACTACAGCAGTGGCAAGGGCGGATACGGCAAGAACGCGAGCGTGGCGCATGCTGAAGCTCCGTATGGACCGGGCCGGACGGTGGCCGCCGGCATCGCCCGGATTATCAACGGCGTTTCCGCGCACGGTCAACGCAGCAGTGCAGCAAAATGCCCGCAGAGGCCGCCGGCACGGGCGCGCGGCGCCGCAACATGCGATCCTAGGCACATGTCATTGCTCATCGAACGCGCCCGTTACCACCTTTCGGCCCACAACGTGCGGCAGCTACCGCCCGACGAAGGGGCTGAAGTGGCCTTCGCCGGCCGCTCCAACGCCGGCAAGTCCAGTGCGCTCAACGCGCTGACCCGCCAGAACGCCCTGGCCCGTGTCTCCAAGACCCCCGGCCGCACCCAGCAGCTGGTGTTCTTCCAGGTCACCCCGGAAGCGCATCTGGTCGACCTGCCCGGTTACGGCTACGCCAAGGTGCCGCTGGACCTGCAGGCGCACTGGCAGGCCTTCATCGACAAGTATTTCCGCACCCGCGAAGCCCTGAAGGGGCTGGTGGTGGTGATGGACATCCGCCATCCGTTGAAGGACTACGACCGGCAGATGCTGTCCTATGCCGTGCAGCGTGGCCTGCCGGCGCACGCGCTGCTGACCAAGGCCGACAAGCTCAGCCGCAGCCAGCAGATGCAGTCCCTCCAGAAGGTTCGCAAGGAGCTGCAATCGGCCTATGGCGACAGCGTCAGCGTGCAGGTGTTCTCCGGCGAGGACCGCACCGGCGTGGACGAAGCCCGCGGCGTGATCGGCGGCTGGCTGGGGCTGGAATAAGGCATTTACGGTCGCCCGGCTGGCAGCCGGGCGCTACCGGGCAGCCGGCCGCTACCCGATCGGGTGGGTGCCGACCTTGGTCGGCACACCCTCACAACGGCGAATACTCCGCCGGCACCCACGCATAGGCCTGGCCCTCGCCACGCACATGGCCCAGGCCCGGGAACGGCAGGTGCGCACCGGCCACCCACCAACCGTTGGCGGTGGCCTGCTGCAGCAGCCCGCGACGGCTGGCGATGGCCGCCTTGCGGTCCGAATCGGCCTCGAATGCCGCTTCCGGGTGCGCGAACTGCACCGCATGGAAGTGCAGCACATCACCCCACACCAGCAGTGACTGGCCCTGGCTGTCGAACCGGTAGGAGACATGGCCGGGGGTATGGCCGTGGGTGTCCATCGCCACCGCGCCACCGGGCAGGGCATCGCCGGGGCTGAACGTGCGCAGGTGGCCGCTGGCCTGGTAGGGCGCGACCGCGTTGCGTGTCAGCGGGAAGGCGAAGCGCACGCCCTTCGGCGCCGTGGCCTCGCTGGCCGGGCTGAGCCAGTAATCGGCATCGGCCTTGGACAACCACACCGTGGCATTCGGGTAGGCCGGCTTGCCCTGCGCGTCGAGCACGCCGCACAGATGGTCCGGGTGGGCGTGGGTCAGCAGCACCTCGTCCACCTCGGCCGGGTCCACGCCGGAGGCGCGCAGGTTGCCCAGCACCTGGCCCAGGCCGGGGCCGAAGCACTGCGCGGTGCCGGTATCGACCAGGGTCAGGTGGTTGCCCTGGCGCACCAGGAAGGCGTTGATCGCGGTCTGCAGGCCCTTCTTGTCTTCCGGTACGTAGCGGCCTTCCAACAGGCGGCTGACCAGTGTCGGCGGCACGTCGACCACTTCCTGCCGGCCCAGCGCGACCACGCCGTCGAACAGGGCGGTGACCTGCAGCGCACCAACGCGCTGGTGGTAGACGCCGGGCACCTGCTGGGTGGGAGCGGGCGAGGTGGCTTCGGCCAGTGCAGCCAGCGGCAGGGACGACAGGGCCAGCAGCAGGGCGCCGCGCAGCGGCAGGGGACGCAGGATCATGGCGGTTCTCGGTGGATGACGGGCGGTTCCGTTGTGCCCAGCGTGCCGTGGCCGGCGTGTGCACGGCGCTCAAACCACTGCGCGGAATGCTCAGGGAAGGGGGGGCTGCAGGGCTGCGCCCTGCACCCGCAGAGGCAACGGCAATGGCCGAAGCAACAGCAACAGCGACAGCGGGCTATCCCTGGGATGGCGGCTGGGCCGGACCCCGGAGGGGGGTTTACGGCGTGTCCTGCCCACCCACACCGCCCCGCCCTCCCACGGATAGCCGCTGTTGCTGTTGCTTCGGCCGTTGCCGTTGCCGTTGCCTCTGCAGGTGCAGGGCTGCAAGCCCTGCCGAACCCCCTCAAATATCTGTGGGAGCCAGCCCGTACTGCTCGGCGAAGCGCTTGCTGAAACTGGCCGCAGACCGGTAGCCCGCGCGTGCGGCCACGGTCTTCAACGGCAGGTCGGTGGTGTAGAGCAGCTGCATGCCATGCGCCAGCCGGGCCTCGGTGAGCAGCTGGCGCAGGCTGGTGTCCTCGGCCGCCAGGCGACGGCGCAGGGTCGCGCCGCTCAGCGCGAACTGTTCTTCCACATCGCGTGATTGCCAGTCGCGTGCTGGTTCGGCGGCGATGCGGTCGCGGATCTGTTCGCCCAGGCTTGGAGCCTGCGGCAGCAGCAGGTTGCCGTGGCCCTGTCGGCACAGGGTCAGCACCAGCGAGGCCAGGGCCAGCCGCGCGTCGCTGTAACGGCCGTCCTGCAGCGATTGCCGCCACTGGCGCAGCACCGCGCCATGGTCGATCAACGGCAGTCGCGCCATCGCCTGGCCGGGGGCGGGAAGCTCTTCATTCCAGAGCGTACGCGCCGCCGCCAGCACTTCGGTGCAGAGCGGCACGATGGCACTGAGGTAGCGGCCGCTGCAGGGATCGGGGGTGTTGACCACGTCGATGCGGCACCGCTGGGTCAGCAGCAGGATGTCGCCGGGAACGAACGTCAGCGACTGGTGTGCGGTACGTACCTGCTTGCGGCCTTCCAGCAGGATCGCGAACTGCGGTTGCGGAACCTCCACCGAGCTGGCGCCATGCTCGCGGCGTGCGGTGATGCAGGCATAGCCCTCGGCGCGCCCGCAGCCGGCCAGGCTGGCCATCTCGGCCAGTAACGCAGTGGCCGCTGGCAGCATGCCGGTCATGACACCTGGGCACCGAACAGGCGACCGACGCCGGCCGCCGCAGCCATCGCCAGCGCGCCCCAGAACATCACCCGGACCGCGCCGCGTACAGGCGGTGCGCCCCCGGCCTGGGCCGCCACCGCGCCGGTCAGGCACAGGCCGAGCAGGGTGCTGGCCGTGGTCATCAACGCAACCTTGTCGGTCGGCGCGAGCAGGGCGGTCAGCACCGGCAGCGCCGCACCGCAGGTGAACGCACCGGCCGAGGCCAGCGCCGCCTGCAGCGGGCGCGCGCGCAGGGTGTCAGTGATGCCCAGCTCATCGCGGGCGTGGGCACCCAGTGCATCGTGGGCGGTAAGCTGTTCGGCCACCTGCCGGGCCAATGCAGGCTCCAGGCCGCGGTGGCGGTAGATCGCGGCCAGCTCCTCCAGCTCGCTGTGCGGGTCTTCGCGCAGCTCGCGCTTTTCCATTGCCAGGTCGGCCGCTTCGGTGTCGGCCTGGGTCTGCACCGACACATACTCGCCGGCGGCCATCGACATCGCGCCGGCCACGGTGCCGGCCACGCCGGTGGCAAGGATAGTGGTGGCGGAGGCGCCGCTGGCAGCCACGCCGACCACCAGGCCGGCCACCGAGACGATGCCATCGTTGGCCCCCAGCACGGCGGCACGCAACCAGCCGACGCGCTCGGAGCGGTGCAGTTCGGGGTGTCGCGAATGACGGTTCATGACGCCGAGTGTACGAGGGTCAAGAGGGCGTCGGTAGGATGCTGAAACCCGTCACCGTCGCATGACGCAACGGGGTGCCACGCTATAGTGCGCCCTTGCGATGGAAGGCCGCGAGCCCCACATCCCCCGCCACCGTCCAGCGAGCCTTCCCCTTGTCGAGCCCCAGCCACGTCGCCGATACCCCCATTACCGACCGCTCGCAGCTGGTGGAGGTGATCGCCTCCGGCGAGAAGCCCCGCGCGCAGTGGCGCATCGGCACCGAGCACGAGAAGTTCGGGTTCCGCCTGGACGACCTGCACCCGCCGACCTTCGAGGGCGAGCGCGGCATCGAAGCGCTGCTCAACGGCCTGGTCCGCTTCGGCTGGGAGCCGGTGCAGGAGAACGGCAACACGATCGCGCTGCTGCGCGATGGTGCCTCGGTGACGCTGGAACCCGCCGGTCAGCTGGAGCTGTCCGGCGCGGCGCTGGAGACCATCCACCAGACCTGCGTGGAGACCGGCACCCACCTCAATGAAGTGGCGCAGGTGGCCGGCGAACTGCAGCTGGGTTTCCTCGGCATGGGCTTCCAGCCGAAGTGGAAGCGCGATGAAATGCCCTGGATGCCGAAGGGGCGCTACAAGATCATGCGCTCGTACATGCCCAAGGTCGGTTCGCTGGGCCTGGACATGATGACCCGCACCTGCACGGTGCAGGTGAACCTGGACTACGCCACCGAAGCGGACATGGTGAAGAAGTTCCGCGTGTCGCTGGCGCTGCAGCCGATCGCCACCGCGCTGTTCGCCGATTCGCCGTTCACCGAGGGCAAGCCGAACGGCTACCTGAGCTACCGCTCGCACATCTGGACCGACACCGACGCCGACCGCACCGGCATGCTCGATTTCGTGTTCGAGGAGGGCTTCGGTTACGAGCGCTATGTCGACTACCTGCTCGACGTGCCGATGTATTTCTCCTACCGCGATGGCATCTACCACGACGCCAGCGGGCAGAGCTTCCGCGATTTCATGCAGGCCAGGCTGCCGGTGCTGCCGGGTGCGCTGCCGACGCTGCGCGACTGGTCGGACCACATGACCACCGCGTTCCCGGAAGTGCGCCTGAAGAAGTACCTGGAAATGCGTGGTGCCGATGGTGGCCCGTGGAGCCGCCTGTGTGCGCTGCCGGCATTCTGGGTGGGCCTGTTGTATGACGACACCGCACTGGATGCCGCCTGGGACCTGGTACGCGATTTCACCCTGGCCGAGCGCCATGCACTGCGCGACGGCGTGCCGAAGCATGCGATGAACCTGCCGTTCCGCAATGGCACGGTGCGCGACCTGGCCCGCGAAGCGGTGAAGATTTCCGTCGAAGGCCTCAGGCGCCGTGCGGCGCGCAATGCCGACGGCCAGGACGAGAGCAAGTTCCTGGACGTGCTGCAGGAGATCGTCGAATCCGGCCTGACCCCGGCCGAGCGCAAGCTGGCGCTGTTCCATGGCCGCTGGCACGGCGACGTCGATCCGGTGTTCCGCGAGTTCGCGTACTGAGTGGATTGCGGTAGTGTCGGCCGCTGGCCGGCAGATGTTTTGGGGTTGCCGGCCAGCGGCCGGCACTACCAGAAGAAAAACCCCGGCATTGCCGGGGTTTTTCTTTTTCGCATCTGCCCTGGATCAGGCGGCGTTCTGCATCGTCGCCATGTCGATCACGAAGCGGTAGCGCACATCGTTCTTCGCCATGCGTTCCCAGGCTTCGTTGACGTTCTTGATGTCGATGATCTCGACGTCGCTGACGATGCCGTGCTCGGCACAGAAGTCCATCATTTCCTGGGTTTCGGCCATGCCGCCGATTGCCGAGCCGGTCAGGTGCTTGCGGCCGAAGATCACGCTGCCGCCGGTCAGCGGCGGGTCCAGTTCGGTCAGCACGCCGACCAGGCACATGGTGGCCTCGCGCTTGAGCAGGCCCATGTACGGGTTGGTGTCATGGCCGACCGGGATGGTGTTGAGCAGGAAGTCGAAGCTGCCGGCGTGCGCCTTCATCTGCGCGGCATCGCGCGAGACCAGTACCTCATCGGCGCCCAGGCGCTTGGCATCGGCACCCTTTTCCGGCGTGGTGGTGATCATCACGACGTGCGCGCCCAGTGCCTTGGCGAACTTCACGCCCATGTGGCCAAGGCCACCGAGACCGATCACGCCCACCTTCTGCCCCGGGCCGACCTTCCAGTGGCGTAGCGGCGACCAGGTGGTGATGCCGGCGCACAACAGCGGGGCGGCCGCCTTCAGGTCGAGGGTGTCGGACACCTTCACCACGAAGCGCTGCTCGACCACCACGTGGTCGGAATAGCCGCCGTAGGTCGGCGCGCCGGTTTCGCGTTCACGGCCGTTGTAGGTCCAGGTCGCGCCTTCGGCGCAATATTGCTCCAGATCGTGCTCACAGGCGTCGCAGTGGCGGCACGAGTCGACCATGCAGCCGACGCCGGCGTGGTCGCCGACCTTGAAGCGGGTGACGTTGCTGCCGACTTCGGTCACCCGGCCGATGATCTCGTGGCCCGGCACCATCGGGTAGATCGAGCCACCCCAGTCATCGCGGGCCTGGTGCAGGTCGGAATGGCAGATGCCGCTGTAGAGGATCTCGATGCGCACGTCGTCCGGGCCGACCGCGCGGCGTTCGAACTCGTACGGGACCAGCGGGTCGGTATGGGAATGGGCGGCGTAACCACGGGCGAGGGACATGGGGGAATCCTTGGCAGGGTTTATCGAAAGGCGTTTTACAATACGCCCCGCAACCAGCGGCAAGAAGCGCGGATATCGGCATGATTCATCAAGTGAAACTGCACAATGGCCACTGACAACCTGACCCATCTGGCCGCGTTTGCCGCAGTCGCCCGCCATCGCAGCTTCCGCCGCGCCGGTGCCGAACTGGCATTGTCGACCTCGGCGGTAAGCTATGCGATCCGCGCGCTGGAAGAGCGGCTGGGCGTGGGCCTGTTCCATCGCACCACCCGCAGCGTGGCCCTGACCGAGGCCGGGCAGCGCCTGCTGGAGCGCCTGCAGCCGGCGTTGGGGCAGGTGCACGACGCACTGGAAGAAATGAACCACTTCCGCGCCGCTCCGGCCGGCCTGCTGCGGATCAACGCCACCCGCGCGGCGGTACCGACCCAGCTGGGGCCGCGGCTGGCGCGCTTCCTGCACGCCCATCCCGACGTGCGGGTGGAGCTGACCGAAAATGACGGCCTGGTCGACATCGTCGCCGAGGGCTATGACGCCGGCGTGCGCCTGCATGAGTTCGTGCCGGAGGACATGGTGGCGGTGCCGATGGGGCCGCCGCTGCGCGGGCTGATCGTCGGCTCGCCGGACTACCTGCGGCGTCGGCCGGCACCGCAGCATCCGCGCGACCTGGCCGCGCACGAATGCATCCGCTTCCGCTTCGCCAGTGGGCACCTGTACAAGTGGCAGTTCGAGCGCGATGGGCAGGCGCTGGAGATCGACGTGCCCGGGCGGTTGACCCTGTGCGAGCAGGGCACGATCGTGCGCGCCGTTCTGGATGGCATCGGCCTGGCGTACGTGCTGGAAGACACGGCAAGGCCGTACATCGAATCGGGGCAGATGGTGGCGGTGCTGGAAGACTGGAGCGAGCCGTTTGCCGGCTTCGCGCTGTACTACCCGAAGCAGCGGCAGATGCCGGGCGCGTTGCGTGCGTTCGTGGATATGTTGCGCGAGTGAGTTGCGATGGATGACGTGGTGCCGACCAACGGTCGGCACCCACCGGGGCAGGCCATTGCCAACCAACGGTCGGCACCTGCCGGGGCAGGGCGTTGCCGATCAACGAATCGACATCGGCCGGTAGATCCAGGCCATGCGTGGATGGCACCACGCTACGGCCCTTGCAACACCGGCGCCAACAACGCCACGCACTCACGCAGATGCATCTCCACCGGCGCATCCTCGGCCACCACGCCGATCACGCGTTCACGCAGCGGCTCGGCCACGGCCATCGCCAGGATCAGCCGCGCCATGCATGCGGAATCTCCCTCGCGCAGCAGTCCACGCTGCTGCTGACGTGCCAGCCAGTCGGCCAGCAGCGCACGGCCGCGTTCGATGCCGTTGTCGAGGTAGGCCTGCAGCAGCGCGTCCTTGCCGGGGAAATCGGTGGCCAGCAGGCGAAACACCTGCACCGCCTGCGCCGATAGCGCCTGCGTGCACACCGCGTGCAGGATGTCCTGCAGCAACGGCACGACCTCTTGGGCATTGCGCGCATCACGCTGCAGCTGTGGCGCGAAGCCGTCGGTCCACTCGCGCACCGCCAACCCGACCAGTTCCTCGCGGTTGCTGGCATGGCGGTACACGGTTTTCTTCGCTACCCCGGCATGCGCCGCCACCGCTTCGATGGTGGTGGCCTCGTAACCCTGTGCCAGCAGCAGCTCCAGCGTCGCCTGCAGCACCGCGTGGCGGACTTCGGCTTCCGGTCGCGCAGGGCGGCCACGGCGGCGGGTCGGTGATGTGGTCGCGGGCAGGGTGGTGCTGTTCATTGCGCCCATCTTACCGCATCCGGTTAATTGCGAAACGGTATGCGTTTCCGTATTGTCGGGTCTCCCAACCTGTAGAAGACCCCCATGGATACCGCTGTGAACGCTCGCCCCTGGCTGGACCACCACGATCTGCTGGACCCGGCGCCGATGCATCTGGAAACCGGCATCCAGCGCCGCGAAGACGGCACGCTGCTGGTGGCGGTGCGCACCGATCTGCACGGCTGCAAGGGCCGCATGCTGGACTGGTGGTTCACCTTCTTCGAGACCACCCAGCACATCCGCTGGTGGCATCCGGTCGATCATGTCGAGCATCGCGGCTGGGACGCGGCCTGGCAGCGCGGGCGCAGCTACCACGGCGCCAGCATCCATGCGGTGGAATCGCTCGCTGACATTCCGCCGGTGGCGGCGCGCCTGAAGTTCCATGACCCGCGCACCTTGCTGGTGCCCGAACGCCTGCAGGCGGCACAGGATGCAGGCCATGTATCGGCGGTGATCGCCGCGCGCATCGGCTTCGGTGATCACGTGCGTCTGGATGTACAGGGCGATCCCTGCGATGGGCAGATGCTGCATGTGGCGCGCGATACGCCGTTTGGCTGCGTGCTGCGCAGCCGCTTCGTGCTCGGCCTGGGCCTGCTCAGGCACTGCTATACGGAGTTCAGTTTCCTGTCGCGGCTGCTGCCTTCGCTGTACTACGGCGAGCGCGCCAACGGCGAAGCAGTGCCGTTGCCGTGGTGAACGGCGCGCCG
>NZ_JBMRGJ010000021.1:0-76840 GCF_049384325.1 Stenotrophomonas sp. CASM114 | reverse complement strand
CGCGTCACCGTCCCAGGTCATGAAATTGCCGGCCAGCGGCCGGCACGACCGCAAGGCGTGCTCAGATCGACTCGCCGAAGGCCTTGGCCAGATTGCGGTAGGCCTTCTTCTGCGCCTCGTCGGTCGCGGCCGGGGCCACGATCTCGATTTCAACGATCTGGTCGCCGTCCGGGCTGCCCGGCAGGCCGCGGCCACGCAGGCGCAGTTTGCGGCCGGCATCGGAGTCGGCGGGGATCTTCAGCTCCACCGCACCGCCCAGGGTCGGCACGCTGATGCTGGTACCCAACGCGGCCTGCCAGGGCGTGACCGGCAACGTATAGAGGATGTTGCGGCCGTCGACCTCGAACTGCGGATGCGCGGCGTACTCCACTTCCAGCAGCAGGTTGCCGCCATGGTTGCCCTGCCCTGCCAGGCGGATCACCTGGCCCGGACGGATGCCCTTGGGCACGCGCACGTCCAGCTGCTTGCCGTTGACGGTGATGCGCAGGCTGTCGCCGCTGTAGGCCGCTTCCAGCGGGACCGACAGCTTGGCGCGGGTGTCGCGGTTGGGTGCGTGGCCCTGGCTGCTGAAGCCCGGGCCCGGACCGGCACCGCCACGCTGGCGCGCGAACAGGCTTTCGAAGAAGTCGCTGAAGCCGCCGTTGGGGCCACCACCGCCGAATACTTCCTCGAAATTGAAACCGCCGGCGCCGCCGTAGTTCGGCGGCACGTTGAACTCCTCGCCCGGGCGATAGCCCTGCGCGCGCAGCTGGTCGTAGGCTGCGCGCTTTTCCGGATCGCGCAGCGCCTCGTAGGCCTCGTTGACCGCCTTGAACTTGTCTTCGGCCCCGGCCTCCTTGCTGACGTCCGGGTGGTACTTGCGTGCCAACCGGCGGTAGGCGGTCTTGATCTCCGCCTCGCCCGCGCTCGGTTCCACCCCCAGGGTGGCGTAGTAATCCTTGAATTCCATCCAGCTACCTCGATCTGCTTCGGCCGCGCCGGTGGCGCCGCCCCGGGTTCATTCTACGCGCCGGCGATGCTACGCCGCCCCTCGTGCGGCCCCGGTGAGGCCGACTGATCCTGCGCAATGCCGCTGCCATCCCGATGCCCCAGGCTGTGGCTGGAAGCCCCCGCCGCAACGCCTGAAGATGGGGCCTGCACACGGGTTTTCCAATGTCTTGACGCCCCTGTCCCATCCGGCCCACTAGCCTGCCCCAGCAAGGAGTTCCCCATGACCATCCATGTCGGCGACCACATTCCGGAAGTGACCCTCAAGCGCATCCGCGAGGGCATCGAAACACTTGATACGCATTCGCTGTTCGACGCCCGCAAGGTCGTCCTGTTTGCGGTGCCCGGCGCGTTCACCCCCACCTGCTCGGCCCGCCACCTGCCCGGCTACGTCGAAAAATTCGAGGCCTTCCGCCAGCGCGGCATCGATGTCTACTGCATGGCGGTCAACGACCCGTTCGTGATGAAAGCCTGGGCCGCCGACCAGAAGGTGCCCGACGGCCTGCTGATGCTGTCCGACGGCAATGCCGAGCTGACCCGCGCGCTCGGCCTGGAGCTGGATGCCAGCGCCTCGGGCATGGGCATGCGCTCGCGCCGCTTCGCGCTGTACGTGGTCGATGGCGTGGTGCGTGCGGCCTGGATCGAGCAGCCGGGCCAGTTCGAGGTGTCTTCCGCCGAGTACGTGCTGGAGCACCTGCCTACCTGATTCCCCACCGCAGAAGGAAACGGCCAGCAATGTCCAGCAAGCCAGCCAAAGCCAGCAAGCCCGCCGCCGGGATTCCCGGCATCAGTGACCGTCAGACCCTGCGCGAGCGTGCCCGGCACAACATCGAAGACGGCGCGATCACCGACAGCTACAGCGCCGACCGCAAGGTGGTGATCAAGCTGCTCAACGATGCCCTCGCCACCGAGTACGTGTGCGTGCTGCGCTACTACCGGCACTATTTCATGGCCAAGGGCATGCTGGCCGACGCGGTCAAGGCCGAGTTCCTTGAGCATGCACAGCAGGAACAGGCGCACGCCGGCAAGCTTGCCGAGCGCATCGTCCAGCTTGGCGGCGAGCCGGATCTGAACCCGGATACGCTGACCACGCGCTCGCATGCCGAATACAAGGAAGGCAGCGACCTGCGCGACATGGTGCGCGAGAACCTGGTGGCTGAACGGATCGCCATCGACAGCTACCGCGAGATGATCAACTTCATCGGCGACCGCGATACCACCACCAAGCGCATCCTTGAAGAGATCCTGGCGCAGGAGGAAGAACACGCCGACGAGTTCGCCGACCTGCTGGACGGGTGGATCGGGGAATAGCGGCCCCGCAAACGCCTTGGTAGATGCCCACCTTGGTGGGCGCATTTATCGCGTGCCAACCAAGGTTGGCACCTACCAGAGCACGGATGCGTCGGGTCGACGGGCCATTCCCAGCACCTATCGCAGGACGTTGAACCGCACCTGCGTCCACGCGCCGTCGGCTGCCAGCGCGGTCAGGGTGTGTGCGCCCGGATCGGCGAACTCGCGCTGCATCAGCTGCGCGCCGTGGGTCTGTGCAATCCAGCGTCCATCCAGCAGCCAGTCCACCGCCTGCTCGCTGCCCAGCGCGCGCAGCTGCAGGCGCACGCCGTGCTCGGAATTCGGCGCGCGCGCCAGCGTGGCGCCGTCATTGAGCCCGTCCACGTGCAGCGCGACGCTGGCCTCACGCCCGTCGTCGCGGCAGTCCGGCGACAGCGCCGGCAGCTGCGAAGCCTCGCGCGTGGCCTTCGGCAGCCACGGCGACAACAACGCCGGCCAACGCGCGATCTCCCGCGTGACTTCCTGATGCGGCAAACGGCAATCAGCGGATACACGCAGACCGGTCCGCGCGTCGGCCAGGTAACGCTGCCGCCCCGGCTGCCAGCGCCGCGCCTCGCGCTCGGGGAAGGTCGGCGGTGCCGCACCGTCCAGCAGATAGGCCGACATCCGCCGCTGGCACAGCGCCGCTGGCAGGCCCTCGGCACGTTCGCCGGTGGGCCAGCAGACGTCCTCCTGGCTGACACTGGCCGGCATCGGTGCAGCAGCTGAATCACCGCGCTGGCGCGGCAGGCTGTCCACCACCTCGAACATCAGCGGCAGCGCGGTCACCGCGCCGTACTGGCCCGGCAACGGGGTACCGTCCGGCCGCCCCACCCACACGCCCACGGTGTAGTGGCGGGTGCTGCCGATCGCCCACGCATCGCGGTACCCGTAACTGGTGCCGGTCTTCCACGCCACGCGCGGGCGGCCACCGACATCGAACGTCCCGACGCTATACCCCGGCCGCGGATTCGATTCCAGCATCTCGCGCACGATCCAGCTGGCGCCCGGCGAGGCCAGGCGACGCTCGATCATCGGTTCGTCATCGGTGTAGCGCACGCGCCCGGCGATGCCGTTGCGGTTGAGCGCTGCGAACGCACCGACCAGATCTTCCAGCCGCGCACCGGTGCCGCCCAGGATCAGCGACAGATTGGGTGTACTGCCCGGCGGGAAGCGCAACTGGATGCCGGAGTGCGACAGGCGTGCGGCGAAGCGCGCCGGACCGACCCGCTGCAGCAGGTCCACCGAGGGCACGTTGAGTGACAGCCGCAGCGCGCTGGAGGCACCAATCGGCCCATTGAAAGCCATGTCGAAGTTGCCGGGGCGGTAGCTGCCGAAACTCTGCGGCGCATCGACCAGCAGGCTTTCCGAGTGGATCAGGCCATCGTCCAGCGCCATGGCATACAGGAACGGTTTGAGCGTGGAGCCCGGCGACCGCCAGGCCTGCACCATGTCCACGTGGCCCAGCCGCTGCCGGTCACCGAACGCCAGCGTGCCGACATAGGCTCGCGCCTGCAGGGTCTGGTTGTCGACCACCAGCAGGGCGGCCGAGGTGCGTTCGGGCAGCGTCGAGAAATAGCTGGCCACGCGTTCTTCCAGCGTGCGCTGCAGGCCGATGTCGATGCTGCTCTGGATGCGTGCCTGGCCCGGATGCGCCGAGTGCAGGCGCTGCGCCAGCAGCGCGGCGTGCAGCGGCGGGCGCAGCGAGCGCGCCACCACGTTCTCGATGCGCGCGTCTTCCACTTCGTCCGCCGTCCACACGCCCAGCTCGTTCATGCGGGACAGCACCTTGTCGCGCGCCTTCTGCGCCGCTTCCGGATGACGGTCCGGGCGCAGCCGGCTCGGCGCCTGCGGCAGCACCGCCAGCAACGCGGCCTCGGCATGCGACAGCTGCGCCGCCGGCTTGCCCAGGTAGGCCCAGCTGGCCGCTTCCACCCCCTCGATGGTGCCGCCGTAGGGCGCGCGCTCCAGATACAGGGCCAGGATCTGCTGCTTGCTCAGGTGCACTTCCAGCTGCACCGCGCGCAGCATCTGCTTGAGCTTGCCCCACGGCGTGCGCGTATGCGGATCGAGGATGCGGGCGACCTGCATGGTCAGGGTCGAGCCACCGGAAACGATGCGGCCGCCACGCAGCAGCTGGCCGCTGGCACGCAGGATCGCCAGCGGGTTGATGCCCGGATGCCGCCAGAACCAGCGGTCTTCATAGGTCAGCAACGCCTGCAGGTACAGCGGCGAGACGCTGTTGATCGAAGCCGGGTAGCGCCACACGCCCTCGGCATCGGCGAATGCACGCAGCGGCGTGCCGTCGGCAGCCACCACCAGGGTGCTGGTATCACGCTGCTTCGGCAGCGGTGGCGGGAAGGCGAAATCCAGCACCAGCAGCAGCACCAGCGTGGCGGCCGTACCCCAGCGCAGCCAGGGCCACAGCGGCTGCAGCCAGCGGCGCAGGGCCGCCAGCCAGATCGGCATCGTGTTGTTCATTGCAGGTTGCCGGCAGGACGGGCCGCGCCGTCGCGGCCCGTCCGCGCGGTCACGGCTGTACCACCGTGATCGTGGTCGGGTTGCTGCGGCCGACGCCGCGCAGCTGCGGCCGGTACATGTCCTCCACCAGCGGCGGCGGCACCGAGTAGGTTCCCGGCGTCACCGCGCGTACCAGGTAGAACACGTTGGCCTTGCTGCCACGCGAGAGCTTCAGCGCGGCCACATAGCGGTCATCGCGGAACTCCTCGTGCTTGGTGTCGGCGGCCTCACCACGGTCGCTGATGGTGATGCCATCGACCACCACGTCGGCCCACTGCTTGGCATCGCCCAGGTTGAAGTTCTCGATCTCCAGGCCCGCCGGCAGCAGGTCGGTCAGCAGTGCATCGGGCATCGTGGTGTCAGCGGTGACGGTGACGCGCACGATCAGTGCTTCGCCTTCCTTCAGCGGGCGCGGCGACCACGGCTTGCCATCGGTGCCGTAGTAACTGCGCTCGACGCCCAGCACGCTGTTGTCCGGTGCCGGTGCGCTGCGCGGGATGCCGGCCACATCGATGCTGGCGAACATCGGCGGCTGCCCCTGCGGGGTGAAGCGCACGCCGCTGGCCAGCTCACTGGCGCTGAAGTTGCGGCCGAACAGCTTGCGCTCGCCGATGGCTTCGGTGCTGCCACCGATCACCAGCTCACCGGCCACCAGCGCCTTCTGGTTGGCGGCCAGGGCCTTGCCGAGGCGGGCAATCGCCACCTGTTCCTGCGTGCTCAGCCACATCCAGCCGGCATTGCGGCGCGCATCCAGGCCACGGCCAAGATCCACCGCACGCGCATCCCAGGCGGGCTTGGCCAGCTTGTTCTCGTGGGTCAGCGCGATCATCAGCGCGTCATCACGGATCGCACTGCCGTAGTCGCCGAAGTACGACGGACGTTCACTGCTGGACTTGGCGAAGGCCGCCGCCAGCGCGGCCTGGCCACGCTTGGCATCACCCTGCAGCGACAGCGCCACGCCCAGGTGGACCAGCGACAGGCCACCGACCGCCTTGCTGCGCTCGTTGTCGTACAGCGTGCGCAGGGTACCCAGCGGTGCACGGTTGACCCGGGCCAGCACGTAACCCGAATACGCCTGGTTGGCGAACTTCAGCTTCTCGCGATCCTCCTGGCCATAGAACTGATTGCCGCCGGACAGCAGATCCTCGCTGAGCCGGTTGAGCGCCTTCTGCAGCACGTTGTCGGGCACGGCGAAGCCGGCGTCCTTGGCATCAAGCAGGAACTCGGTGATGTACGGGGTCAGCCACGGATTGACGTAGCCGTCGTCACCCCACATCGAGAAGTTGCCATTGGCCACCTGCATCGACGCCAGGCGACCGAACGCACCTTCCATGCGCTCTCTACGGGTCTTGGCATCCAGGCCGTCGGCACCGAGCATCGACGACGTCGCCTGGTCCAGGATCAGCGCGGCATAGCCCTTGCTGGTGGTCTGCTCGGCACAGCCATACGGGTAGTTCAGCGCGCCCTGCAGTGCACTGGCGAACGGGATCGGCGGCAGCGGGCTGACCAGCAGGCGGGCATTCACCGACTCTGCCATCAGGCCATCGGTCAGGCTGTTGTCGAGGCTGACCGCGGCCAGCGGATCGAGTGTGCGCACCTGCGAACGCAGCACCTGCGGCCACGCCGCACGCACCGGCAGGTCGTAGCGGCGATCAGCCTTGAAGCCGTTGCCGTCCACCCGCACCCGCACCTTGGCCACGCTGTGGCCCTCGCGAGCCGACAACGGGAAGCTCAGCGTGGTCTTGGCATCGGCATTCAACTGCACGCTGCGGCTGCCCTCACCCAGGTTCAGCGGGCCCTCGCTTTCCACCTTGACGTTGAACTGCCCCGGCTTGCCGGTGAAGTTCTGCACGTCCAAGGTCACGGTGCTGCGGTCGCCCGGGGCCAGCACGCGCGGCATGCTGGCTTCGGCCAGGATCGGGGCGCGCACGATGGTTTCCACGTCACGCTTGCCGTACTGGTCATCGCTGTAGACCAGCGCGGACACGCGCAGGGTGCCGTTGAAGTCCGGCACCTTCAGGCGGATGCGGGCATTGCCCTTGGCATCGAGCTGCACCGGGCCGGAGAACAGGTCCACGGTCTGCACGCGCGCGGTCGGGCGCTTGGCCTGCGGCAGTGCCTGCAGCGCCATGTCGCCGCCGAACTTCAGCTTGCCGCTGCCACCATCGAAGCTCTCGATCACCCGGCTGTAGATGTCATAGGCATCGATACCGAGGCGACGCTGGGCGAAGAAGTGCGCGCCGGCGTCGGGCACCGGGAAACGGGTGATGTTGAGGATGCCCACGTCCACCGCCGAGACGGTCACGTGCGCGGCCCTGCCGGCCAGCTGCGGTGCGCTGACCGTTACCGGCAGGTCCTGTTCCGGCCGCATCTGCTTGGGCGCGACCAGGCCGACGGCCACGGTTCGGCCCTTGCGGTCCATCGGCACATGCACCACGCCCACGGCGCGGGCCGGGGTGATCTTGCTCGGCGCACTGCCGCCGCGGAACACCAGCGCGGTGATGTAGACGTCGTGGCGTTCCCAGTCGGCGGTGACCGGGATCTTGAAGGTCGAGCCCGGCTTGGCCTCGATGTCCTGCACATACAGCATGCGGTCGGTCTCGACCATCAGGATGCCCTTGCCGGCGTGCGGCGGGGTCACCGTCACTTCCAGGGTGTCACCGGCCTTGTAGCCGGTCTTGTCCAAGCCCAGCTTGACCTTGTCCGGGCGTGCATCCAGGCCACGGTTGTCATCGCCCCAGCTCCAGCCCGCACGGAACGGGTAGCGGCTGGTCAGTCCGGTGGACGGATCGAACACGTCCACCCGGTACTCGCCCCACTCCACCGGGAAATCAAAGGCAACCGCACTGCTGCCGGAATCGACGGTGCGGGTTTCCTTGTTCTCGAAACGGCGGGTGAAATCGTAATCCCAGCGGTTGTCGTTGAAGGTCCAGTGGTAGTCGCGCAGTTCCCGTACCAGGGTGATCTTCAGGCCCTTGGCTGGCTGCGGTGTGCCGGCGGCATCCACGCGCATCAGTTCGAAGCGTGCGTTGCCGTTGGAATCAGCACCATCGTCGGGGTTGAACAGCGGCCGCACGCCGACCAGCGCGTTGGCCGGCCACATCACCCGCTTCAGGGTACGGGTGACCGTGCGGCCACCGGTTTCATACAGGCTGCCGGACAACACCACGGCGATCGGTGCCTTGGCCTTGGCCGCCTCTTCCGGCAACGCCACATCCTCACGCAGCTGGCCATTGGCCCGCAGCGTGGTATCGATCACGTCCTTGGCCTCGCGCGGCAGCTGCAGGGTCGGGTCACCGAAGAAATAGCCCGGCAGGCCCTCCACCGGCTTCTGCTCGGCAGCCACCGCCATGCGCGCAGTGAAGCGGTTGCCATCGGCCGGCGCGCCGTACAGATAGGCGCCGTTGGCCTGCAGGCGCAGGTCCTCGCCCGGCTTCAGCGTCTTCTGCGCGCTGTCCAGGTCCAGCTTCATGCGCTCGGGCAGGAACTCCTCGATGCGCAGGGTCATGCCCTGGATCGCTTCCTTGCTGGCCGGGTCGGTGCGGAACTCGACCTGCCAGCGCCCGGTCGGCGCCTCGGCGGGGATCACCTGCTCGAAGTTGATGTAGCCCTGGTCGCCCGGCTGCAGGCGGGTCTCGCGGAAGGTCTTGCCGTCGGGCTGCTTCAGGCGCAGGAACACCGGTTGTGCCTTGACCGGCTTGCCGTCGTTGTCGCGCAGCAGCGCGGACAGGCGCACGGTCTCGCCCGGGCGGTACAGGTCGCGGCCGGACCAGGCGTAGACGTCGAACCAGGCGTTGTCACGACCGGCCACGGCGAACTCACTCAGGTCCAGCGCCGGCTGGTTGAACGGCAGGAAGCTGGTGTCCTTGCCACTGCTGGCGACCAGCACGTGGGTGGCATCCAGGGTGTAGTTCAGCAGCGCATTGCCGTTGCCGTCGGTGCTGCCCTTCAGCACCACCTCACCCTTGGCGTCGAGCACGCGCAGGTCGATGCCCTTCAGCGGCGCACCGTCCTTGAGGCCGGCGGTGTGCACGAACAGCTTGTCCTTGTAGGCACGGGTATGCAGGCCGATGTCGCTGACCGAGAAGAACGCGGTATCGAACTCGCCCTCGTAGTCACCGGTGCGCTTGAGCAGGGCGAAGTACAGGCCCGGCTCCTGCAGTTCCTTGATGTCCTGGGTCGGCAGGTAGGTCAGCACCCGCTCGTTCTGTTTGCCACCCAGGATGAAGCGGTTGACGTAGACCGGCTCGGCCAGCTTGTTGATCGGGCTGCGCTCGTAGTCGCTGCTGAGCTCCCAGCTGCCACGGCGGCCGCCGCGCTGGTACTGGCTGAAGAAGGTCGGCAGGTCCTTCTCGCGCACGCGCAGGAACTCGACGTCGACCTCCGGCACGTTCACCGAGACCACCGGCAAGCCGCGGCTGTCCTTGGCCGGCAGCACGCTGCCCTGCGAGGCGAAACCGACCACCGGCTTCAGCTCGCCGCTGAACACCTTCTGCTTCAGTTCCTTGCCCAGCCGGCTGCCGTCGGCGGCCAGCAGGTCCGGCGAGACCACCAGGCTGAACTCCTTGCCGGCCTCGACGAACGGGTAACGCAGGGTCAGGCCGTCATCGGACAGGGTCCAGCTGCTGTCCTCGGTGCCGACCTTCTCTTCGAAGCGAACGAGTTTGTCGAAATCCTGGGTGCCGACCAGCGGGCGCGAGAACTCCAGCGCCAGCGACAGGCCGTCATTCTTCTGGTCCGGGTAGGCACGCAGCAGGGTGAATTCCTTCACCTGCTCGGCCTTGGTGGTGATGGCTTCACCACTGGCCTTGGGCAGCTGCCCGCTGTCATTGCGGCAGCCGGCCAGCCCCAGCAACAGGCCTCCTGCCAGTACGGCCGCCGCCCATCCCCACCGCTTCCGCCGTGCCGGACCGCTCATGTCGTCACTCCTTGATCGAGGCGGCCATTATAGGCAGGCCACGTCAAGGTGTTGACGCAAATCCGGCAATTGCCGCGGTGCGGGTAGTGCCGGCCGCTGGCCGGCAGTCTCGGTAGCCGCCGACCTTGGTTGGGATTGGGCCCATGCCAACCAAGGTTGGCACCTTACCCAAGCGGATCGAGCCACGTGCCCGGCAAGCAGGCGCGGTGTCAGATCCGGTGAAGCGTCCCCTACCCCGGCAGGTACAGGTCCACGTAGTCGGTCACCGGCATCGCCGCCAGCGCCACCGGATCCAGCGATGCGGCCAGGATGCGCTGCTGCTGGGTGGTCGGGAAGCGATGGGCCAGGTGCCGGCGGAACTTGTCCATCAGCAACGGGATGCCCTCCTCGCGTCGGCGCGCGTGGCCCAGCGGGTATTCCACCAGTACCTCGGGCAGCTCAGTGCCGTCGCTGAAGCGCACGCTCAGGCCGTTGGCGATGCTGCGCTTGTCCGGGTCCAGGTAGTCGGCGCTGAGCTGCGGATCCTCGTGACAGGCCATCTTCGCGCGCAGTGCGTCGATGCGCGGGTCGGCGGCAACGTCGTCCTCGTAGTCCTGGGCCACCAGCCGCCCATGCAGCAGCGCGATGGCGACCATGTACTGCACGCAGTGGTCGCGGTCGGCCGGGTTGTGCAGCGGCCCCTGCTTGTCGATGATGCGGATGCAGGCTTCCTGGGTGCGGATGGCGATGTGCGCGATGTCCTCGACCCGACGCCCCATCGCGCGCAGCTGCTGATGCAGCGTGATCGCCGCCTCCACCGCGGTCTGGCCATGGAACTCGGCCGGGTAGCTGATCTTGAACAGCACGTTTTCCATCACGTAGCTGCCCAGCGGTCGCTCCAGCGTCAGCGCCTTGCCCTGCATCGATACCGCTTCAAAACCCCAGGTCGGCGCGCTCAACACACTGGGATAGCCCATCTCGCCACTGGCCGCCATCAGCGCCAGGCGCACGCCACGGCTGGTCGCATCGCCGGCCGCCCAGCTCTTGCGCGAGCCGGTGTTGGGCGCGTGCCGGTAGGTGCGCAGCGCCTGGCCATCGACCCAGGCCAGCGACAGTGCATTGAGCATGCGTTCGCGATCCAGGCCGAGCAGCTGCGCAACCACGGCGGTGGTGGCCACCTTGACCAGCACCACGTGGTCCAGCCCGACCCGGTTGAAGGAATTCTGCAGGGCCAGCACGCCCTGGATCTCGTGTGCCTTGATCATCGCCAGCAGCACGTCATGCAGGGTCGGCGCTGGGCGATGCAGGGCCTGCGCGTTGCGCCCCAGCCAATCGCAGACAGACAGGATGCCGCCCAGATTGTCCGACGGGTGGCCCCATTCGGCGGCCAGCCAGGTGTCGTTGAAATCCAGCCAGCGCACCATCGCGCCCAGGTTGAAGGCGGCCTGCACCGGGTCCAGCACGTAGTGCGTACCCGGCACGCGCGCCCCGTTGACCACGCTGATACCCGGCACCAGCGGACCGAGCAGCTTGCTGCAGGCCGGGAAGGACAGCGCTTCCAACCCGCAGCCCAGCGTGTCGAGCAGGCAGTAGTGCGCGGTCTGGAAGGCCAGGGGGGAGTCGATGCGCGCGTCGCGTACGTAATCGACGATGTCCACCAGCAGCGCATCCCACGCTGCACGCTCGTTGGATGGGGTGTGGCTGTCAGACATCGTCGATCTCCTCTTCAGAGCTCAGGCCGCGCCTCCCGGTAGTCGCCAACCTTGGTTGGCGCTGGACGTTGCCCGGGCGGTGCCAATGCCATGCCAACCAAGGTTGGCATCTACCGAAGCATGTGATGCCAGCGCCGACCGGCTGGTTATTCGGCCGGCACCCGCACCTTGCCTTCCATCAATACGCGGGCGCTGCGGCTCATGATGGCCTTGGTCACTGTCCACTGGCCGTCAACAAGGCCGGCCTGCGCACCCACGCGCAGCGTGCCGGAAGGGTGGCCGAAGGTCACCGCTTCGCGTTCACCACCACCGGCCGCGCGATTGACCAGCGTGCCCGGAATCGCCGCCGCCGTGCCGATCGCCACGGCGGCGGTGCCCATCATCGCGTGGTGCAGCTTGCCCATCGACAACGCCCGCGCGTGCAGGTCGATGGCCGAGGCCGGAATGGCCTTGCCGCTGGAGGACACGTAGTCCTGTGCCGGCGCCACGAAGGCCACCTTCGGCGTGTGCTGGCGGGTGGCCGCATCTTCCAGGTTCCTGATCAGACCCATGCGCAAGGCGCCGTAGGCGCGGATCTTCTCGAAGCGCTCCAGCGCCCCCTTGTCCTCGTTGATCGCAGGCTGCAGTTCGGTGCCGGTGTAGCCCAGGTCGGCCGCATTGAGGAAGATGGTCGGAATGCCGGCGGTGATCATGGTCACCTCAAAACTGCCGACGCCCGGCACGTCCAAGGTGTCGACCAGGTTGCCGGTCGGGAACATCGCGCCCGCATCGCCGTCATCGGACGGATCGATGAACTCCAGCTGGATCTCGGCGGCCGGGAAGGTCACGCCATCCAGCTCGAAATCGCCGATCTCCTGCACCTCGCCATCGCGCATCGGCACGTGGGCGATGATGGTCTTGCCGATGTTGGCCTGCCAGATGCGCACGGTGCACAGGCCATCGCGCGGCACCCGGGCCGGATCGATCAGCCCATTGGCGATCGCGAACGGACCCACTGCCGTACTGAGGTTGCCGCAGTTGCCGCTCCAGTCGACGAAGGCGGTGTCGATCGAGACCTGGCCGTACAGGTAGTCCACATCGTGGTCCGGCACCGAGGCGGTGGAGATGATCACGCACTTGCTGGTGCTGGAGGTGGCACCGCCCATGCCGTCGGTCTGCTTGCCATACGGATCGGGCGAGCCGATCACGCGCATCAGCAGCGCATCGCGCGCGGCGCCCGGCACCTGAGCGGCTTCGGGCAGGTCCTGCAGGCGGAAGAACACGCCCTTGCTGGTGCCGCCGCGCATGTAGGTGGCGGGAATACGGAGTTGCGGGAGGAAGGTCATCGTCGAATCCACGCGTTTGAATTTCAGGAAATGTCTTGCATCAGTGCGTCAAGACCACGATCAACGCACCACACACGCATGATGTCCACGCGGTCCGGTAGATCGAGGTAATAGACGAGGTAGCGTTCGAAGCCCGGAACCAGCATGAACCGCAACGGCACCGGCAGCTGTGCTGCGAGGTCGGCGTGCCGGGTGGAAGCCGAGCCTGGAAACACCGCGATGCGTTGAAGCGTGGTCTCCAACTCGGCGAGAAAGCGCCGACCCAGTACCAGCCCACCCTGCCGTGCAAACCACAGTGCGGCATCGGCTGCGTCGGCTTCGGCCCTTGGCCGCCATTCAATCGCCTTCACGCTCCATCCTTTCGGTCAGTTCGCGACGCATGCGCTCGAATGTGTCGGCCGTCACCGCGACGCCTGGACCAGAAGCCAGCCCCTCGGCTATCAACTGCTTGAGCAGCTCTTCGGCCTTGCTGCGCTGGCGCTGGCGGATCAGGTCACGCACGTAGTCCGACGTACTGGAGTAGCCGCCTTCACGCACTTCCTCGTCCACGAACTGCTTGAGCGGGTCGGTCAGCGAAATGTTCATGGTGGCCATGAGACTCTCCATTGGCAGTTTTTGCCAAGTCAGTGTGCGCCCTGCCCGGGTGTCGGACAAGCCGCCCCCGGCCTCCGGGGGCAGGCATTCAGGCCGGTATCACGCCACCCTGGCGCCTTCCAGGAAATCCTGGGCGAAGCGCTGCAGCACGCCACCGGCTTCGTAGATCGCCACTTCCTCGTCGCTGTCCAGGCGGCAGGTCACTGGCACGATCACGTCCTGCCCGTCGCGGCGGTGGATGACCAGGGTCAGGTCGGCGCGCGGGGTGCGCTCGCCGATCACGTCGAAGGTCTCGGTACCGTCGATGCCCAGGGTCAGGCGGGTGGTGCCCGGCTTGAACTCCAGCGGCAGCACGCCCATGCCGATCAGGTTGGTGCGGTGGATGCGTTCGAAGCCTTCGGCCACGATCGCTTCCACACCGGCCAGGCGCACGCCCTTGGCGGCCCAGTCACGCGAGCTGCCCTGGCCATAGTCGGCACCGGCGATGATGATCAGCGGCTGCTTGCGCTCCATGTAGGTCTCGATCGCTTCCCACATGCGCATCACCTTGCCTTCCGGCTCCACGCGCGCCAGCGAACCCTGCTTCACGCTGCCATCGTCGTTGCGCACCATTTCATTGAACAGCTTCGGGTTGGCGAAGGTGGCGCGCTGTGCGGTCAGGTGGTCACCGCGGTGGGTGGCGTAGGAATTGAAGTCCTCTTCCGGCAGGCCCATCTTCGCCAGGTATTCGCCGGCGGCACTGGACGCCAGGATCGCGTTGGACGGCGACAGGTGGTCGGTGGTGATGTTGTCCGGCAGCACCGCCAGCGCACGCATGCCCGACAGTGTGCGCTCACCGGCCAGTGCGCCCTCCCAGTACGGCGGACGGCGGATGTAGGTGCTCTGCGGGCGCCAGTCGTACAGCGGGCTGACCGCCGCGCCATGCTCCACGCGCACGTTGAACATCGGGTTGTAGACGCGGCGGAACTGCTCGGGCTTCACCGAGGCCTTCACCACCGCGTCGATCTCGGCATCGCTCGGCCAGATGTCCTTCAGGCGCACCTCGTTGCCATCGGCATCCAGGCCCAGCACGTCCTTCTCGATATCGAAGCGCACGGTGCCGGCGATGGCATAGGCGATCACCAGCGGCGGCGACGCCAGGAAGGCCTGCTTCGCATACGGGTGGATGCGGCCATCGAAGTTGCGGTTGCCCGACAGCACGGCCGTGGCGTACAGGTCGCGATCGATGATCTCCTGCTGGATGGCCGGATCCAGCGCGCCGCTCATGCCGTTGCAGGTGGTGCAGGCGAAGGCGACGATGCCGAAGCCGAGCTTTTCCAGGTCCGGCAGCAGGCCGGATTCTTCCAGGTACAGCTGCACCGCCTTCGAGCCCGGCGCCAGCGACGACTTCACCCACGGCTTGCGCAGCAGGCCACGTTCGTTGGCCTTGCGCGCCAGCAGTGCGGCAGCGATCACGTTGCGCGGGTTGGAGGTGTTGGTGCAGCTGGTGATGGCGGCGATGATCACCGCGCCGTCGGGCATCAGGCCCTGCGCCTGCTCGGCCCTGCCCGCTGCCAGCTTGGCTTTGTCGGCGATGCCGCGCTCGGCCAGCTCGGCAGTGGCCACGCGCTTGTGCGGGTTGGACGGGCCAGCCATGTTGCGCACCACGCTGGACAAGTCGAAGCGCAGCACGCGCTCGTACTGCGCGGTGGCCAGGTCATCGGCCCACAGGCCGGTGGTGCGCGCATAGTTCTCCACCAGCGCCACCTGCGATTCCTCGCGGCCGGTCAGGCGCAGGTAATCGATGGTCTGCCCGTCGATATAGAACATCGCGGCGGTGGCGCCGTATTCGGGGCACATGTTGGAGATGGTGGCGCGGTCACCGATGGTCAGTGCCGACGCCCCCTCGCCGAAGAATTCAAGATACGCACCCACCACGCGTTCCTTGCGCAGGAACTCGGTCAGTGCCAGCACCACGTCGGTGGCGGTGATGCCCGGCTGCGGCCTGCCGGTCAGCTCGACGCCGATGATATCCGGCAGGCGCATCCACGACGCGCGGCCCAGCATCACGTTCTCCGCTTCCAGGCCGCCAACACCAATCGCGATCACGCCCAGCGCGTCCACGTGCGGGGTGTGGCTGTCGGTGCCCACGCAGGTATCCGGGAAGGCTACGCCGTCCTGCACGTAGATCACCGGCGACATCTTCTCCAGGTTGATCTGGTGCATGATGCCGTTGCCCGGCGGAATCACGTCCACGTTCTGGAACGCCTGCTTGGTCCAGTCGATGAAGTGGAAACGGTCTTCGTTGCGGCGATCCTCGATGGCACGGTTCTTCTCGAATGCCTGCGGATCGTAGCCACCGCATTCCACCGCCAGCGAGTGATCGACGATCAACTGCACCGGCACCACCGGATTGACCTTGGCCGGGTCGCCGCCCTTGTCGGCGATCGCATCACGCAGGCCGGCCAGGTCCACCAGCGCGGTCTGGCCGAGGATGTCGTGGCACACCACGCGTGCCGGGAACCACGGGAAGTCGAGGTCGCGACGGCGCTCGATCAGCTGCTTCAGCGAATCGCCGAGCGTGGCCGGATCGCAGCGGCGCACCAGGTTCTCGGCCAGCACGCGCGAGGTGTACGGCAGGGTGGCATAGGCGCCGGGCTGGATCGCATCGACAGCGGCGCGCGCGTCGAAATAGTCCAGCGCGCTGCCGGGGAGGTTCTTGCGGTAATCGGTATTCATGGGCTGGCGGAGTGCTTGGGGCGGGCCGGGTGCCGGCGGTGCGGCGGCGAAAGCACCCGGCCGGCATGCGGCCGGCCGGATGGGTACAGCAGGGGGATCAGACGCGCTTGTCGATGGCAACGAAGTCGCGGTCTTCCGGACCGATGTAATTGGCGCTCGGGCGGATGATCTTGCCGTCGATGCGCTGCTCGATGATGTGCGCGCTCCAGCCGGCGGTACGCGCGATCACGAACAGCGGGGTGAACATCGCGGTCGGCACGCCCATCATGTGGTAGCTGACCGCACTGAACCAGTCCAGGTTCGGGAACATCTTCTTGATGTCCCACATCACCGATTCCAGGCGCTCGGCGATGTCGTACATCTTCATGCTCGACTGTTCCTCGGACAGCTCGCGGGCCACGTCCTTGATCACATTGTTGCGCGGATCGGAGACGGTATAGACCGGGTGGCCGAAACCGATCACCACTTCCTTGCGCTCGACGCGCGCCTTGATGTCCTCCTCGGCTTCATCCGGGTTGTCATAGCGCTTCTGCACTTCGAACGCCACTTCGTTGGCGCCGCCATGCTTCGGGCCACGCAGCGCACCGATGCCACCGCAGATCGCGCTGTACATGTCGCTGCCGGTACCGGCGATGACACGGCAGGTGAAGGTCGAGGCGTTGAACTCGTGCTCGGCGTACAGGATCAGCGAGGTGTGCATCGCCTTCACCCACGAATCCTGCGGCTTTTCGCCATGCAGCAGGTGCAGGAAGTGGCCGCCGATCGAATCATCGTCGGTTTCCACATCGATGGCGCGGCCGTTGTGGCTCCAGTGGTACCAGTACAGCAGCATCGAACCGAGGCAGGCCATCAGCTTGTCGGCGATGTCGCGCGCGCCCGGGTGGTTGTGGTCGTCCTTCTCCGGTGCCACGCAGCCGAGCACGGACACGCCGGTGCGCATCACGTCCATCGGGTGCGCCGACGGCGGCAGCTCTTCCAGCGCGGCCTTCACCGCGGCGGGGATCCCACGCAGCGACTTCAGCTTGGCCTTGTACGAAACCAGCTCGGCGCGGGTCGGCAGCTTGCCGTGCACCAGCAGGTAGGCGATTTCCTCGAACTCGCTGGTGTTGGCCAGGTCCAGGATGTCATAGCCGCGGTAGTGCAGGTCGTTGCCGCTGCGGCCCACGCTGCACAGCGCGGTGTTGCCGGCCGCGGTGCCGGACAGGGCGACGGACTTCTTCGGCTTGAAGGTCGGGGTTGCGGTCGTATCGTTCATGTTTCCCTCCGAAACTTGATGGTGCAGGGTACTGCTTATTTCTTGGCGGCGAACAGCGCATCGAGCTGCTGCTCGAAGGCGTGATAGCCGATGCGGTCGTAGAGTTCCTCGCGGGTCTGCATGGTTTCCACCACGTTGCGCTGGTGGCCATCGCGGCGCACCGCCTGGTAGACGTTCTCGGCGGCCTTGTTGGCGGCACGGAACGCCGACAGCGGGAACAGCTGAATGGCGACGCCGGCCGAGGCCAGTTCATCGCGGCTGAACAGCGGGGTGGCGCCGAATTCGGTGATGTTGGCCAGCACCGGCACCTTCACCGCGTCGACGAAGCGGCGGTAGGTATCCAGATCGTAGGCGGCCTCGGCGAAGATGCCGTCGGCACCGGCCTCGACACAGGCGATGGCGCGCTCGATCGCCTTGTCCACGCCGTCCACCTGGATGGCATCGGTGCGCGCGATCAGGAAGAAGTCCGGATCGGTCTTGGCATCGGCAGCGGCCTTCACACGGTCGACCATTTCACCCTGCGAGACGATCTCCTTGCCCGGCCGATGGCCGCAACGCTTGGCACCGACCTGGTCCTCGATGTGGCAGGCGGCCGCGCCGGCCTTGATCAGCGACTTCACGGTGCGCGCGATATTGAACGCGCTCGGGCCGAAGCCGGTGTCGATGTCGACCATCAAGGGCAGGTCGCAGACATCGGTGATGCGGCGCACGTCCACCAGCACGTCTTCCAGGGTGTTGATGCCCAGGTCCGGCAGGCCCAGCGAGCCTGCGGCAACGCCGCCGCCGGACAGGTAAATGGCACGGAAGCCGGCGCGCTTGGCCAGCAGGGCGTGGTTGGCGTTGATCGCACCGATCACCTGCAGCGGCGATTCGGCAGCCAGCGCCTCACGGAAGCGGGCACCGGCGGAGAAAGGGGCAGAAGCGGTCATGCGACGATCCAGGTTGAAGTACGGATAAGGAAGCGCAAGCACCATGCCAAGCTGCAAGCGGTTGATTTCACGGGAATGACCGGCATGCAGCAGTGGAACATATGAAACATTGAAACGGATGTATCATGAAACATCCTCCCCGAACCGGCTGCCATGTATCTGCCCCGCTCCCCGCTTCGCCATGCCGATGCCGACCCGGGCCGTCCGGTGATCTGGACGGTCAGCGTCTCGCGGCTGACCGGCCTGCTCGGCGACGTGATCCCCGAGTTCGACCGCCGCGCGCGTATCGAACAGATCAATCTCGGCTTCGAGGAAGCGGTGGAGGTGATCGGCCAACGCCTGCGCCGCGAGCACTGCGACGTGGTCATCGCTGGCGGCTCCAACGCGGCCTGGCTGCGCGGCCGGCTGGAGCTGCCGCTGGTGCCGATCCAGGCCAACGGCTTCGACCTGATGGAAGCGCTGGCCCGGGCACGGCGTATCGCCAGCCGCATCGGCCTGGTCACCCACGCCAGCGACGTACCGGTGTTCAGCAACTTCCAGCAGAGTTTCGGCCTGGATATCGAGCATCGCCGTTTCGTCACCCGCGAGGATGCGCGCGACTGCATCGCCGACCTGCGCGCCAACGGCATCGAGGTGATCGTCGGCACCGGCATGGCCATCGACCATGCCGAGCAGGCCGGCCTGCCCGGGGTGCTGCTGTATTCGGCCGACTCGGTGCGGCAGGCGTTCGAACATGCGCTGGAACTGACCCAGACCCTGGCACGTTCCGGCAGCAACCGCGCTGCACCGCGCCGGCGCCCGGCAGCGCGTGCCGATGCGCATGAACTGCTCGGCGACAGCGACGCGATGGCGCAGGTGCGCGCGCAGATCGCGCTGTATGCCCCACATGACAGCACCGTGCTGGTCAGCGGCGAAACCGGCACCGGCAAGGAACTGGTGGCGCGCCAGCTGCACGCCGCCAGCGGGCGCCGTGGCCGCTTCGTCGCGCTGAACTGTGGCGCGATCAGCGAATCGCTGCTGGAAGCGGAGCTGTTCGGCTACAGCGATGGCGCCTTCACCGGCGCACGGCGCGGCGGCCGCGTTGGCCTGGTGGAAGCTGCAGATGGCGGCACCCTGTTCCTGGACGAAATCGGCGAACTGCCGCTGCCGCTGCAGACCCGCCTGCTGCGGGTGCTGGAGGAACGTGAAGTGCTGCGCGTGGGTGCCACCGAACCGACGCCGGTGGACCTGCGCGTGGTCGCCGCCACCCTGCAATCGCTGGAGCAGCGCGCGGCGGCCGGCAGCTTCCGCCGCGACCTGTATTACCGCCTGGCCGCGCTGCGGATTGCCCTGCCCTCGCTGCGCGCCCGACGCGGTGACATCCCGTTGCTGGCGCAGCATTTCTTCCGCCAGCTGCGTGGCATCGACGCGCCATTGGATGAGGCGGCGCTGGCGGTGCTGTGCGCGGCCGAGTGGCCGGGAAACGTGCGCGAGCTGCGCAATCTGGTCGATCGCCTGCGCATCCACTGGCAGCCCGGTGAAGGGCTGATCGATACGGCGCGGCTGCTGCAGCTGGCACCCGAGCTGGTGCATGAAGGTGTCGCGGCGTTGCCGCTGGAAAGCAACGGCAGGCGCCCACCGCGGGCCAAGCTGGAAGCACTGTTGCGGGAACACCGGCATGATCGCGAGGGCATGGCGCAGGCGCTGGGCGTGTCACGCACCACGCTGTGGCGCTGGCTGCGCGCGGAGGACCTGTAAAGCCGAGCCCATGCCCGGCTGATGTTCCCGCGTAAGCAGCCGAGCATGGGCTCGGCTCTACAGGGTGCCTGTCGTCAGCGCGCTTCGATGGCGAACCGTCCACTACCCACTGCGGCAATCCACAGCAGCAGTACGCCCAACGGCACTTCGCTCAGGTAGAAGAACCAGCTCAGCCAATCCGGCACGCTCAGTCCCGTAGGAATGCGCGCGATGCCATCGGTCAGCGCAGCCACTACGCAGATCGCCGCCAGCAGCAGGGCCGAGGGGCGGCTCAAAAGGCCCAGCACCAGCAGACCACCCGCAATCCACTCGATCGCACCGAGTACCGGCGCACTGAACACCGGGAATGGGATACCGGCATCGACCAGCGTATGCACCATGCGCTCGCGCCCGGCGTCGGTGAACACCTTGTTCCAGCCGGACACGCAGAACATCACACCGGCGACGATGCGGGCGAGCAGCAACAACAACGCTTCCACGCCGCGGCGTGGTGGCGGCACGGCAAACAGGCAACGCCAGGAGGGCATGGCAACTCCGCAGATCGAGGGCATCGCAGCGAGTGTGCCCGTCGCCGACCTGCTCGTGCATGAAGCGGACCAGTCCGTTCGCGACAAACGCAGGTTGCTGTAGAGCCGAGCCCATGCTCGGCTGCTCCTGCGAGAACATCAGCCGAGCATGGGCTCGGCTCTACAGCAGCCCCGGCACCACCCCGCCTTACGGGTACAGCAGGCGCTTGCTCCAGCGCCCTTCGGCGCCGGCTTCATAGCACCAGCGCTCGTGCAGGCGGAACTGCGCGCCATACCAGAACTCGATGCGGTCAGGCACCACGCGCAGGCCGCTCCAGCCCTCCGGGCGCGGCACGTCCTTGCCCTCGAAGCGGGCTTCGACCTCGGCCACGCGCGCATCGAATTCCTCGCGCGTTGCCAGCGTCTTCGACTGCTGCGAAGCCCAGGCACCGATCTGGCTCATGCGTGGACGGCTGGCGAAATAGGCGTCGGCCTCGGCAGCGGCAACCTGCTCGACGCGACCCTCGATGCGCACCTGGATGCCGGCCTCGCGCAGGCTGCGCCACAGGAACAGCAGTGCAGCCTGCGGATTGGCCTGCAGCTCCCGGCCCTTGTGGCTGTCCAGATGGGTGTAGAACACGAAGCCACGCTCATCGAACGCCTTCAGCAGCACGGTGCGCGCCGAGGGACGACCCTGCGTATCGGCGGTGGCCACGGTCATCGCGTTCGGCTCGACCTCGCGGCTCTGTTTGGCCTCGTCGAACAGGCCGGCAAACGTGGACAGGGCTTCGGCGTACAGGTCGCTCATGATTGCGTTCTTCTCACACGGATTGGGCTATTGTGGCTGCATGGCCGCTGCTGCGTATATGCCCCAGGTGAAAGGATTCCCCGAAACATTGGCCGAACAGGCGCTGGATGATGCGCTGGGCAGCGGCGCAGCGGTTCCAGTATTGGCGATCAGCGGCCTGCAGGGGAGCGGCAAATCGACGCTGGCGGCGCAGGTGGTGGCCCGTGCCCAGGCACGCGGCCTGAACGCCGCCACGCTGTCGATCGATGATGTCTACCTGACCCGCGCACAGCGCCAACGGCTGGCCCGCCAGGTGCACCCACTGCTGATCACCCGCGGCCCGCCCGGCACCCACGACCTGCCGCTGGCCCATGCGGTATTGAACGCCGTGGCCGCACGCCAGCCCTTCGCAATGCCGCGCTTCGACAAGCTGGCCGACGAGCGCCTGCCCGAAGCACACTGGCCGCAGCTGCAGCAACCGCTGGACCTGCTGGTATTCGAAGGCTGGTTCCTGGGCACGCCCGCGCAGGATGACGACGCGCTGGACAGCCCGTTGAACGCACTGGAACGCGAAGCCGACGCCGATGGCCGCTGGCGGCGCTGGTGCAACCAGGCGCTGGCCCGTGACTACCCGGCGTTGTGGCAGCGCTGCGACCGCCTGTGGTTCCTGCAGCCGCCGGATTTCTCGGTGGTACCACGCTGGCGCTGGCAGCAGGAGCAGAACCTGCAGGCCGCGCAGCCGGGCCGGCACGGCATGAGCCGGCCACAGCTGGAGCGCTTCGTGCAGTACTACGAGCGGGTCAGCCGCCAGGCGCTGCATTCCCTGCCCGCCCTGGCCGACCACGTGGTGGTGCTGGACGGCCAGCGACAGGTGCAGGACGTGCGCTGAACGCGCCCCTATTCCACCAGGAAAGTCACCCGCAGGTTGACCCGCCATTCGGTGATCTCGCCGCTGCCATTGGTGACCACCTTGGTCTCGTTCACCCAGGCGCCCTGGATGCCCTTGACCGTCTCGGAGACCTTCTTCAGCCCGCTGCGCACGGCGTCTTCCACGCTTTTCGGCGAGGACGCAGTGATTTCGATGACCTTGGCGACCGTCATGGCCTGTACTCCGTCTGGCGCGGGAGACCCCGCAGGAACGCCCACCCTGACGTGAAGAACGTAAAGGCCAGGGCACGGAGGTGTTAGCATCAGAAGGCATGAATCCTGCTCCGAACCTGATCCTGATCGGCCCGATGGGCGCCGGCAAAACCTGCATCGGCCGCCGCCTGGCCGAGCGTTTCACGCTGGACTTCGTCGATGTCGACCAGACCATCGTCGATGCCGCCGGCGCCAGCATTCCGACCATCTTCGAGCACTCCGGCGAAGCCGGCTTCCGCAGCCATGAACGCCAGGCGCTTGCGCGGGTACTGGAAGGCCGTGGCCAGCTGGTCTCCACCGGTGGCGGCGCCGTGCTGGATCCGGACAATCGTGCACTGATCGCCCGGCGCGGCTTCGTGGTCTATCTGCGGGTCAGCGTGGCCGAACAGCTCGAGCGCCTGGCCCGCGACAAGGGCCGGCCGCTGCTGCAGCGCCCGGACCGCGAGCAGGTGCTGCACGATCTGGCCGCACACCGCGACCCGCTGTACCGCGAACTGGCCGACCTCACCCTCGACACCGACCCGTATACCGCTGCCGATGCGACCGCCCAACTGGTGGTCAAGCTGGCCACGCAATGGCAGCGCCAGGACCTGACCGCATGACCTCCCCCGCCCTGCTGCAGGTCGCCGTTGGCGGCGACCGCCCCTACTCCATCACCATCGGCGCCGGTGCCCAGGCCGATGGCACCGCGCTGGCCTCGCACGTGCGCGGCCGTCATGTGCTGCTGCTCAGCGACAGTGAAGTCGCCCCGCGCTATCTGGCGCCGGTGAAGCAGACGCTGCTGGCCGCTCGCCCCGACCTGGTCATCGGCGAGCACGTGCTGGCCGCGGGCGAAGCCTCCAAGACGCTGGCCGAGTTCGGCCGCGCGATCGAAGCGCTGGCCGCGCTCGGCGCCACCCGCGACGCCTGCGTCTTCGCCCTCGGCGGCGGCGTGGTCGGTGATCTCGCCGGTTTCGCTGCCGCCTGCTGGATGCGCGGCGTGGACTGCGTGCAGCTGCCGACCACCCTGCTGGCAATGGTCGATTCGTCGGTGGGCGGCAAGACCGCAGTCGACATTCCGGCCGGCAAGAACCTGGTCGGTGCCTTCCATCCACCGCGTGCGGTCATCGCCGATACCCGCGTGCTGGCCACCCTGCCGCCACGCGAGCTGCGTGCCGGCCTGGCCGAAGTGGTGAAGTACGGCGCGCTGGGTGATGCCGTGTTCTTCGAGTGGCTGCAGCAGCATGCCGATGCGCTGCTGGCCGGCGAGGATGCGGTGCTGGCCGAGGCCATCGCGCGCAGCTGCCGGCACAAGGCCGCCATCGTCGAGCGCGACCCGTTCGAAAAGGGCGAGCGTGCCCTGCTCAACCTCGGCCACACCTTCGGCCACGCCATCGAGACCGAACAGGGCTATTCGGCCCCGGGCCGCGATGCGCTGAACCACGGCGAGGCGGTGGCGGTGGGCATGGTGCTGGCGGCGAAGCTGTCCACCGACCTGGGCCTGGCCGACGATGCCGACCGCGCGCGCCTGCAGGCCCTGCTGGAACGCCTCGGCCTGCCGGTGGCGATCCCGGCCGGGCTGGAGCCGCAGGCCCTGCTCGGCCGCATGCGCCTGGACAAGAAGAACGTGGCCGGCCGCCTGCGCCTGGTGTTGTGGCGCGGGATGGGCCGTGCCGAAGTGGTGCCGGACGTGGATGAGGCGGCGGTGCTGAAGGTGCTGTCGGTCCGGTAGTGGCGGGCGCCGGTGCCGGCCGCTGGCCGGCAACGTCAGCAACGAGGAGGCCGGCCAGCGGCCGGCACTACCGGGCTGCGCGGCAGGATTGCCGGCCAGCGACCGGCACGCCGGCGTTGCGGCCGGGGTCACCCTGGCCCCGCTACAATCGGCGCCATGCACGTCTACCTGCAACATCCCGATGCCGGCGCGCAGGCACCGCGCTTCCTGCGCCTGAGCCTGCTGCCGGACCTGTTCGGCGGCTGGGAGCTGCTGCGCGAGAGCGGCCGTGTCGGCAGCCGCTCGCAGCTGCGGCGCGAGCTGTTCCTGCAGGCCGACGACGCCCGCCACGCCTTCGAGAAGGCCCGTGATGCCGAACTGCATCGCGGCTTCCAGATCCTTTCGCACGGCGACTGACGCCGCTGCTCCTCCCGTCCAAGGAATGCCCATCGTGACCAGCCCTCTCCGCAACGATCGCCTGCTGCGCGCCCTGCGCCGCGAACCGGTGGACTGCACCCCCGTCTGGCTGATGCGCCAGGCCGGCCGCTACCTGCCGGAATACCGCGCGACCCGGGCCAAGGCCGGCAGCTTCCTGGCCATGGCCAAGACCCCGGAGATCGCCTGCGAAGTCACCCTGCAGCCGCTGCGCCGGTTCCCGCTGGACGCGGCCATCCTGTTCTCGGACATCCTCACCATTCCCGATGCGATGGGCCTGGAGCTGTACTTCGTCGAAGGCGAAGGCCCGAAGTTCCGGCACCCGGTGCGTGACGAAGCCGCCATCGCCCGGCTGGCGGTGCCGGACATGGAACAGGACCTGGGCTACGTGATGGATGCGGTACGGCTGATCCGCCGCGAACTGGACGGCCAGGTGCCGCTGATCGGCTTCTCCGGCAGCCCGTGGACACTGGCCTGCTACATGGTGGAAGGCGGTGGCAGCAAGGACTTTGCGCGCATCAAGGCCATGGCGCTGAACCATCCGCAGGCGCTGCACCGCCTGCTGGAGGTCACCACCGAGGCGGTGATCGCCTACCTCGGCGCGCAGCGCGCGGCCGGTGCGCAGGCGCTGCAGGTGTTCGACACCTGGGGCGGCGTGCTGTCGCCGGCGATGTACCGCGAATTCTCGCTGCGTTACCTGCAGCGCATTGCCGAGGGGCTGGAGCGCGGCGAAGGCAGCGAGCGCACGCCGCTGATCCTGTTCGGCAAGGGCACCGGCCTGCACCTGGAAGCGCTGTCGCAGACCGGCGCCGATGCACTGGGCCTGGACTGGACGCTGGACCTGGACGAGGCGATGCGCCGCACCGGTGGCCGCGTCGCCCTGCAGGGCAACCTCGACCCGACCACGCTGTACGCCTCGCCGGATGCGATCGCCGCGGCCGCCGCGCGCGTGCTCGACACCTATGCCGCCGGCAACGGCGGCTCGCGCGAAGGCCATGTGTTCAACCTCGGCCATGGCATGTCGCCGGACATGGACCCGGCGCATGTACAGGTGCTGGTCGACGCAGTGCACGCGCACAGCCAACGCTGAGCATTCCGCATGCAGGTACGGCGCGACCTTGATCGCGCCGTGACCCGCAGTGCGCGATCATGGCGGCCCCCACGCTGCACCGGCCGCACCCCATGTCCACATCGCCATCGACCTACAACCGCCAGCGTCCCCTGCTGTGGCTGGTGTCCCTGGCGATCTTCATGCAGATGCTGGACTCGACCATCGTCAACACGGCGTTGCCGGCGATGGCGGCCAGCCTGGGCGAGAGCCCGCTGCAGATGCAGTCAGTGGTGTTCAGCTATGCGCTGGCGGTAGCCACCTTCATTCCCGCCTCGGGCTGGATCGCCGACCGCTACGGCACCCGGCGCACCTTCCTGGTGGCGATCATCCTGTTCACCCTCGGCTCGCTGGCCTGCGCGCTGGCCCAGCACCTGCACCAGCTGGTCGGTGCGCGCGTGCTGCAGGGCATCGGCGGTGCGATGCTGCTGCCGGTCGGCCGGCTGGCGGTGATGCGCTCGGTGCCCCGCGAGGATTTCCTGCGCGCGATGAGCTTCATCGCCATCCCCGCGCTGGTCGGCCCGCTGATCGGCCCCACGCTGGGCGGCTGGCTGGTCGAGATCGCCTCATGGCACTGGGTGTTCCTGATCAACCTGCCGATCGGCGTGATCGGTTTCATCGCCGCGATGAAGATCATGCCCGACCATTACGCCAGCCACCGCACCCGCTTCGACCTGCGCGGCTACGTCATGCTGGCCTTCGCGATGGTGGTGCTGTCGCTGGCACTGGACGGCATCTCCGGCCTGGGTACGCCACACGCACTGGTGATGCTGATGACCGTGGCTGGCCTGGCCGCGCTGGTGGGCTACTGGCTGCACGCCGCCAACTCGACCGCACCGTTGTTCTCGCTGGCCCTGTTCCGCGTGCCCAGCTACCGCATCGGCATTCTCGGCAACCTGTTCTCGCGCATCGGCAGCAGCGCGATGCCGATGCTGATCCCGCTGCTGCTGCAGGTCGGCCTCGGCCTGGGCCCGATGCATGCCGGCCTGATGATGGTGCCGGTAGCGGCCGCCGGCATGGTCTCCAAGCAGCTGGCGGTGAGGCTGGTCGAGCGCTTCGGTTACCGCCGCGTGCTGATGGTCAACACCGTGCTGGTCGGCCTGGCGATGGCCAGCTTCATCCTGATGACACCCGGCCAGCACCTGGCCTGGCGCCTGCTGCAGCTGGCGTTCTTCGGCGCGGTCAATTCGCTGCAGTTCACCGTGATGAACACCGTGACCCTGCGCGATCTGGACCGTGAGTTCGCCAGTTCCGGCAACAGCCTGCTGTCGATGGTGATGATGCTGGCCGCCGGCTTTGGTGCTGCTGCGGCCGGCAGCCTGCTGGCCGCGTTCGGCAACCACCTGGACAGCAACAGCGCCACCGCCGCGCTGCATGCCACGTTCCTGTGCGTGGGCGCGATCACGCTGACCTCGACGATGATCTTCTGGCAGCTGCCCGACACCAAGCCCGAACCGCGGCAGGTCGAGCACGTCGCGGAGTGAAGGGGGTTCGGCAGGGCCTGCGGCCCTGCACCTGCGGTAGTGCCGGCCGCTGGCCGGCAACAGCAACAGCGAGCATTCCGTGGGTTGGCGGGGCGGTGCGGGCTTGCAGGACACGCCGTAAATCCCGCTCCGCGGTCCGGCCCAGCCGCCGGCGGCTGCGCGTTCGGGCGCTTGCGAAGCAGTGCTTCGCAAGCAAAGCGCCCTCACCCATGGGGGCTCGATGGCGCCATCCATGGCGCCAACGGTCCTGCAAGCCCACACCGCCCCACCTCTGACAGGTTCACGCGGCTGTGGATAACGGCGACTGTTGGAACGCGCGGTTGTTGGTAGGTGTCGACCTTGGTCGACACATCTGTCAGATATCGAATTCCAGATTGGGGTCAGAGCCCGTTGCGCAGCAACGGGATCCGACCCCGAGCTCCGACAGATCGCGGAAAACTGTCGAAGGCGGGCTTTTGACGTTGACGTTGATTCTGCAGGTGCAGGACTGCAAGCCCTGCAATAAACCCTACCTGCCCATCGCCCTGGCGATCGCTTCCACCAGCAGTTCACCGGTCACCGGCTTGCGCAGGAAGCCGCCGATGCCGGCCGCTTCCACCTGCTGCTGAAGGTCCGGATCAGTCCGCGCGGTCACCGCCAGCAGCGGCAGCATGTAGCCCTGGTTACGCAGGTGCTGGGCCAGTTCGAAGCCGCTCAGGCCGGGCAGGTCCAGATCCAGCAGGCCGACGTCGAAATCGCCGGCACTGATCTCGCGCAGCGCCGCCAGCGCATGGCCGGCATGCACCACCTCGTGGCCGCGTGCGCTCAACAACCCCCGCACCACATCGGCCACGGTGGCATCGTCCTCGACCAGCAGCACCCGCAGCGGTGGCATGTTCGCCGCATCGTCGCGATGCCCCTCGGCGGACACCTCGGCGTCACCGTCCACCACCAGTGGCAACGGCAGGGTGACGCCGAAGCAGGTGCCCCGGCCCAGCTGGCTCTCCACCTGGATCCGCCCCTGCATCGCTTGTGCCAGCTCGCGGCAGATCGCCAGGCCCAGGCCGCTGCCACCGTACTGCGCTGCCGTACGTGCACCATCGGCCTGCTCGAAGCGTCGGAACAGGCGCTGCTGCTGTTCCTGGCTGATGCCCGGGCCGGTATCACGTACCTCGAAATGCAGCGCGCGCAGCTCGCCATCGCAACGTGCATGCAGGGTGATGGTGCCGCGGCTGGTGAATTTCACTGCGTTCGACAGCAGGTTCAGCAGGATCTGCCGCACGCGCATGGCATCACCGGTCGCCTGCAGGCCCGGCGGCAGCTGGTTGTCCAGGACGAAGCGCAGGCCCTTCTGTGCAGCCAGCGGGCCCATCAGCGCCGCCAGATCCTGCAGCAGGCCATTCAACGCAAACGACTGCGACTGCAGCTCCAGGCGCCCGGACTCGATCCGCGCCAGGTCCAGCGCATCGTTGACCAGATGAAGCAGGTGCTCGCCCGCATGCCGGATCGACTGCGTGTAGCCGCGCTGCTGCGGGTCCAGTGGCGAAGCCAGCAGCAGCTCGCTCATGCCCAGCACGCCGGTCATCGGCGTACGGATCTCATGGCCAAGGTTGGCCAGGAAGCGGGTCTTGGCCGCCGAGGCCTGCTCGGCCAGTTCCTGCTTGTGCAGCGCCAGCTGGTAGGCGTGGCGCCGCTGCAGGCGGCGTCGGTACAACCAGGCGAACCAGCTGGTCAGCAGCAACCCGACCGACGCCAGCACCAGCAGGCCGGACAGGCTGCGCCACCACGGCGGCTGCACGCGGAACTCCAGGCTCTGCACCCGCGACCACACATGGTCGGCCGAGCGTGCCTGCACCTCCAGCCGGTAGCTGCCCGGCGCCAGGCGCGAGAACAGGCGTTCACCCGCCGGACCGACCTCAACCCAATCCGGGTCGTAGCCGGCCAGGCGATAACGGTAGGTATTGGACGCCGAGTCGGCAAAGGACAGCAATCGCGCGACGATGCGCAGGTCGCGATCGCCATCGGCGATCTGCAACGGCGCATCGTGGGTCATGTCCAGCACCTGTTCGTTGCGGCGCACTTCCACCCGCTCGATCACCAGTGGCGCGCGACGTACCGAAGGCCGTACCTGCTCCGGGTCGAACACCACCGCGCCTGCCGCCGTTCCGGCCACCAGGTGGCCATCGGCCGCTGCGATCAGGGTGTGCTCGCGGAATTCCTGGCTTGGCAGGCCGTCGTGCACGCCGTACAGGCGCACGCTCTGCCCATCGGCACTGACACGTACCAGGCCGCGTGCGCTGGTCGCCCAGGCCACGCCCTGCGCATCCACCACCAGGCCAGAGGCGGAGATCGCCGGATAGCCCTGTTCGGCACCGACCACCGCCTGCCGTTCCAGCCGCCCCTGGCTCCAGCGGTATCGCGACAGGCGCCCGTCCTCGGACAACCAGACCTGGCCGTCACGGCCCACATGCAACGCATGGATGGCCGTTGCCGGCGCACCCGGCACCGGCTGGAAGCGTTCGCTTTCCGGCAGCCACTGCAGCAGGCCACGGCTGCTGGCCAGCCAGATATGGTCCTGCGGACCGCATTCCACATCGAGGTTGAGCTGGCCCTGCTGCAGGCCGCGCTGGCCATTGTCCAGCTGGCGCCGCAGGCGTCCGTCGAGATCACGTTGCTGCAGGCCCGCGGGAAGCATCAACCAGAGGCTGTCGCCGTCGCAGGTCATCATCGCTTCGATGACCCCTTCCATCGCCGCATCGGCACCGGCATCACGGCCCCAACGACGCAGCTCGCGCCGTTGCGGGTCGTAGCGCACCAGTGCATCGGTCGATCCGATCCAGACCTGGCCACGCCGGTCCTCGCGCACCGAGGTCAGCCAGTGCATGCCGTTGACCCAGGTGCGGTGCTGCTCGATCCTGCCGGTCTTCGGATCGAAGCGGTCCAGCGCGCCATGGCTGCCCACGGTCCAGACACCGCCATTGCTGGACGGGCTGGTGCCCAGCACGAGCGCATTGCGCAGCGAGCTGGGGTCGTCCTCCAGCCGCGACAGCACCGAGAACTGCCACCAGCGTGGCAGCAGGTGCCACAACCCGGCATTGGTGCTGGCCAGCCAGATGCCACCTTCGCGGTCCTCATAGGCACCGGTCCAGTTCGGCCGCACCGGACCGCGTGCGATCGCGCTGTACAGCGGCACGGTCTGGTACTGGCCGTCGACCGCACGTCCCAGCCCGGTGCGCGTATCCAGCCAATGTCCGCCCTGCTCGTCGCGCAGCATCATGCCCAGCACCTGCTCGCCTGGCGGCAGCTTCCACGGTGGTGCCTCGAAGCGGCCATCCGGGCGGCGCACGGTGGCCCCGGCCATCGTGCTGATCCACAGGCTGCCATCGGGCTCGGCGGTCAACCCGTTGATCAGCAGGCTGGGAATGATGTCCGTACCGACACGTTCGAAGTCGGTCCCGGTCCAGCGCGCCACGCCATGCTTGGTGCCGATCCACAGGCTGCCATCGGCCAGCGTGGCCAGGTAGGGCACCGACGACGAAGGCAGGCTGCGCGGATTGTTCGGCTCGGGCAGGAAGCGCTGCAGGCGGTCCTGGCTGTCCAGGCGGTACAGGCCGCCTTCGTGGGTACCGAACCAGATCGAGCCATCAGGCGTGCTGGCCAGGCTCCAGACCGTGTTGGTGCCCATCAACGGCTGGCTGCTGCGGTCGTAGAAGTGCAGCTGCCGGCGGTCGGCCGACATGCGCACCAGGCCAGCGTTCTCGGTGCCTATCCACAACTGGTTGCGGGCATCGACCAGCACCGTCCAGATGCGGTTGTCACGCAGTCCATCCTCGGAACGCCACACGCGGTAAGTGCGGCCGTCATAGCGGGCCAGGCCATCGTTGGTGGCGATCCACAGGTAGCCGTACCGGTCCTCGGCCATGCGGTTGACGGTATTGGACGGCAGGCCATCGAACACCGTCACCTGCCGCGGGCTCGGAGGCACCGGCTGTGCCGCAGCGGGCAACGCGCCGCACAGGAGGACCAGCAGCAGCATCGCCGCCCGCAGATACACCACCGATTGCCTCCTCACGCTGGTCCTGATGATTCCCGCGCTGCGGGCGTCGGCATGGTAAACCGAAAGTCGCGCCGTTCACGCCCGGCGCCGGCACAGTCACGCAGTCGCCTGCCGTTTCGCACGCGCCTGGGCGATGGCCGCCACCAGCAGGTCGCCGGTCACCGGCTTGCGCAGGAAGCCATCGAAGCCGGCGGCCAGCACCTGGGTTTCGGCGTAGGCATCGGAACGGGCGGTCACTGCCACCAGCGGCAGTTCATAGCCCATGGTGCGCAGCTGGCGGGCGATGGCCGTACCGTCCAGCGCGGGCAGATCGAGATCGAGCAGGCCGACGTCGAAACCATCGGTGGCGATCTCCGACAGCGCACCCAGGCCATGCAGCACGTGGACCACCTCATGCCCGCGCACCCGCAGCAGGCCGGCGATGACCTCGGCCACCGTGGCGTCGTCCTCGACCAGCAGGATGCGCAGCGGCGGCAGTTCCGGCAGGGCCGCCACCTCGCCCGCGGTGCCGGCGGCCTGGCGCGTCCAGGGCAGGGGCAGGCGCACGCGGAACCGCGCACCCTTGCCAGGCTGGCTGTCCACTTCGATACGCCCCCCCATCGCCACCGCCAGTTCCTGGCAGATCGCCAGTCCCAGGCCACTGCCGCCGTAGCGCGACGCGGTGCGCGGACCGTCGGCCTGTTCAAAACGATGGAACAGGCGCTGCTGCTGCTCGGCATTGATGCCCGGGCCACTGTCATGCACTTCGAAACACAGGCCGCCCTTCTCTTCCAGGCGCACGGCCAGGCCGACGTGGCCGCGCTCGGTGAACTTGATGGCGTTGCCGAGCAGGTTCAGCAGGATCTGGCGCACGCGCATCTCGTCGCCGCTGACACTGACCGGCCCTGCCGGGTTTTCACCGCGCCGGAATTCCAGCTGGCGCTGCTGCGCCATCGGCTGCATCAGGCCCTGCACCTGGTCAAGCAGTTCCTCCAGGTCGAACGGACGCAGATCCAGCTCAAGCCGCCCGGCTTCGATGCGGGCCAGGTCCAGCGCATCGTTGACCAGCCGCAGCAGATGGCTGCCGGCCTGCTGGATCGACCCCGCGTAGCCACGCTGCACCGGATCCAGCGGAGTCGCCAGCAGCAGTTCGCTCATGCCCAGCACGCCGGTCATCGGCGTGCGTACTTCGTGGCCCAGCGTGGCCAGGAAACGGCTCTTGGCCTGCGAGGCCTGCTCGGCCAGCTGCTGCTTGTGCACCGTCAGCTGCCATTGCTGGCGACGGCGCAGCCGCGCGCGGACCGACCAGACCAGGACCACCAGCAGCAGCGACCCCAGCAGGATGTAGCCGAAGATCGCCATGCCGCTGCGCCACCACGGCGGCAGCACCTTCACCTGCAACTGCTGCGAAGGCGTCCACGCGCCCCGGGCGGTCGCTGCCTGCACCTCGATGACGTAGCTGCCGGTCGGCAGCCGCGACAGGGTGCGCTGGCCATCGCCCCCCTGCTCCACCCAGTCCTGGTCATAGCCCTGCACGCGGAAGCGGTAACGGTTGCCCTGCGGGCTGGCATAGGACAGCAGCCGCGCATCGATCTGCAGATCGCGGTCATCCGGTCCCAGCAACAGGGTGCCGGTGAGCGGCAACGGTTGCCAGCCGCGCGCGTCGTCGCGGCGTACGCGCACTTCGGCGATCACCAGCGATGAAGAAGGCAGCACCGTGTCGTCGGCATTCACATCGAAGGCAACCAACCCGGTCTGGGTGACGGCCAGCACGCGACCATCTGCATTCACTGCCGGTGGCCGGCCGGTGAACTCCGCATCGGACAGTCCATCGCGCTCGTTGAACTGCTGCAGGCGCCGCGTTTTCGGGTCCCAACGCAGCAGGCCGCGCGGCGTCGTCGCCCACAGCTGGCCGTTGCCGGCCAGCGCCAGCCCGCCCATGGTGACCGGCGGCACGCCTGCACTGCCGTCGATGCGCTGGATCAGGCGCAGGCTCAGGCCATCCCACTGGTAGCGCTCGAACGCGCCTTGGCGCGCCAGCCACAACTGTTGCGGATCGATCCACACCAGGTCGTAGATGGGCCCGCGCGAAACGCCCGGTACTGCCTCGAAGCGTCCAGCCTGCTCGCGCCAGATGCCCATGTCACCCATCACCCAGGGCCGGCCATGGGCGTCGAAGCGGATCTGCTCGATCGGCGCATCGGCGGTCCCGCGGAAATGCTCCAGCGGATGGCGGTGCAGCAGCCGGCCCTCTGCATCGCGCTGCTGCAGGTCCAGGCCCATCACCGACACCCACACCGTGCCATCAGGCGCCTGCCGCATCAGGTCGATGCGCTGGCGCAGGTCGGCACTGCCATCGATCCGCAGATCGCGCAGCGCGCCGGTAGCCGGATCGTAGACGGTGATGCGGCCGCCGCGTCCCAGCCACAGGCGCCCATCCGGGCGCGGCAGCACCGACCACACCACGCCGCTGCCGAGCTGCCGGTCGCTGGCCAGCAGGCGCAGGGTGCCCTGCGCATCGAGCTGGTACACCCCTCGCGCCGAGCCGACGTAGTAGTTCTTCCCATCGCTGGCCGCGCTCAACAGGTACTGGCTGTCCAGCGGCTTGCCGTCGAGCTGGTTCCAGATCGAGAAGCGCCGCCAGTCCGGTGGCAGATAGGCCAGGCCCTGGGTCAGCAGCGCCACCCACAATCCGCCCTCGTGGTCCTGCAGCAGATCGAGCACACCGCTGTGCGCGGTCAGGAAGCCGCTGCCGCGGTCGCCCTCCAGCCGGCGCAGCGCCGCCGCATCCCCCCGCAACAGGCCATCGGAGGTGCCAGCCCAGTAGCCCCCCTGGCGATCGGCCAGGACCAGGGCCGAGCGCAGCTGGGCGCTGTCGGCCCATCGCGGACGACTGACCCGGTCCTGCCCATCGATGCGGTACAGGCCATCGTTCTGGCTGCCGACCCAGATCGAACCCTCCGCATCCCGGCTCAACCGGAGCACGCTCAGCGTGCCCAGTTCCCGCGCGGCCACCGGCTCGAATCCGCTGCCGTTCCAACGCGCCACGCCCGCTTCGGTGCCCAGCCACAGGCGGCCCTGCGCATCGACCAGGCTGGTGAAGATGCTGTTGCTGGGCAGGCCCCCCGGCTGCGCCGGGTCATGGGTGTAGAGGCGCACGCTGCCGTCCTCGCCAAGCCGGCAGACGCCATGGTTGTTGGTCCCGATCCACAAGGCGTCGTCGACATAGGCCAGCGCCCAGAACTGCCCCTGGCAGGTGGAATTGACCGTGTCGAAGGTGCGGAAGCGCTCGCGGTCGGCATCCAGGCGGGCCACGCCCTTGCCGTTGATGCCCACCCAGACCCGGTCCAGCGGATCGATCAGCAGGGTCTCGATCTCGTTGCCGGGCAGCGAGCCCGGCTGTTCCGGATCGTGCTCCCAGACCCGCAGGCTGTTGCCGTCATAACGGGCGAGTCCACCATCGGTGGCGGCCCAGATGTGGCCCTGGCGATCCTCGGCCAGCGCCACCACCATGCGTGACGGCAAGCCTTCGGCGGCACCGAAGCGGCGCAGGCGCGGTGTTTCTGCCATGTCCAGGGTCGCAGCCGCCGTGGCCATCGCCATCAGCAGCAGTCCCATACCTGCGATGCCACGGCACCACCGGCGCCAGCCGCTCGTCATCCTGAACCCCCTGTCCTGGGCCGATTGTCACACAGGGCCGGGTTCATGGCTGCAACAGGCTGTTTCCAGCGGCGGCACCACCACGAACTGTTGCAGCCATGCACGCAACGTTGGCAGGGGGCTGTGCGTATGATCACAGCGTCACCTTCCGGAGCCCGCCATCGATGCGTCCCTGCCTGGCCCTGCTGCCGATGCTGCTCGCCACCGCCCCTGCCTGGGCGGCCGCCGACACCTATCGCCTCGATCCGGTGCACACGCGGGTGCTGTTCTCCATCGATCACGCGGGCTACTCGCAGGCCATGGGCACCGTGTCCGGCAGCGAGGGCCGCGTGCTGTTCGATCCCGACAACTGGCGCGACGCCACCCTGGAAGTGGACATTCCAGTGTCGCGTCTGGACCTTGGCGACGCCAAGTGGAACCAGGCCACGCTGGCCCGCAGCCTGCTCGATGGCGAGCGATTCCCCAGCGCACGCTTCGTCTCCAGCCGGGTCGAACCGATCGACGCCAAGCGTGCGCATGTGATCGGCACGCTGACCCTGCGCGGGGTCAGCCAGGAAGTCACCCTGGACGTGACCCTCAACGCGCTCAAGCGCTACCCGCTCCCTCCATTCCGACGCACCGCCGGGTTTTCCGCCAGCACGACGCTGAGCCGGCGCGCGTTCGGCATCACCGCCTGGCCGGGGGTCATCGGTGATGCGGTACAGGTGCGGATCGAGGCCGAAGCCACCCTCGACCGCAGCGACGCCCCGGGAACTCCCGCTCCCGTTCCACACTCCGACCAGACGACGGCCCCCAAGGACCCTTCATGACCGCCAAGAACACCCCCGCCGCGTGGGGAAGTGTCAGCCAGCTCCTGCACTGGTTGATCGCACTGCTGATCCTCGCCCTGGGCGTGGTCGGCCTGACCATGGGCGAACTGCCCAAGACGCCCAAGTACTTCTGGGTCTACACCGCGCACAAGTCGATCGGCATCACCGTGCTGGCGCTGGTGCTGTTCCGTCTCGGCTGGCGCCTGTATGCCGGTGCGCCGAAGCCGGTGCCGGGCGTGCCCAGCTGGCAGGAACGCATCGCCAGTGCCACCCACGTGCTGCTGTACGTGCTGATGTTTGCCATTCCGCTGTCGGGCTGGCTGTACGATTCGGCCAGTGGCCTGCGCCCGTTCCGTTGGTTCGGCCTGGTCGACGTGCCCAAGCTGAGCGGCCCCGACCCGCAGGTCGTCGCGGTGTCCCATGCCCTCCACGAATACGGCTTCTGGCTGTTGATCGCGGTGGTGCTGGCCCATGCCGGCGCTGCCTTCTACCACCACCTGTTCCAGCGCGATGCAACGCTGTCCCGCATGTTGCCGCGCGGCTGGCTCGCCTCCCCTCAGAAGGACTGACCGATGAACCTGAAACTGACCACTCCGGCCGCCGTGGCTGCCGCCCTGGCCGGCATGCTGGCCACCGCCCCGGCGCTCGCTGCGGAGTATGCGCAGGCCCCCGGTGCCGGCTCGATCCTGGTGTTCGCCAGCAAGTACGACGGCGAAGTGTTCACCGGCAGCTTCCCGGGCTTCGCCACCAAGCTCAGCTTCGACCCGGCCAACCCGGCCGCCGGTTCGCTGGATGTAGTGATTCCGCTGGCAGGCGCCAGGAGCGGCAACAGCGACCGTGACTCGACCCTGCAGGGCGCCGACTTCTTCAATGTCGGCAAGTTCGCCACCGCGCGTTACACCGCCAAGGGCTTCCGCGCCGTGGGCAACGACCAGTTCGCCGCCGATGGCACCCTGGAACTGCGCGGCGTCAGCAAGCCGGTCACCCTGACCTTCACCTGGAAGCCGGGCACCCAGCCGGTGCTGACCGGCAAGGCCACGGTCAAGCGCCTGGACTTCGGCGTCGGCGGCGGTGACTGGGCCGATACCAAGACCATTCCGGACGACACCGCGATCAGCACGATCGTGAAGTTCGACGCGAAATAAGACGCATCCGGTGATGCCGTGCCCGCGGCCGGCATCACCGGGCATCGCAACGCATCCGGTAGTGGCGGCCGCTGGCCGGCATCACCGGGAACAGAGGGGTTGCCGGCCAGCGGCCGGCACTACTGATCGACGGCCAACCAGGCCTGCACCGTGGCCGCATCGAACGGCCAGTCCAGCTCGCGTTCGCCGCGCTCGTCGCGCAACACCGGCACGCGCGTGCCATAGCGCGCTTCCAGCGCCGGCTGGTCATCCAGAAACACCGATTCGAACTCCGGCGCCCGCGCCTTGGCCAGCTCGGCCAGGGCCAGGTCGCACAGGTGGCAATCGTCACGCTGGATCAGGGTCAGCACCAGTCAGGCTCCCGTGGCGGAAATGCTGCGCCGCAGCCATCGGATGGCCCGGCAAGCCGCTAGAATAGCCGCTTGTCCGGTACCCGCAGTTTGGCATCCATGGCTGTCAGCACGTTCGACGTTTTCAAGATCGGCATTGGCCCGAGCTCCTCGCACACCGTCGGACCGATGAAGGCCGCCGAGCGATTCATCCATCGCTGGCTGCTCGACCCGGGCCGCCTGCACGAGGTCGCGCGCATCCGCGCCGATGTCTACGGCTCGCTGGCCTTGACCGGCCGCGGCCATGGCACCGACAAGGCGATCCTGCTGGGCCTGGAAGGCCAACGGCCTAACCTGATCGACCCGGACATCATTCCGGCCACCCTGGAGCGCATCCGCAGCAGCAAGCGCATCCAGCTGATGGGCCAGCACGAGATCGCCTTCGACGAGAAGCGCGATCTCGGCATGAACAAGCGCCAGAAGCTGCCCTACCACACCAACGGCATGCGCTTCACCGCGTACAACGCCGACGACGAAGTGATCGCGACCCGCGATTACTACTCGGTCGGTGGTGGCTTCGTGGTCAACCAGGACGACGCGGCCGATGACCGCATCGTGCCCGATGAAACCCCGCTGCCCTACCCGTTCAAGAGCGGCGACGAGCTGCTGGCACAGACCGCACGCAGCGGCCTGAGCATCGCCCAGCTGATGTTCGAGAACGAAAAGTGCTGGCGCAGCGAAGACGAGATCCGCGCCCAGCTGCGCGAGATCTGGAGCGCGATGCAGTCGTGCGTCACCCGCGGCATCCGCGAGGAGGGCGTGCTGCCGGGTGGCCTGAAGGTCGGCCGTCGTGCACCGGCGCTGTACCGCGAGCTGTCGTCGAAGCCGGAAGCGGCGATGCGCGATCCGCTGACGACGCTGGACTGGGTCAACCTGTACGCACTGGCAGTGAACGAAGAGAACGCTGCCGGTGGCCGCGTGGTGACCGCACCGACCAACGGTGCGGCCGGCGTACTGCCGGCGGTGCTGCATTACTTCGACCGCTTCTGCCCCGGCGCCAACGAACAGCGCGTGTTCGATTTCCTGCTGACCTCGGCGGCGATCGGCATCCTGTACAAGGAAAACGCTTCGATTTCCGGTGCCGAAGTGGGCTGCCAGGGCGAAGTGGGCGTGGCCTGCTCGATGGCGGCCGGTGGCCTGGTCGCGGCGCTGGGGGGCAACCCGAGCCAGATCGAGAACGCCGCGGAAATCGGCATGGAACACAACCTGGGCCTGACCTGCGACCCGATCGGCGGCCTGGTGCAGATTCCCTGCATCGAGCGCAATGCAATGGGCGCGGTGAAGGCGATCAATGCCTCGCGCATGGCGATGCGTGGCGACGGCAAGCACAAGGTGTCGCTGGACAAGGTGATCAAGACCATGCGCGATACCGGCCGCGACATGCAGGACAAGTACAAGGAAACCAGCCGCGGTGGCCTGGCGGTGAACGTCATCGAGTGCTGAGGGCGACCGGCTCCGGCGCGATGTCGACGGGCCACAGGTAGAGTCGACTGTCAGTCGACCATCGCGCGCAGCGCGGGATTTCCGCGGCCTGAGGGAAGAGCAGTCGACCAACAGTCGACTCTACCCGGTCACCCTTGCCCGTACGGGCGACACCGTCACCGCGTTCCGGTTAGGCTCGGGGCTTCCCCACCCCGGATTGCCCCATGCGCGTGATCGCTGCCGCCCTGCTTGCCTGCCTTCCGCTGGCCGCCCTGGCCGCCCCCACCTACGGGCCTCGGCTGGAGGGTTTCGACTACGGCTATCCGGTGAAGACCTTCGCGCTGGAATCGCAGCGGCAGCCGCTGGAAATGGCCTACCTGGACATCGCGCCGAAGAAGGCACCCATCGGCGTGGTGGTGCTGCTGCACGGCAAGAACTTCTGTGCCGCCACCTGGAAGGAATCGATCAAGCCACTGGTCGCCGCCGGCTATCGGGTGATCGCCCCGGACCAGGTGGGCTTCTGCAAATCCAGCAAGCCCGAGCGTTACCAGTATTCGTTCGCGCAGCTGGCCGCCAACACCCATGCCCTGCTGCAACAGCTGCAGCTGGGTGACGTCCCGGTGCACCTGGTCGGTCATTCGATGGGCGGCATGCTGGCGGTGCGCTACGCGCTGATGTTCCCGCAGGACCTGCGCAGCCTGTCGCTGGTCAATCCGATCGGGCTGGAAGACTGGAAGGCGCTGGGCGTCCCCTGGCGCAGCGTCGACGCGTGGTACGCCGGCGAAATGAACATCAGCTATGACAGCATCCGCCGCTACCAGCTGGAGGTGTACTACGACGGCAAATGGAAACCGGCCTACGAACCGTGGGCGCGGATGCAGTCGGGCATGTACGAAGGCCCGGGCAAGCAGGCCGTTGCATGGAGCCAGGCGCTGGCCTCGGACATGGTGTTCAACCAGCCGGTGGTCTACGAACTGAAGCACCTGCAGGTGCCGACCACGCTGTTCATCGGCCAGAAGGACCGCACCGCGATCGGGCGCGACCTGGCGCCGCCTGCGGTGAAGGCGACGCTGGGCAATTATCCGGTGCTGGGCAAAGCAGCGGCCGCAGCGATTCCCGGCGCGACGCTGGTCGAGTTCGCCGAACTGGGCCATTCGCCGCAGGTGCAGGACCCCAAGCAGTTCAACAGCGCGTTGTTGAAGGCCCTGAAGTCCCGCTGACCGGCAGGCGTGCCCTCTGTAGAGCCGAGCCCACGCTCGGCTCATGCGGCAGGACCGGGGTTCTGTCAGGAGCAGCCGAGCGTGGGCTCGGCGCTACAGGAACAATGCGATCAACCCACGATCCGCAGCACGTCATCCAGCAACGCAGCCGCAGTGACTTCCGCGCCGGCACCCGGTCCCTGGATCAACAAGGGTTGGTGGCGGTAGCGATCGCTGTGGATGGCCACGCGGTTGTCGGTGCCGGCACCCTGCGCCAGCGGATGATCGGCCGGCAGTTCGCGCAGGCCCACCTGCGCACCTTCGCTGTCAACACGGCCAACGAAACGCAGCACGCGGCCGTTGTCACGTGCCTGCTGCCAACGCGCCTGCAGCGGCGCATCCAGCTGCTCCAAGGCAGCCACGGCATCCTCCAGCGGCAACGCTGCCAGCGCTTCAGGCACCAGTGAATCCACCTGTACCTGCGACGCATCCAGCGCCAGCCCGCTGCTGCGCGCCAGGATCAGCAGCTTGCGGCGCACGTCCTCGCCGGACAGGTCCAGGCGTGGGTCTGGCTCGGTATAACCGGCCGCCAGCGCCTCGCGCACCGCCGCCGAGAACGGCGACTGGCCGTCATAGCGATGGAACAGCCACGCCAGCGAGCCGGACAGCACGCCCTCGATGGCATGGATGTGATCGCCACCGGCCACCAGCGCGCGCAGGCTGCTCAACAGCGGCAGCCCGGCACCAACGGTGGCACTGTCGCCATAACGCGCGCCACTGTCGGCACAGCTTTCGGCAATGGCCTGCGCGCGGGCGAGCTGCGCGCCCCGGCCCAGCTTGTTGGCGGTCACCACATGCACGCCGCGCGCCAGCCATTGCACGTGACGGGCGGCCACGTCTTCACTGGCCGTGGCATCGACCACCACGTCGCCACGCTCCAGCCCTTCGGCGCTCGCCCATGGTGGCGAACTGTGGCCATCGCGGGGGGCTCGACGTGCCAGTTCCAAGGGCAGCGCCAGGTCGCGATCGATCTCCAGCGCGGTGCGCGAGTTGGCCAGCCATTGCACGCTGGGCAGTTCCAACCCGCGTGCCTGCAGCGCCTGGTAGCGCTGTACGAAGGCCGAACCGACCGTGCCCGTACCGAGCAGCGCCAGGCGTCCCGCCCCCAGCGCAGGAATGTCAGCGGCGAGTGCGCTCATGCGTCCACCACCTGTTTGCGGCGGGCGGCCGCATCGATCACCGCTTCGGCGCGCTGCAGCGCGGCGCCGAGATCGGCCAGCAGGTCACGCTCGGCCTCGATGCCGACCGACAGGCGCAGCAGCCCTTCGCTGATGCCGGCGGCTGCACGCGCTTCGGCGGTCATCGCCGCATGAGTCATCGTGGCCGGATGTGCGATCAGGCTTTCGACGCCGCCCAGCGATTCGGCCAGGGTGAAACAGCGTAGCCCGTCCACAAATGCACGCACCGCCGCATGCGGATCATCACCGGCGCAGTGCGCCAGTTCGAACGACAGCATCGCGCCGAAGCCATTCTGCTGGCGCGCGGCGATGGCGTGGCCCGGGTGATCGGCCAGGCCCGGGTAGTACACCGCGCCGACCGCCGGATGCTGGTCCAGCAGGGCAACGATCGACGCCGTGTTTTCCTGGTGCACGCGCAGGCGCGCATCCAGCGTGCGCAGGCCGCGCAGGGTCAGGAAGGCATCGAACGGCGAACCGGTCAGGCCCAGCGCGTTGCCCCACCACACCAGCTGCTCGTGCAGCGCCGGATCGCGCGCGACCACCGCCCCACCCACCACATCGCTGTGGCCATTGATGTACTTGGTGGTGGAATGCAGCACCAGGTCCGCACCAAACGACAGCGGCTGCTGCAGCGCCGGTGACAGGAAGGTGTTGTCGACCACCACGAGGGCACCGGCCTTGTGCGCGGCATCGATGACGAAGCGCAGGTCGGTGATGCGCAGCAGCGGGTTGGACGGGGTTTCCACCAGCACCAGCTTTGGCTGCGTGGCCAGCGCCTGCGCCAGCGCTCGCGGATCGGTCAGGTCGGCGGTGACCAGTTCGAAGTGGCCCTTCTTCGCCAACGCGTTGAACAGCCGCCAGCTGCCGCCGTAGGCATCGTGCGGCACCACCAGGGTGTCGCCCGGCTGCAGCAGCGCGTTCAGCACCAGGTTGATCGCGCCCATGCCGGTCGCGGTGATGACGCCGCCGGCGCCGCCTTCCAGTTCGGCCAGCGCTTCACCCAGCAGGTCGCGGGTCGGGTTGCCACTGCGCGTGTAATCGTACTGGCGCTTGTTGCCGAAGCCTTCAAAACTGAAGTTCGACGACAGCACGATCGGCGGCGTGACCGCGCCATGCGCGGTGTCCCGATCGATGCCGGCACGGACGGCGGCAGTGGTACGACTACAGGACGGCTCGTTGGCGTGCAGGCTCATGCGGACTCTCCAGAAGTGCGGAAGGCGGTGGCGAGGATCGCATCGATGCGATCGGTTTCTTTGAGGAAGGCATCGTGGCCATAGGGCGAGCGCAGCACGCGCAGGCTGCCGCGCGGGCCCAGCCCTTCGACCAGGCCGACCAGGTCGGCCAGCGGCACCAGGCGGTCGCCCTCCACGGCCACCACCACGGTCGGCGGCAGGATCGCGGTGGGATCGACGCGGTGCAGGTCGATTGATTCGGACAGGCGCAGGTAAGCGGTCACCGGCGTGCGCGCGACGTACTGCGCACCGGCCGCGTCGAGATAGTCTTCGGCAGCCACGCGCACGCGGCCATTGATGACCTCCGGCGCAGCATCAAAGCGCTCGCCGAACTCTTCCGGGGTGCGGTAGCTGAGCATGGCGAACTGCCGGGCCAGGGCCAGGCCATGGTCTTCGCCGCACTGCAGCTGGCCCAGCGCGACCGCGCGGCGCTGCAATGCGCGCCAGGCGGCGGCATACGGATGCGGTCGGTGCGCACCGCTGGCCAGCACCAGCTGGCGCACGCGGGCACGATGACGGATCGCGAACTGCTGGCCGACCAGCGCGCCATACGAATAGCCGACGAAGGCCTTCAGCGTGCGGATGCCGAGATGGTCCAGCAGCAGCGCCAAGGCATCGGCCTGGTCGGCGGTATCGATCGGCACATCCAGTGCACCGTCGGCGCCGATGAAGTCGAAGGCCAGCACGCGCAGCTGCTGCGGATCCAGCGCGCGGCCGCTGCCCACCAGGTCTTCGGCCCAGCCCTTCTCGCTGAACTGCGTGTTGGACGCCACGTGGCGATGGGCGGAAATGCCGCCGGCCAGCACCACCACCGGTGCATTGGCCGGACCGACCCACTCATAGCGCAGGCGCACCGGGCTGGGGCCGGCGTGGCGCATCGACAGCACCGCGGCGAACTCACCGCGCTCGGCATGCACGCGGTCTTCGACCGGCACGCTGACGGGGACAAAGGGTTCGGGGCGAATGGCGGTACTGGCGGCGAAGCTCATGGCGGGATCCGGTTGGGGAATCGGCCATCGAGCCTTCGCGGGGCCCGCGTTCGAGATGCACGTGTGGTGCATGGTTCGAACCATCTTTCGGTGGACGCCACGGTCCCCGCAGGATTTGGCACCTACGCAGACGCTTGCGCGCCTGCGGGCTGCCCCGGCTTCAAAGGGCCTGTCCCTCTGCCGGTCTCGATGGTGGGGCCACGATGCCAGCCCTTTCCGGCACTGTCAATCCCTTCATGCGGATAAAGCGATGAATATTCTTGGGACGGCTATGCGAAGGCCGTCCCGGTCGCCCTGTTCAGGATCGGGTACAGTCCGGGCGGTCCATTCCGCTGGAAACGCCGATGTCGCGCCTGCCCCTGTCCTGCCTGCTGCTGCCTCTGCTGGCGAGCGCGACCGCACACGCCGGCGACTGGCGCCAGGGCTGGGGACTGGCTCCCCCTTCCGCCCCGGCCACCCGCGCAGGCAGTGCCGAGGGCGCCGCCCCCATGGCCCAATTGCGCCTGCAGCCGGTCGGTACGCAATGGCAGGCCCGGATCGACAACGGGCTGGCAGGGCCGCTGCAGATCCAGCTGCGCGCCGCACCCGGGCACCCGGTCGAAGGCCTCCCGGTCGAGTCGCTGATCCAGGGCGACAGCAGCCTGGTAGTCGGCCACCTGCCCGCCCCGATCGATGGCCGCATGCTGGATCTGCGCCTGCAGTCGGTGCCGGGCAACCCGGCCGCACAGGCCGAAGATGTCGCCTACCGCCTGCCATTCGATGCGGCGCGCCTGCGCGTGGACCAGGCGCCGCAGGGACGATTCAGCCATGACGACGAGGAGAACCGCGACGCGGTCGACTTCGCACTGCCGGAGGGCACCCTGGTGCTGGCCGCGCGCGAGGGTACGGTGATGCAGATCCAGGATGGCTTCCGTGGCAACGGCCAGGACCGCGAACGCGATGGTGCCCGCGCCAACTTCATCCGCGTGCTGCACAGCGACGGCAGCATGGCGCTGTACGGCCACCTGCAGGCCGGCGGCATGCGCGTGCGTCGTGGCCAGGCGATAGGGGCCGGCCAGCCGATCGGCCTGTCTGGCAACAGCGGCTACAGCAGTGCGCCGCACCTGCACTTCGTGGTGCAGGTCAACCGCGGCATGGGCCTGCGCTCGGTGCCGGTGCGCATCTTCGCCGAGCAGGGCCAGCTGCAGTTCGCCCGCCAGGGCGAGGCCGAAGGCGGTACCGGGCGCTGACCGCCCCCGGCCGGTATAATCGGGCGCTTATCTCTTTGAAAAGCGCCCCGGGCGGGCGCCACTGCCATGTCCGAAGTCGCCAACGAAGCGTCGCGTCGCCGCACCTTCGCCATCATTTCCCACCCTGACGCCGGCAAGACCACGCTGACCGAAAAGCTGCTGCTGTTCGGGGGCGCGATCCAGATGGCCGGTTCGGTCAAGGGCCGCAAGGCTGCCCGCCACGCCACCTCCGACTGGATGGCGCTGGAAAAGGAGCGCGGCATCTCCGTCACCTCCTCGGTGATGCAGTTCCCGTACGAAGGCAAGATCGTCAACCTGCTCGACACCCCCGGCCACGCCGACTTCGGCGAAGACACCTACCGCGTGCTGACCGCGGTGGACTCGGCGCTGATGGTGATCGACGTGGCCAAGGGCGTGGAAGAGCGCACCATCAAGCTGATGGAAGTGTGCCGCCTGCGCGACACCCCGATCATGACCTTCATCAACAAGCTCGACCGCGAGGGCAAGGACCCGATCGAGCTGCTGGATGAAGTGGAAACCGTGCTCGGCATCCAGTGCGCGCCGGTCACCTGGCCGATCGGCATGGGCCAGCGCCTGAAGGGCGTGGTCCACCTGCTGACCGGCGAAGTGCACCTGTACGAACCGGGCCGCAACTTCACCCGCCAGGACTCGACCATTTTCCCGTCCATCGATGCTCCCGGCCTGGCCGAGAAGATCGGTGCACAGATGCTGGCCGACCTGCGCGACGAGCTGGAACTGGTGCAGGGCGCCAGCCACCCGTTCGACCTGCAGGCCTACCGCGAGGGCAAGCAGACGCCGGTGTTCTTCGGCTCGGGCGTCAACAACTTCGGCGTGCAGCCGCTGCTGGACTTCTTCGTCGAACACGCACCCGCACCGCAGGCGCGCTCCACCACCGGCCGCGAGATCGCCCCGGAAGAAAACAAGCTGACCGGCTTCGTGTTCAAGATCCAGGCCAACATGGACCCGCAGCACCGCGACCGCGTGGCCTTCATGCGGGTCTGCTCGGGCCGCTTCAGCGCCGGCATGAAGACCTTCCACGTGCGTACCGGCAAGGAAATGAAGCTGGCCAACGCGCTGACCTTCATGGCCAGCGACCGTGAGATCGCCGCCGAAGCCTGGCCGGGCGATGTGATCGGCATCCACAACCACGGCACCATCTCCATTGGCGATACCTTCACCGAAGGCGAAGCGGTCACCTTCACCGGGATCCCCAACTTCGCCCCGGAACTGTTCCGCCGCGCCCGCCTGCGCGATCCGCTCAAGCTCAAGCAGCTGCAGAAGGGCCTGGCCCAGCTGTCCGAGGAAGGCGCGACCCAGTTCTTCCGCCCGCTCACCAGCAACGACCTGATCCTGGGTGCCGTCGGCGTGTTGCAGTTCGACGTGGCCGCCTACCGCCTGAAGGACGAGTACGGCGTGGAAGCCACCTTCGAGCCGGTGAGCGTGACCACTGCGCGCTGGGTCCACTGCAGCAACGAGAAGAAGCTGGAAGAGTTCCGCGAGAAGAACGCGCTGAACCTGGCGCTGGATGCCGCCGGGCACCTGGTCTACCTGGCGCCGACCCGGGTCAACCTGCAGCTGGCCCAGGAACGCTCGCCGGACGTGCGCTTCTCGGCCACCCGCGAAGCGGCGCATACCGTTTCGGCAGGCTGATGCCACGGGGTCGGATCCCTTTCCGGCAGGAAAGGGCTCTGACCCCAGCCAAGGCAAGGCAGGCATTCACCCATCATACGGTGACAGGCGTGCACGCATCGCCCATCGCGGCGATGATAGGGGGGTGCGGGTCCCCCTCCCCGCGAACAATGCCTACGCCATGTCCACGACGTCCATTGCTTCGATCCGTGAAGAAATCGCCAGCGCCCTGACCCATGGCCTGGGCGCGGTATTCGCCCTGGCAGCCAGCGCGGTGTTGATCACCCTGGCGGCTATCTACGGCGACGGCTGGCAGCTGGCCAGCGCGATCGTATTCGGTATCGCGCTGTTGCTGCTGTACACCGCCTCCACGCTGTACCACGCCATCCAGCATCCGGTCGCCAAGGGCCGGTTGAAGGTGTTCGACCATTGCGCGATCTATGTGCTGATCGCGGGCACCTATACCCCGTTCACCCTGATCGGCCTGCGCGGTCCATGGGGCTGGGGCCTGTTCACCGCGATCTGGGCGCTGGCGCTGGGCGGCGTGGTGTTCAAGCTGTTCTACACCGGCCGCTTCAAGGTGCTCTCAACGGTGATCTACATCGCCATGGGCTGGCTGGTGGTCGTGGCGATCAAGCCGATGTGGGCCTCGATCGATGGCGGCACCCTCACCTGGCTGTTCGCCGGCGGCCTGTCGTACACGCTGGGGACCTATTTCTACCACCGTGAATCGATCCCGTACTCGCATGCCATCTGGCACCTGTTCGTGATCGGCGGCAGCGTCTGCCACTTCGTCGCGGTCACCATGCAGGTGCTGTAAACGGCCGCTCGACGGCAGCGCGTGCACACCATGCACATGGTCGCTTCGCGCCCTGTCCACGAAGAGGGGGCAACCATGGCAGCGTGAATGCTGCCGCCTCCCCTGCCGCAAAGCGCACGCCCCGCTGGCGCCTCCGCCGCCCCGGCCCACGAGGCCGGCGCTGGCTCACGATCCTGATCTTCCTGCTGGCGGCGATCCTGGTACTGATCGCGTTGTGGGACTGGAACTGGTTCAAGGGGCCGGTGGAGCGCGCGGTGCAGGCACGCACCGGCCGGGTGCTGCACATCGGGAACCTTGATGTCGACCTCGGCCGCACCAGCACGATCCGCGCCGATGCGGTCACCTTCGCCAATGCCAGCTGGGCGAAACAACCCGATATGGCCAGCGCCGACCGCGTCGAGATCGACGTGCGGGTCTGGCCCCTGCTGCGCGGCAGCGTGCAGCTGCCCGAAGTGCGCCTGACCCGGCCGGACGTGCTGCTGGAAACCGCCCCGCGCAAAGGCGAACCGGGCAACTGGGATTTCCTCGGTGACAGCGCCGGCGGGACCAGCCCCCAGCTCAAACGGCTGCGCGTCGATGACGGTCGCCTGCAGTTCCTCGATGCGCTCGGCCGCACCGATATCCGCGTGGACGTGCGCAGCGGCCAGCCGAAACAGGCCGACGCGGCGCCACCGCTGCTGGTGCAGGGCAAGGGACGCTGGCAGGGCAATCCGTTCACCCTGCGCGGTGGTACTGAATCACCGCTGGAGCTGACCGACAGCGGCCACCCGTTCCGCATCCACCTCGACGGTCGCGCTGGCGCCACCCACGCCGTCGCCAGCGGCACATTGACCAATCCCTTCCAGCTGCGCGTGTTCGACCTGCAGTTCGCGCTCAGCGGCCAGGACCTGGCCGACCTCTACCCCTTGCTCGGCATCGCCATTCCGCCGTCCCCGCCCTACGCGTTGAATGGTCGGCTCAAGCGTGACCACGACCTCTGGCGTTACGAGCAGTTCACCGGCAAGGTCGGCGACAGCGACCTCGGTGGCAACCTGCAGTTCGAAGTGGGAGGCGCGCGCCCGCGACTGACCGCCACGCTGGAATCCAGACGCCTGGACTTCGATGACCTGGCCGGCTTCGTCGGTGCGCCACCGAAGACCGGCGGCGGCGAAACCGCCAATGCAGAGCAGAAGGCCGAGGCCGCACGGCTCGCCGCGCGAGCGCGTGTGTTGCCGGACACGCCCTACAACCTCGGCAAGCTGCGTGCGATGGATGCCGACGTGCGTTGGAAAGCCCACCGCATCAACGCGCCGTCATTGCCATTGGACGACATGGATGCACACCTGTTGCTGGATGACGGTGTGCTGCGGCTGGACCCACTGAACTTCGGCGTCGCCGGCGGCGACATCCGCAGCACGATCCGCATGGACGCGCGCCAGCCGCAGATCAGTACCGCGCTGAAGGCCAGTGTGCGCGGCGTGCAGCTTGGCCAGTTGTTCCCCGACGCCAAGCTGGCCGAACAGGCCAAGGGCGGCATCGGCGGCGAGGTGGACCTGAGTGGCCGCGGCAATTCGATCGCCGCGATGCTCGGCAGCAGCAGCGGCAAGGTCGGCCTGGCGATGGGCCGTGGCCATGTCGGCAACCTGGTGATGGAACTGGCCGGCCTGGACATCGCCGAGTCGCTGAAATTCCTGGTGACCGGCGACAAGCAGATCCCCCTGCGTTGCGCCTTCGCCGACTTCGGCGTGCGCGACGGCCTGATGACCAGCCAGGCGTTGGCGGTGGATACCACCGACACGATCCTCATCGGCGAAGGCACGGTCAGCCTGCGCGACGAGAGCCTGGACCTGCTGTTGAAGCCACGCCCGAAGGACAAGAGCATCCTGGTGCTGCGCTCGCCACTGCACATCGCCGGCACTTTCAAGGACCCGTCGTTCCGCCCGGACTTCAAGGCCCTGGGCATCCGCGGCGCGGTGGCCCTGGCACTGGGCAGCATCGCCCCGCCGGCGGCATTGCTGGCAACCATCGAACTGGGGCCGGGCAAGGATGCCGACTGCGGTGGGCAGTATGCGAAGTAGGGTTACAGCGTTGTTCGCGGCGCCTGCATTGATGGTGGCTTGAGGGGGACGGGTGACGCAGGCAGGACACGCCCATGCCCTCCGCCTCTCCGACGTATCAGGAAGGCGCCGCTTCTGCTTCTGCACTTGCTGTTGGCGGGCCGGCGGGCCTCAGGCCCGCCGGTGAACACCTCACCCCGCCACGATGTACTGCTGCAGCTGGTCCAGCTCGCGCCGCTGCGCATCAATCACCGACTTCACCAGGTCACCGATGGAGATCACCCCCAGCACCTGCGCGCCCTCCACCACCGGCAGATGGCGGATGCGGTAGTCGGTCACCAGTTGCAGGCAATGCTCCACCTGCTCACCGGGCGACACCGTCACCACCTGCGCCGTCATGATCTCCGCCACCGCGGTATCGCGCGATGAACGATCACGCAGCACGATCTTGCGCGCGTAGTCACGCTCGGACAGGATCCCGACCAGCCGCGGCCCGTCCATCACCAGTACCGCACCGATGCCCTTTTCCGCCATCAACCGGATCGCATCGATCACCGCCGCGTCCGGCGCGACCGCATGTACTTCAGGAGACTTGCCATCCAACAGTTGCCGTACCGTCGTCATCTGCCTGCCCTCCGAGGGTGGGTTGCAGGGCCGAGTCTGCCACGGCGGATGCTAGCCACGCGTCAACCAGGTACAACGGCCGCTGCTTGGACTCTTCGTACAGCCGCCCCAGGTACTCTCCCACCAGCCCCAGCGCGATCAACTGCACTCCCCCCAGGAACAGGATCACCGCCATCATCGTCGGCCAACCCGCCACCCGGTCGCCATACAGCGCCGCCTTCACGATCACCCACAGGCCGAACACGAACGCGACTGCGGCGGTTGCCAGTCCCAGGTAGGTGGCAGCCCGCAGCGGCACAGTCGAGAAGCCGGTGATGCCTTCGAGGGCGAAATTCCACAGCCGCCACAGGCTGAATTTGCTGGTGCCGGCCACGCGCGCGTGGCGGTGATAGGGCACGGCAATCCGCTTGAAGCCTACCCAGCTGAAAAGCCCCTTCATGAAACGGTGGCGCTCACGCATCCCGCGCAGGGCGCTCAGCGCGCGCGGGGACAGCAGGCGGAAATCTCCGGTATCGGCCGGAATCGGCGTACGCGACAGGCGACCCATCACCCGGTAGAACATCGCTGCCGTGGCGCGCTTGATCCAGGACTCGCCATCGCGGGCCATGCGCGTGCCGTAGACGTTGTCATGGCCCTCGCGCCAGCGCGCGACGAATTGCGGCACCAGCTCCGGCGGGTCCTGGCCGTCGGCATCGAGGATCATCGCTGCCCCCTCGTGCACCAGATCCAGGCCCGCGGTCAGCGCCGCCTCCTTGCCGAAGTTGCGCGACAGCTTCAGCGCCGAGACGCGCGCATCAGCCTGGGCCAACCCCGCGATCACCTCCCATGTGCGGTCATGACTGCCGTCATCCACATAGAGGATGTGGCCGTCGATGTCGGGCATGCCGTCCAGCACCGCGCACAGCCGTGGATGCAGCAGCGGTAATGCCAGGGCCTCGTTGTAGGCGGCGATGACAAAAGTGAGCCGTTCGCGGGTCATGCCCGGATTGTACATTGCCGGCCAGGCGCACGACCCGTCGCCCGCCGCTCACGCCACGCCTGCCTCAGTCCTCCGACAAGTATGACGCGCCTCCCAGCTGGCGCGCCTGGCGCTGGATCCATGCGGCGCGCCGCTGCACATACGGCCCCGGTGCGGCCGCGTTGTAGCGTCGCGGTGCCGGCAGTACCGCCGCCAGTCGCGCACTCTCGGCCGGGCTCAACCGGGCCGCGTCCTTGCCCCAGTATTTCTGGGCTGCCGCCTGCGCACCGTACACACCATCACCGAACTCGGCGATGTTGGCGTACATCTCCAGGATGCGCTCCTTCGGCCACAGCGCCTCGATCAGCACCGTGTACCAGACTTCCAGGCCCTTGCGGATCCAGCTGCGGCCCTGCCACAGGAACAGGTTCTTGGCCACCTGCTGGCTGATCGTGCTGGCGCCACGCAGGCGCCCTCCCCTGGCGTTATGGTCGCGGGCCTTTTCGATGGCCTGCAGATCGAAGCCATTGTGGTCGGGGAAGCGCTGGTCCTCGGCCGCCACCAGCGAGATCGGCAGGCTCGGCGCCATCTGGTCGAGGTCGCGCCACTGGTAATGCAGCCGATAGGACCAGTCCGCCTCGCCCAGCGCCTCGCCGTAGCGCCACAGCATCACCGTGGACACCGGCGGGTCGATGAAGCGCAGCACCAGCACCTGCAGGCAGCTGAAAGCAGCCAGCAGCACCGGCAGCCACAGCAGCCGCCTCCAGCGCCAGCGCCGCCGGCGCGGCGCGGCCACCTCCGCCACTACCTTGTGCTGCTCTCCCGCTGCCCCCATTACTGGTGCATCCTTCTTCTGTCTGGTTGTCGGCGCATTATCCGGCAACCGCCCCCGTTTACGCGCGATGTGAGCCGATGACCGCCAACTCCGATTCCCTGATCCGTTTCCTGCTCCCCGACGCCGGCGTCCGCGGCGTGCATGTGCACCTGCAGGCCACCTGGCAGGAAATCCTGTCCCACGCCGTGTACCCGGACGCCGCTGCCGAGCTGCTCGGCGAGGCCTGTGTCGCCTCGGCCCTGTTCACCGGCCACACCAAGATCGACGGCCGCCTGTCAGTGCAGCTGCGCAGCAGCACTGCCCTGCGCACCCTGTTCGCCGAATGCACCGCGGGCGGCACCCTGCGTGGCATCGCCCAGCTCAGCGAAGGCGCCGACGCGCCGCGTGACCTGTCCAGCCTCGGCGATGACGCCATCCTCGCCATCACCATCGAGAACCCCGGCCTGGACCCGCGCGAGCCGCAGCGCTACCAGAGCCTGGTCGCGCTGACCGCGCCGGAACTGGACGAGGCCTTCGAGGACTACTTCCGCCAGTCGGAGCAGCTGCCCACCCGCCTGCTGCTGGCGGCCGACCGCAACGGTGCCGCCGGCCTGCTGCTGCAGAAACTGCCGGGCGACGAAGGCGACGAAGATGGCTGGGCGCGCGCCAGCGCCCTGTTCGAGACCCTGGGCAAGGCCGAACTGCTGGCGACCCCGGCCGAGCAGCTGCTGCACCGCCTGTTCCACGAGGAGCGGCCGGAGCTGCTGGGTGAAAAGCCGCTCTCTTTCGCCTGCTCCTGCTCGCGCGAGCGGGTGGCCGGCATGCTGCAGTCGCTGGGGGAAGAGGAGGCCCGTGCGGCCGCCGAGGACACTGGCGCCGTCGAGGTGCGTTGCGAATTCTGCGGACGCGAGTATCACTTTCCATTGACGGAGTTCGGCATACTGTTCCACGGCGCCCAGGGGGCTGTACCGGCGCCTGAACGACTTCAGTGAACGGCAGTCTTGTACCTGGGGAGGATCAAGGCTTGTTAAGAATTCATAAACACCCTAGGATCGAGTTCCCGTCCCCACGGGAACTTCCGTTGTCTGTCCCTGTCTGAACTGGTCCGATGCGTACCTTCCTGCGTCTACCGCTGGCCCTGCTGATCGCCCTTGGCGCGATCACGGGCGTGCATGCGCAGAGCAAGGACACCCGCACCGTGCTGCCGGTCTGGAACAAGGGCAGCGGCAAGGTCGAGGCGCTGCTGTACCTTGAGCCTACCGGCGAACAGGCGGCCGGCGCCCGCTGGCATTTCGGCCGCAACTCGCTGGACGCGGCCTTTGGCCTGTCCTCCGGCGATTCGCTGGGCCTGCTCTGCAACAGCAGCAGCGGCACCAGCATCAGCGGTCTGGCCAGCCATTGCATGCTGGCCAGCCTGGGCGACGAGGATGATCTGAACAGCCGTCGTTTCAGCGGTACCGCCGCGCTGAACCGCGGCAACAGCCGCCTGGGCATCACCGCCGGCACTGGCCGTGAAACCCTGCCCGCCTGGTTGTCGGGCCCGAACAAGACGCCCTCGCTGCGTGCCGAGCAGAACGATCTGACCGTGTTCGCGCAGAAGAACATCGGTCGCGAAGGCTTCGTCTCCATCGCCGGTACCTACGCCAAGGCGCGCCTGGTTCCGCTGGCCGACGCCTCGCCGGCCATCGTCGATCGCTGGGACAGCAAGAGCCTGAGCATCGGCGCCGGTTACGGCAACTTCACCGGCAGCATCATCGGCCGCGTGGTCGACGTCCCGGGCAAGCCCGGCAAGTGGGAAGGCCTGGGCATCGGCCTGACCTGGCGTACCCCGTGGTCCGGCCAGCTCACCGTCGGCGCCGAGAATGTGATCAGCCGCGGCAAGAATCCGTTCTCCCCGCGCAACGAAAGCAACGACGACGGCACCGTGCCGTATGTGCGTTACGAACAGGATCTCTGATCCCGGTAAACATGCTCAGCAACGATATTCCCAAAGGCGCCGAAAGGCGCCTTTTGCATGTGCAAGCCTGCCGCGCACTTGCGTAACCGGTATCGCCGCTGGGCAATGAAACGCTGCGCACCGACATAGTGAGATACATTTCAATCGAAACTTTTTTCATCATTCTGCGTTAACAAACGAGGCAGAGCGCCTTGACCATGCCGGTAAACTATTGAGTGGCATGGGAAAAGCGCATCTTTACCAAAATCACAGGCTTGATTAACACAGCTTTAATTCTTGGCGAACGCCCGTTACTATCGGGTCAGCCTCGCGATTTGGGAGCGCTTTTTCGCTCCCCCGCCGGGCATTAACCCCAGCCAAGATTTCTTGGAGAGAGAGAGCCAATGAAACTCAAGTCCAGCCAGCTGCGTGACGCAGTTGTGATCGCGCTTGTCGCCGGTGCCACCACCGCGACGGCCCACGCCCAGGAAGCCACCAACCTCGACCGCATCGAGGTCACCGGTTCGCGCATCCGTCAGGTCGATACCGAAACCGCCCAGCCCGTTCTGAGCATCAGCCGCGCTTCGATCGAGAAGAGCGGTTTCAAGACGGTCGCCGACGTCCTGCAGAACATCGCCGCAGCCGGCAGCCCGGCCATCAGCCGTTCCGAGCCGCTGTCTTCCGGTGAAGCCGTCGGTGGCTTCTACATCGACCTGCGCAACCTCGGCGCCGAACGCACCCTGGTGCTGGTCGACGGCAAGCGCCTCGGCGCCAGCGTCAGCGGCCTGCAGGACGTGTCGCAGATTCCGTCGGCCATCGTCGAGCGCATCGACGTCCTGAAGGACGGCGCGTCGTCGATCTACGGCTCCGACGCGATCGCCGGTGTGATCAACATCATCACCCGCAAGAACTTCCAGGGCCTGGAAGCCAACGCCTACGTCGGCCAGTACGGCGAAGGCGACGGCCAGAAGACCAGCTACGACTTCGTGGCCGGCTTCACCGGTGACCGCGGTTCGATCACCATCGGCGCCGAGTACGCCGAAGAAAAGGAAGTGTGGGCCAAGGATCGCTGGTTCAGCCGTTATCCGCGCACCACCTTCCACCCGGCCCAGAACTGGAGCCCGGTCAGCCAGTGGGGCACCATCATCGATCCGGATACCGATGACTGGCTGGTGCTGAACCGCGGTGGCGACTACCGCGACGTCAACCAGTACCACGACCAGGACTTCGCCGGCATCACCGGTGACACCAGCAACTCCAATACGCAGATGCACCTGCTGACGCCGACCAAGCGTCGCTCGGTGTTCGCCAACGTCCAGTACGACCTGACCGACAACATCCGCTTCGTCTCCGACCTGCTGTACACCCGTCGTGAGTCGCAGGCCCAGGTCGCAGGCTATCCGTTGCAGTCTGCGTCGTATGAGCGCCTGGGTGCCAAGTGGGATGCCGACAGCTACTACAACCCCTTCGGCAAGGACATGGGCTTCATGCGCCGTGGCTGGGAAGTGCCGCGCCTGTCGACCAACAAGCTGACCACCTTCCGCTTCACCGGCGCCCTGCAGGGCAGCTTCCAGTTCAATGACAAGTACTTCGACTGGGAAGCCGGCTACATCTACCAGAACTCGGAAAACCAGCAGAGCCAGACCGGCAACTACAACGTGCTGGCGGTCAATGCCGCCACCGGCCCGTCGTTCTACAACCCGGCCACCGGCCGCGTCGAGTGCGGCACGGCAGCAGGCCTGGTCGATGGCTCCAACCCGATCTATGGCCCGGGCGCCGGCGGCTGCCTGCCGTGGAACCCGGCCATTCCGTACGGCCGTACCGGTGACGGTGGCCTGACCGGCAACCCGGATCTGCAGCAGTTCCTGTTCCCGACCACCAAGAACACCGGTGAAGTCACCACCAAGACCTACTACGCGAACATCGCCGGCAGCCTGTTCACCCTGCCCGCCGGCGACCTGGGCTTCGCGCTGGGTTACGAGTACCGCGAGGACAAGGGTTCGTACAATCCGGACGCCCTGTCGCAGACCGGCTACTCGACCGACCTGGCCGCCGGCCCGACCGGTGGTGGTTACGACGTCAACGAAGTCTATCTGGAGCTGAATGTTCCGATCCTGGCCGACCTGCCGGGTGCCAAGGAACTGAGCTTCAACGCCGCGACGCGCTACTCGAAGTACAGCACCTTCGGCAACACCACCAACAACAAGTTCGGCCTGAAGTGGAAGCCGATCGACCAGCTGCTGGTGCGTGCGACCTACGCCGAAGGCTTCCGTGCGCCGACCATCGACAATCTGTACGGTGGCAGCTCGCAGACCTTCGCATACTTCACCGATCCGTGCGATACCGACTTCGGTTCGACCGGCCAGCCGGGCGTCGCTGCCCGTTGCGCCGCGGCCATCGGCCCGACCGCCAGCACCTTCCGCCAGCTGCGCCAGGGCTACGTGCCGGCCAGCGGTCCGGATGAGCAGACGCCGGACCCGTTCAACGCCGTCTCCAACCCGAACCTGACTCCGGAAAAGTCCAAGTCCAAGACCGTTGGCCTGGTGTGGAGCCCGACCTTCGCCCAGGGCCTGAACATGAGCCTGGACTGGTGGAACATCAAGATCACCAACACGATCGTCACCGACAGCCCGGATGACCAGCTGAACGACTGCTACGTGCTTGGCATCGCCGAGCGCTGCAACTCGTTCACCCGTGATCCGAACCGTCACAACGTGATCAACCTGACCTACGCACCGCGTAACGCCGGTTACCAGGAAACCGAAGGCTTCGACTTCGACGTGGCGTACCGCTTCGAGACCGACAGCTGGGGTACCTTCAACGCCAACCTGCAGAACAGCTACGTCACCAAGAACGTGCTGAAGACCACCAATGCGCAGCAGGTGCCGGTGTCGATCCTCAACGGCTTCGGCAGCAACTTCCGCCTGCGTTCGAACCTGGTGCTGGGCTGGGAGCGTGGCGACTGGGGCGTGACCTGGGGCACCCGTTACTTCTCCAGCGTCAAGGAGCGTTGCTACTACAGCGACGAGTGCAGCCTGCCGGACTTCGGTTCGCCGGATCCGGTGCGCGACCAGCCGATGAACAAGCGTGGTTCGACCATGTTCCACGACGTCCAGGTTTCCTGGAACGCACCGTGGAATGCGACCATCGCCGTCGGCGCACGTAACGTGTTCGACCACTACGGCCCGCAGATGTACTCGGCACCGAACTCGCAGTTCTCCTACTACGGTGGCTACGACATCGGTCGCTTCATGTACATGCAGTACAAGCAGAAGTTCTGATCGGCACTCTGATCAGCTGATGCAGCAACGGCCCCGCAAGGGGCCGTTGTTCTTTGTGGCGCATGGAAACAGCTGGCCAGCACACAACAAAAAAGGCCGCGGTGTCGCCGCGGCCTTCCTTCGACATCATTCCCGGGCGCTCATCCGTTCGGAATCAGCGTCTCGATCAGATGCTCGACGTACGCTTCGAAATCCTCGCGTGCCTGCTTGGGCTGCTGCAGCTGCAGCGACAACTGCAGGAAGCCGACATAGGCGGCATAGGCCAGGCGCGCGCGATGGCGTGCATCGGTCGAGCTGAGGCCGGCCTGGCGGAACGACGCGACCAGATAATCGAGGCGGCGCTGCGAGACGCGGTCGATCACCGGCCGCACCATCGGATGATCCAGTGCCTTCAGCAGCTCGCTGTAGATGATGTGCGGCTGCACTTCATGCGCCACCATCTGGAACAGCTGGCGCAGGCGCACGCGCGGATCCGGCACGTCTTCCAGGCTGCCGAACACCTGTTCCTGTTCGAACAGTTCCCAGCGCTCCAGCGCCGCTTGCAGCAATGCATCGCGCGAAGGGAAATGCCAGTAGAAACTGCCCTTGGTGACGCCGAGCCGCCGTGCCAGCGGTTCCACCGCGACGGCGCCGACACCTTGTTCAGCAATCAGATCGAGGGCCGCCTGGGCCCAGTCTTCGGCACTCAGGCGGCTGTTGCGGCCGGCGCGCGGTTCGCCGGCGGAAGCGTCAGGTTGATTCATGGGCTGATTTAACCATACGCCGGGGTTCGTTGCAGTACGCGGTTGCGGTCGAAACCGTCGCAGCCTCCCAGGCGAGGTCCATTCAGGGGACTTCCGCAGCGCACCATACCGTGCAGTATTGACTTCCCCCCGAACCGATCCATACTAGCAAGTATGGTTACGTCCCCACCTCCCGCTGCGTTCCATGACCTGCGCCTGGACGCCGCCCATGGCGCTCGCCTGGCCGCCACCGCCAGCGACCATGGCCGGCGCGGCCGGGTGCTGTTCGCGCATGGCTTCGGCCAGACCCGCCACGCCTGGAATGCCACTGCCCGCGCACTGAATGCCGCCGGCCTGCAGACGCTGGCCTACGACGCCCGCGGCCACGGCGATTCGGACTGGAATGCCGCCAACCTGCCCTATCACGGCGAACAGTTCGCCGATGACCTGATCGTGCTGGCCGGCGAGCAGCCGCGCCCGCCGGTACTGGTTGCCGCATCGATGGGCGGGCTGTTCGGCCTGCTGGCCGAGTCGCGCTGGCCCGGCCTGTTCTCGGCGATGGTGCTGGTCGACATCACCCCGCGCTGGGATACCGCCGGCGTCGAGCGCATCCTCGCCTTCATGACCGCCCATCCCGACGGCTTCGCTTCGCTGGCCCAGGCCGCCGACGTGATCTCGGCGTACATGCCGCACCGTCCGCGCAAATCCGAGCAGTCGCTGCGTGCGCTGCTGCGCGAGGACGGCCGCGGCCGCTGGCGCTGGCACTGGGATCCGCGCCTGGTGGCCGAACTGGCCCGCGACAGCGAACAGCACCAGGACGCACTGGCCGAGGCCGCGCGCCAGGTGAAGTGCCCGCTGCTGCTGGTCAGCGGCGGACGCAGCGACCTGGTCACGCCGCAGACCGTGGCCGAGTTCCTGGCGTTGGCGCCGCATGCGCGCCATGTGCAGCTGCCGCAGGCCACCCATATGGTCGCCGGCGATGACAACGACGCCTTTACCGCTACTGTGTTGGACTATCTGGACGTGTTGCCCGCAGCGGACGCTGCGGCTTCGTCCGCCACAAACGAGCACGTCACCGGAGCACGCTCATGAGCATCGTTCTTCCCTTCCTCGCCCTGCTGCTGGCAGGCGCGTTCGTCGCCTACCACCGCATGCGGCTGGTTACCTGGACGCTGATCAGCGTGGCCCTGCTGGCTGCCTGCTGGTTCATTCCCTACGTCAACCAGACCGCCACGATCGTCGCGGCCGCCGTGTTGGCCGTCATCGCCGTGCCGCTGCTGCTGCCGTTCATCCGCAAGCCGCTGCTGACCGGTCCGATGATGAAGGTGTTCCGCAAGGTGCTGCCGCCGCTGTCGCAGACCGAGCGCATCGCACTGGAAACCGGTTCGGTCGGTTTCGAGGGCGAACTGTTCACCGGTGATCCGGACTGGAACATCCTGCTCAACTATCCCAAGCCGCAGCTGACCGCCGAGGAACAGGCCTTCCTCGATGGCCCGGTGGAAGAGCTGTGCGCGATGGTCAACGACTGGGAAATCACCCACGTCCATGCGGACCTGCCGCCGGAACTGTGGGCCTTCATCAAGAAGAACAAGTTCTTCGGCATGATCATCCCGAAGGAATATGGCGGCCTGGGCTTCTCCGCACTGGCCCACCACAAGGTGATCCAGAAGCTGGCGTCGGTGTCTTCGGTGGTCAGCTCCACCGTCGGCGTGCCCAACTCGCTGGGCCCGGGTGAACTGCTGGTGCATTACGGCACCCAGGAACAGAAGGACCAGTACCTGCCGCGCCTGGCCGATGGCCGCGAAGTGCCCTGCTTCGGCCTGACCGGTCCGTTCGCCGGCTCCGACGCCACCTCGATCCCGGACTACGGCATCGTCTGCAAGGGCGAGTGGAACGGCGAGCAGGTGCTCGGCGTCAAGCTCACCTTCGACAAGCGCTACATCACCCTGGCCCCTGTCGCTTCGCTGATCGGCCTGGCGTTCCGCATGTACGACCCGGATGGCCTGATCGGCGATACCCGCGACATCGGCATCACCCTGGGCCTGCTGCCGCGCGACACCGCCGGCGTTGAAATCGGCCGTCGCCACTTCCCGCTGAACTCGACGTTCCAGAACGGCCCCATCCGCGGCAAGGACGTGTTCATTCCGCTGACCCAGCTGATCGGTGGCGCGGCCATGGCCGGCAAGGGCTGGAACATGCTCAACGAGTGCCTGGCCGTGGGCCGCTCGATCACCTTGCCGTCCACCGCCAGTGGTGGTGCCAAGGCCGGTGCCGCGGTGACCGGCGCCTATGCGCGCATCCGCAAGCAGTTCGGCCTGTCGGTCGGCCGCTTCGAGGGCGTGGAAGAAGCGCTGGCCCGCATCGGCGGCAAGGCGTACAAGATCAGTGCGCTGTCGCAGGCCACCGCCGCCGCGGTTGACCGTGGCGACGTGCCGTCGGTGCCGTCGGCGATCGCCAAGTACCACTGCACCACCATGAGCCGCGAAGTGATCTCGGACATGATGGACGTGATCGGCGGCAAGGGCATCATCCTGGGGCCGCGCAACTTCGCTGGCCGCAGCTGGCAGGCCGCGCCGATCGCGATCACCGTGGAAGGCGCCAACATCATGACCCGCAGCCTGCTGATCTTCGGCCAGGGTGCGATCCTCTGCCACCCGTGGGTGCTGAAGGAAATGAAGGCCGCGCAGGATCCGGATACCCGCGCCGGCCTGCAGGACTTCGACCGCAGCCTGTTCGGCCACATCCGCTTCGGCATCTCCAATGCCGTGCGTTCGTTCTGGTTCGGCCTGACCGGCGCGCGCTTCGGTGCCGCCCCGGGCGACGCCTATACCCGCCGCTACTTCCGCAAGCTGGACCGCTACTCGGCCAACCTGGCGCTGATGGCCGACATCTCGATGATGACCCTCGGCGGCAAGCTGAAGTTCAAGGAATCGCTGTCCGGCCGCCTGGGCGATGTGCTGAGCCACGTCTACATGACCAGCGCCATGCTCAAGCGCTACCACGACGAAGGCGCACCGCAGGCCGACCAGCCGCTGCTGGCCTGGGCCTTCCATGACAGCGTGCACAAGATCGAAGAGTCGCTGTCGGCCGCACTGCGCAACTTCCCGATCCGTCCGATCGGCTGGCTGATGTGGGCACTGATCTTCCCGCTGGGCCGTCGTGCCGAGGCTCCGGGCGATCGCCTGAGCCGTCGTGTCGCCGCCCTGCTGATGGCGCCGAATGAAGCCCGCGACCGTCTGGCCAGTGGCGTGTTCCTGACCCCGTGCGAGAACAACCCGGGCGGCCGTATCAACAGCTACCTGAGCAAGGCGATCATGGCCGAGCCGGTGGAGCGCAAGTTCCTGAAGGCGCTGAAGAGCAAGGGCATCGAGGCGCTGGACTTCAAGGCGCAGCTGGACGAAGCCGTGGCCGAGGGCGTGATCACCCAGGATGAGCGCAGCCTGCTGGAAGAGCTGCGCACGCTGACCCTGGACACCATCACCGTGGACGACTTCGACACCCACGAACTGCGCGCGGCCAGCTACTACGACCGCCAGCACAAGGACCCGCATTCGCAGGCAGCCTGATCGCCCGCGACACGCGTTGCTTCGACGGCGGGCCTCGGCCCGCCGTCGCTTTATCCGCCGACCGGAATACCCACCATGTCCACGCCCCTGCTCTCGCTTTACCACCGGCTGCAGCGCTGGCCCGCCGGCACCTGGCTGTTCTCGCGCGCGGTGTGCTTCAAGGCGCCCTACTTCGCCAGCATCGCGCCACGCATCACCCGCCTGGAACACGGCCGCTGCGAAGCCACGCTGGCCGACCGCCGCAGGGTGCGCAACCACATCAGCACGGTGCACGCGATCGCGATGTGCAACCTGGCCGAACTGACCGCCGGGTTGATGGTCGATGCATCGCTGCCGAAGGGCATGCGCTGGATCCCGAAGGGGATGCAGGTGCAGTACCTGGCCAAGGCACGTGGCACGCTGCAGGCGGTGGCGTTGCCGGCACAGCCGATTGTCGTCGCGGCCGAGGGCTATGCGCTGCCGGTGACGGTGAGCGTGCGCGACCGTGCGGGCACGGAGGTGTTCAGCGCGGTGATCGACATGTGGTTGTCGCCGGCGAAGTAGCAACTGTCTTGTCAGGGGCAGCCGAGGGCCACCTCGGCGTCTCGCTTACGGGCGTTGAGGATCACCAGCATTTTGCGCATGACCGCCACGAGCGCCACCTTGCTCGCTTTGCCCTTGGCCTTCAGGCCAGCGTAAAACGCGCGCAGCCTTGGCTCGTACCGGATGGCCGTCAGGGCCGCCATGTAAAGGGCTTCGCGTACCACCGCGCGCCCACCACTGATCCGCCGTTGGCCCTGCCAGGTGCCACTTTCGCGGTTCATCGGGGCCAACCCCACCAGCGATGCTATGGCTTTGCTTCCCAAGCTGCCCAGTTCGGGCAACTCGCAGGCCAGTGTGCTGATCAGGATGGGGCCGACGCCTTTGAGCGCGCCGATATTCTTCCAGCCAGGCTGCCCCTCAAGCTGCTCGGCAATAGCTTTATCCAACTGCTTCAGGTCGTCAGATAGCTGAGCTATATGGCGTTGCTTCATCGCAATCAGATCCGGATCGACCAATCGCCGCAAGCGCTGCATCTCACTGACCCGCATCTGCACCAGTTGCCTGCGGCATTGCGCAAATTCAGCCAGACGCTGCTGCCAAGGAGCAGGCGGTACGTAGCGGGTCAGCGGCAACAAATGGGCCATCTGTGCCAGCACTGTCGCATCGAGCCGATCGGTCTTGGCGGCACGGCCCGTGCCTTGGGCAAATCGCCGTGCACGCGCCGGATTGATTCGTACCATCGGCAGGCCAGCGGCGTGCAATACATCCAGAGCAGCACGCTCGTAACCCCCGCTTGCCTCAAGAACGACCTGCTTGATCGGCCACGTCTTCAGCCACCGAATCAAGCGCACAAAGCCGCGCTTGTCGTTGCTGAATTGGCGAAACTGCTCTCCATGGACGGCCACATCCAGCGTGGCTTTGCTCACATCGATCCCGATCCCAAACATGGCAGAACTCCGCTAGGCTGACAGGGTCGAGAGCTCTCCCCGCTTGCCCAGTCTTATCAGTTCGAGCGCCAACTCAACCAACTGTTCGGGCGGTTCAGGGAGAATCCGGCGTGGGGACCCAAGCTACTTCTCGGTCGCAAGACCTGGATCCACACGGTCGCCCACGCCGGGCTCTCGGCACCCAAGGTGCCAGATTGGCAAGAGATAAGGTCCCCGCGAACGGCGCAGCCCCTCGTGGGTGGACGGTTGATCGCGGAAAGCCCTGGTTAGGCTGGGGACGGTGGGTTCGCGGGGGACGCCGTGAACCCATCCCTGGGGACTTGGCCGCGGCATCCATGCCGCGGACACCCCCGCGAACCCACCGCCCCCAGCCTCGGACGCATCTCTGCGGCGTCCACCCACGCAAGAGAAAAAAGAAGGGCAGAAGCAAAAGCAAAAGCGGCCCACCGGCCGCTTTTTGCTGTTGCTGTTGCTCTTGAACTTCTTTTTCTTCTCCGTGGCTGGCCGCGCCCTGAAACTGTCAGGGGTGTGGCGGGTGGGCCGTTCAGGGGCGTTGGCGCCATGGATGGCGCCATCGAGCTTACATGGACGTACTTGCAGCGTCCCCTGCACGGCCCACCCGCCACCCCCAACACATGACCCGCTCCACGCGACCAACCCACGAGGGGCAGCGCCGTTGGCTGGAAACTACGCCAGCGCGCGAAACACCAACGCCAGGATCGCCGGCACCGCCTGGATCATGAAAATACGGCGGCTCACGCTGTACGCGCCGTAGCACCCCGCCACCACCACGCAGGCCAGCGAGAACGTCACCAGCACCGGCTGATCGATCACCAGCCCCACCACGATGCCTGCCGCCAGGAAGCCGTTGTACAGGCCCTGGTTGGCCGCCAGCACGCGCGTGGCCCCGGCCTTCTCCGGCGTGTTGCGGAAGGTCTTCAGGCCCAGCGGGCGGGTCCACAGGAACATCTCCAGCACCAGGAAATAGACGTGCAGCAGTGCGACCAGCAAGGTCAGGGCGAGTGCGATCCAGTACATGTGCGGTTCCTTGGACAGGGAAGGAGAATGGGGTCAGCGCCCTTTCCCCGCGGGAAAGGGCCCTGACCCCGGCAAATCAACGGTCGCGCGGCAGCTTCTTTTCTTCGCGCAGCACGCCGAACGCAGCCAGGGTCATGAAGCCGGCCACAAGCACGCCGCCGATGAACACCACGTGCGAACCGAACAGGGTCAGTGCCTTGTGGATCCAGGTGAACCCCAGGTCCGCGCCGCGGTACACCACGGTGTCGATCGCCGCGCCGGCCTTGTAGCGCCACTGCCGGTCCACGCGCGTGTAGATGGTCTCGCGCGCCGGCTTGGCCAGTGCGAATTCGCTGGCGCGGGTCATCACCTGCACCACCGCGACCATCAACGGCATCGGCGAGGCTGCCAGCACCGAGAAGCCGATCAGGATCGCGAAACCGGGAATCAGCAGCGCCGGCGCGATGCCGTGGCGCGACAGCAGCCAGCGGGTCAGGCCCACCTGCATCAGCAGCGCCAGCGCGTTCACCGCCAGGTCGATGCGCGAGAAGAACGCGGTACTGGCCGCCGGGTCGGTAAACGCCGCGCGCACGATGCTGGCCTGCTGGTTGTACAGCAGCGTGCCGACGCCCACGCCGAACACCACCATCACCGCCAACCAGCGCAGCAGCGGCTCGCGCACGATCAGTTTCAGGCCGTCCAGCACGCTGCCGCCCATCGGTTGCTCGCCGGACACCAGTTGCTGCTCGCGTTCGCGCAGCACCGCCCAATGCCGCAGCCGCCAGATGCACAACAGGCACACGACCAGGAATGCTGCCGAGACCAGCATCAGGTTGGCGATGCCCACGCGCTGGGCCAGCGCGCTGGTGATCAACGGGCCGAGGAACGCGCCAACGGTGCCGGCCGCACCGATGTAGCCGTAGTAGGCACGCGCCTGTGCGTTGGAGAACACGTCGGCCATGAAGCTCCAGAACACCGCCACCGCGAACAGGTTGAAGACCATCACCCAGAGGAAAAAGGCCATGCCCCGCCCTGGCACGTGACTGTCGAACAGTGCGTAGAACCCCAGCAGGGTGACGATGAAGAAGCCGTACACCATGGGAAGGAACACACGGCGCGGGAAGCGGCTGACCAGCCAGCCGTACACCGGCTGCAGCACCAGCATGATCACGAACACGCAGGAGAACAGGAACTGCAGGACGAAGTCCTTCAACGCGATGCCATGGCTGGCGAACCAGGTGATCAGCACGGGCGGGAACACCGTTTCCAGGTCCGCCGAGGCGGCCATGGCCTCACGCACCGGGCGCAGCACGTAGTAGCCGCTGAGCAGGCAGAAGAAGTACAGGAACGACCACCACAGCGCCGGCGACTCGCGCAGCGCCGCCGCCAGGCCCTGCAGCGGCCCCTTGCCCGATGCAGCGCTCATGCAGCGCCCCTCGCCCACAGACGGCGGTTGGACAGCAGCATGGCAGGCTCCGGGGCGGTGAAGCGCGTACGTTAGCCAATGCACTGCAACATCGCCAGCGTGACGCGCCCTCGCGCCTGCGGACGGACGCGACGACCGGCCTGGACGACACGTTCCGATACACACTTTCGGGGCGTCAAAATTCCAACTTTTTCAACAAGATGCGCATTCATCTTCGCTTTGTTTGTGCACAGGGGAAAAGCGGCGCTAGAATCGCCATCAGCAGTCGCGCACGGGTCCAACCGATGAAAAAGAACAGCCTGCGTCGTCCGATCCGTTCGGCGGCCACCGGTTTGCTGGGCATGTTGATGCCCGTTGCCTTGTCCACCACCGCGCAGACACCGCCGGCGTTGCCGCCGATGCCGACCAACATCGAATCCGCGACGGCTGCCACCGTCGCCCACACCCAGCCTGCGGCCTACCGCACCGGTCTGGTGCCGCGCGTCCAGGCGCCGGCGGCTGGCTTCAACGTCGCCAACATCGAATCGATGGCGCAGCAGCTGACCTATGGCGAGCGCGTGCCAGGCATGGCGGTGGCGATCGTGCAGGGCGGCCGCATTCTCAGCGCGCGTGGCTATGGCGTCACCGACGTCAACAACCCGCTGCCGGTCGATGCGCACACCGTGTTCCGCCTGGCCTCGCTGTCCAAGGCGTTCGCCGGCACCATGGCCGGCCTGCTGGTCAACGACGGCACGCTGCGCTGGGACAGCAAGGTCACCGACTACGTGCCGGGCTTCCGCCTCAATTCGCCCGAAGCCACCGACCGCCTGACCGTGGCCGACGTGCTCAGCCATCGCGTCGGCCTGCCGTACAACGCCTACGACCGCGACATCGAAGGCAACGCCGAGTACTACGCGCTGACCCAGAAGCTGGCCAACACCAGCCTGAAATGCCTGCCGGGCGACTGCTACGCCTACCAGAATGTGGCCTTCAGCCTGATCGGCGACGTTGTCTATGCGGCCTCGGGCAGCTTCTACGAGCAGTCGGTCGAGCGCCGCATCTTCAAGCCGCTGGGCATGAATGATGCCAGCCTCGGTCTGGCCGGCATCCAGGCCAGCTCGCGCTGGGCGCGTCCGCACGTGCGCAGCCGCAACGGCTGGGTCTCGCTGACGCCCAAGCCCACCTATTACCGCGTCGCTCCGGCGGCTGGCGTCAACGCCAGCGCCAGCGACATGGCACAGTGGCTGCTGGCCCACACCGGACATCGCCCCGACGTGCTGCCGGCACCGCTGCTGGCCACCCTGCATTCAAGCCTGATCAACACGCCGGGCGAGATGCGTTCGGGCTGGCGCCGTGAGCGCCTGCACTCGGCGGGCTACGCATTGGGTTGGCGTACCTTCGACTACGCCGGCCACGACGTGGTGTTCCATGCAGGTGCCGTGCAGGGCTATCGCGGCCTGGTCGCGCTGGTGCCGGAACGTGACCTCGGCATCGCCATCCTCTGGAATGGCGAAAGCGGCCTGCCCAGCGGCCTGCTGCCGACCGTGCTCGACTCGGCTCTTGGCCTGCCGGCGCAGCGCTGGCTGGACGTGGACACCGACTTCGGCAGCGACAACCTGATGGCCGAGGGCGCAAGCCCGGCGCAGCAGGACAAGCGCAAGGGCAAGGGCGCCTCGGGCAACCGCGCGGTGGCTTCGCCGCGCTGACCAGGCGGGCTCGACCGTGTGTGCGAAGGGCGGCCCATCGGTCGCCCTTTTTGTTGGCCGTTGCAGCGTCGAGCCCATGCTCGGCTCTGCAGTTCCGCAGCGCTAGTGCGCGAAGTAGTGCATGCCGCCGTCCACTGGAATCACCGCACCGGTGATGTAACCCGCCAGCGGCGAGGCCAGGAACGCCACCAGCGGCGCCACTTCCTCCGGTTCACCAAAGCGTCCGATCGGGATGTTGCGGGCAATGAACGCGCGTCTGCTTTCCTCGGTGGGGTGCAGGCGGTCCAGGATCTGCGCGCTGTTGATGCGCCCCGGTGCAATCGCGTTCACCGTGATGCCCTGCCCCGCCACCTCCGACGACAGGCCCTTGCTCCACAGGTGCAATGCCACCTTCGCCGCGGTGGCCGCGTTCACCGCGCGCGGTTCCATCGAACCGCTGAAGTTGATCACCCGTCCCCATGCCTGCGCCTGCATGCCGGGCAACAGCGCCTGGGTCAGCCGTCGTGCGGCGGAGAAGTTCAGGGCGATCGCTTCCTCCCAGATATCGTCATCGGCATCGACCGTCGTCGGCCGGGAACCGCCTGCGGCATTGACCAGGATGTCGACACGCTGCAATGCCTCACGGGATGCGTCCGCGATGTACCGGAGGTCGCCGGCAACTGTGACATCGCCGGCCACGATGACCGGTGCGGCGCCGCCTTCGGCTTCGATCCGCGCCGCCAGCGCCTGCAGCGGTGCCCGCTGCCGCGACGTGATGGCAATGCGCACGCCCTGAGCCGCCAGCTGCCTGGCGACGGCGGCACCGATGCCGCTGGCCGCGCCCGTCACCAACGCGGTACGGCCAGCAAGGTTCAAGTCCATGGTGTTCTCCTGTCAGCGTGGCCGGCGAATCCGGTCCGTGCACGACATGCTGTTTGATCACCCCTGATTGATAAACTCCACGCAGGTTTCAGCATTCAACACCCGGGGTGTCAGATGAACCTGCTGGAGAGCATGCAGGTCTACGTGCTGATCGTGGACAAGGGCAGCCTCAGTGCGGCAGCCGCGGCGATGGATATCTCGGCAACGATGGCCGGCAAGCACCTGCGCGCATTGGAAGCCCGGCTGGGCATGCAGCTGTTGAGCCGTACCACCCGGCGCCAGCACATGACACCGTTCGGCGAGGACTACTACGCGCGCTGCAAGGAGATCCTGCGCCTGGTGGAGGAAACCGACGCGCAGGCGCAGCACCAGCAGCTCTCACCGGCGGGCACGCTGCGCATCAGCGCACCGGTGATCTTCGGTACACACGCGCTGGTACCGGCGCTGGCCGAGTACATGGCCCGTCATCCGGATGTCCGGGTCGAAGCCACGCTGACCGATCGTGTGGTCGACCTGGCCGAAGAGGGCTTCGAGGCGGCACTGCGCATCGGCACGCTGGCCGACAGCAGCGTGCTGGTGGCACGAGCACTGGCCCCCTATCGCTTGATGATGTGCGCCTCGCCGGCGTATCTGGCCACGCATGGCACGCCACGCAGCGTGCACGCACTTGCCGGCCATCAATGCCTGTCGTTCGAACCGAGTGCGCTTGCGCAGTGGCTGCAGGACGACGCTGGCGAGCTCGACCACGTGCCCGACGGCCGACTGCAGATCAACAATGGCGAAGCGCTGCGTTCGGCGGCGCTGCATGGCCTTGGCATCGTCCTGCAATCGACGCTGCTGCTGGCCGCCGATGTCGAGGCGGGGCGTCTGGTGCAGCTGTTCCCGGAATACGGTCAGGCCGGTCGGCCGATGCACGTGGTCTATGCGCACGACCGTTACCACTCCACCCGCCTGCGCAGCTTCCTCGACTTCCTGATGGAGCGCTTTCCAGCGGCGCCGCACGGCTAGCGCCGACCGTCAGGAAAGCGGTCGAGCCTGGCTCGACTCGACGCTACAAGTGGCCCATAAAAAAACCCCCTCCCCGCTGGGCAGCCAGGGAAGGGGGTTTCAGGATGCGGCTATCGGGAAGTACTTAGATCAGCGGCGCCGGGGTTGCCGGCAGAGCGACCGGAGCGGCCTTCTTCTTGCGGGCGGCCGGCTTGCGCTTGGCAACCTTCTTCGCTGCCTTCTTCGGGGCAGCCTTCTTGGTGGCCTTCTTCGCGGTCTTCTTCACTGCCTTCTTGGCGGTCTTCTTGACGGCCTTCTTGGCAGTGGCCTTCTTCGCGACCTTCTTGGCCGGCTTGCGGGCCGCGGCCTTCTTGGCAGTCTTCTTGGTGGCCTTCTTGGCAACCTTCTTGGTGGCCTTCTTGGCTACCTTCTTGGCAGCGGACTTCTTGGCTACCTTCTTCGCCGCCTTCTTCACTGCCTTCTTCGCAGTGGTCTTCTTGGCGACCTTCTTCGCAGCCTTCTTCACTGCCTTCTTGGCGGTTGCCTTCTTCGCGACCTTCTTCACTGCCTTCTTGGCAGCGGCCTTCTTCGCGACCTTCTTCACCGCTTTCTTGGCGGCGGGCTTCTTCTTCGCAGCTTTCTTGGTTGCCATGGGATGGCTCCTCGTCAGTGATAGGGAGTTGAAACGCCCAGTTGGATCAAACCCGCGGATGCTGCGTGCGGGGACCGCCGGCGCGTCAGGCGCGCCGTTACGGATGCGGCAATGCCCGCCTCGATCGGCGGAGCGGGCATCGGAACGGGAGTTGCCTTGCATTTCTCCGGGGGAAGCGGGGCCATGTCCACCGTCATCAGGGTCGCGGTGGTCTTGAAGGGGCTGCTTCGCATCGGACGATTGATTCTGCGCACTCGGTTGGGCAGGCAAGGTCTGCTGAGGCGAAACCTAATCACGGTTTTTTTTACTGTCAACAACCCCCGCGAAAAATTTTCACATCCGCGCCTTCCCGGGCGCCGCCGGCGCCACCACTCTGCACGGCCTGCAACGACGGTGGAAGCGGCGCGCACGCACGTTGCCTGCATCGATGCCAATGCAGGCGTTGATCAAAAAACACTTGAAATAAGCACTCCGCGTAGACAGGCGCAGGCAAGGCACAACGGCGTACGCGCATCGTCGGTGGTCACCGGCACCGCCGCCAACGCCAGCACAACGGCGCCGCAACGGGGGCCGAAAAGTTTTCACATTCGAACGCTTCGGCGCGGGGCTGAAACGCGGATTTGCGCAAAACTGCGCACGCCCATCGGCACCGTTCGCCTGTCGGCTGATGCCACGCCGAGGGTGCACAGCGAACCCCGCGTCATGAGTCCGACGCGGTCGCCAAAACAAAAACGGCCACCCGAAGGTGGCCGTTCCAGAATCCGGAAACGACGACTCAGTGGTCGTCGTTCTCCAGGGCTTCGGCGTACGCGTCCGGGTCCAGCAGCTCGTTGACCTCTTCGGCGTTGGTCAGTTCGATCACGAACATCCAGCCTTCGCCGTAGGCATCTTCGTTGATGGTTTCCGGCTTGTCGGACAGGGCCGAGTTGACCTCGACGACCTTGCCGCTGATCGGGCTGTAGACGTCCGAGGCGGCCTTCACCGACTCGACGACGGCGATCTGTTCGCCGGCCTTGGCGTCGGCGCCGACTTCCGGCAGTTCGACGTAGACCAGGTCACCCAGCAGGCCCTGGGCGTGGTCGGAAATACCGACGGTGACGCGGCCATTGCCTTCGACACGGGCCCACTCATGGGACTTGAGGAACTTGAGGTCGCCGGGGATCTCGCTCATGGGACTGCTCCAGAGATATGCAGGGGTGGAAAAAACGGGGCTAGTGTAACCAACCGGCCGCCACTGCTGTCAGTGACGACCGGCACGTTCGGATCAGGCGTCGGCGAGCACGCCGGGCTGGGCCTGGCCTTCGCGCACGAACGGGAACTTGACCACGCGCACCGGCACCTGCCGGCCGCGGATGTCGACGGTGACCTCGCCGAGTTCACCGGCCGGCACGCGGGCGAAGGCGATGCCCTTGGCCAGGGTCGGCGAGAAGGTGCCGGACAGGATCTCGCCCTGGCCGCCAGCGGTGGTCACCGCCTGGCCGTGGCGCAGCACGCCCTTCTCGTCCATCACCAGGCCGATCATCTGGCGCGCGGTGCCGGCGGCCTTCTGCGCCTCCAGCACGTCGCGGCCGATGAAGTCGCGGCCTTCGTCCAGCGACACGGTCCAGGCCAGTGCCGCTTCATACGGGCTGATCTCTTCGTCCATGTCCTGGCCGTACAGGTTCATGCCGGCCTCCAGGCGCAGGGTGTCGCGCGCACCGAGGCCGGCCGGCTTCACGCCTGCCGCCAGCAGGCGGTTCCAGAAGGCGACCACGGCATCCTGCGGCAGCAGGATCTCGAAACCGTCTTCACCGGTGTAGCCGGTGCGGGCGACAAACAACTCGACGCTGTCGTCGGACTGCGCCTGCAGGGCGGCGAAGCGGCCCAGCTTGGTCAGTGCTGCACGGTCGGCTTCGCGGGCCAGGCCGATCACGATGTCGCGCGCCTGCGGGCCCTGCACGGCGAGGATGGCCAGGTCCGGGCGCTGCTCGACGGAAACACCGAACGGTGCCGCCTGCTCACGCAGCCAGGCCAGGTCCTTTTCGCGGGTGGAGGCATTGACCACCATGCGGAAGAAATCGTCGCCCAGGTAGTAGACGATCAGGTCGTCGATGACGCCGCCGCGCGGATTCAGCATGCACGAGTACAGGGCCTTGCCGGTCACCTTCAGTTTGTCGATCGAATTGGCCAGCAGGCGGCGCAGGAACGGCTTGACCTGGTCACCGCGCAGGTCGACCACGGTCATGTGACTGACGTCGAACACGCCGGCTTCGCGACGCACCAGGTGGTGTTCGTCCAGCTGCGAGCCGTAGTGGATGGGCATGTCCCAACCCCCGAAATCGACCATCTTGGCGCCAAGGGCGCGGTGGGTATCGTTGAGCAGCGTCTTCTGGGTCATGACCGGTCCGGCAGCAGAGGAAACAGGAATTCCCATTATCCCAGATCGGTCGCCCGCAGGCGTGCCGCAGCGCAGCGGTTCGTGGAAGCGGAAGCGCGGCCCGCCTTGCCCTTTCCCTTTCGGGCAAGGCAATGGCTGCGCTCCCCGCAACCGCCTGTTACAGGCGCACCCGCCCACGCAGGATGTCGACGAACATCACCCAGTCACCCATGAATGAATACAGCGGATGCCGGAAGGTGGCCGGGCGATTCTTCTCGAAGAAGAAGTGGCCGACCCAGGCGAATCCATAACCGCAGAACAGCGCGGCCAGCAGGAGCGTCGGCTGGCCGCGCAACACGGCAGCCGCAGCCAGCAGCAGCACCCCGCAGCTGCCGATGAAATGCAGGCGCCGCGAGACCGGGTGGCGGTGCTCGCTGAGATAGAACGGATAGAACTCGCGGAAGCTGGCGAAGCGGGACATGCGCGTGCTCCGGGGGTCGTGGTCACTGCCATCATGCGCCTTACCGGGATGCAGCGCTGCGCGCTTGCGGGGCATGGCCCGGCGGCCGTTGTAGAGCCGAGCCATGCTCGGCTGCTTCTCCGGGGAGCAGTCGAGCAAGCTTGGCGCTACAAAGGCCAAGGCAGCCGAGCATGGCTCGGCTCTACAAAAGGGTGGGCGCGGTCGAGCCTGGCTCGACGCTACACCGGGGGTGTGCGCGGACCGAACATGATCACCGCCATGCCGGCCAGGCACAGGGCTGCACCGAACAGGTCCCAGCGGCTGGGGCGGATGCCGTCGACCAGCCACAACCAGAACAGCGCGGTGCCGATGTACACGCCACCGTAGGCGGCATAGACCCGTCCACTGGCAGTCGGGTGCAGAGTCAGCAGCCAGGCGAACAGGGCCAGGCTGGCCGCGGCCGGCAGCAGCAACCAGACGCTGCCTCCCTTGCGCAGCCACAACCATGGCAGGTAACAGCCGACGATCTCGGCTAGCGCGGTCAGCAGGAACAGGCCAAGCGTCTTCACGCTTTTTCTGCTGCCTTGGCGTGCTGCCACAGCGCTTCCTGCGCATCCAGGTCCAGTGCCGCCAACGCCTCCCCCTGCGCCTCGGCCTGCGCTTCCATCGCGCGGAAGCGCCGCTCGAACTTGTGGTTGGCCCCGCGCAGTGCGGCGCCCAGATCGATATCGGCGTGCCGGGCCAGGTTGGCGCAGACGAACAGCAGGTCGCCCAGTTCTTCCTGCAGGCGCGCCTTGTTGCCCGCGATATCGCCGCGCTCGAATTCCTCGCGCAGCTCCTGCAGCTCCTCGGCCGCCTTGTCCAGCACAGGCAGCGGGCCCGGCCAGTCGAAACCGACCCTGGCCGCGCGCGACTGGAGCTTCACGGCGCGCTGCCATTCCGGCAGGCCACGCGAGATACCGGCCAGTGCGGAGGTGTCCTGCTCGCCCTTGGCGGCACGCTCGGCGCGCTTGATCGCGTCCCAGTTGCGCATCACTCCGTCGGCATCGTCGACGCTGACATCGGCAAACACATGCGGGTGACGGCGCTGCATCTTGTCGCTGATCGCACGTGCGACATCGGCGAAGGCAAATGCCCCCTGCTCCTCGGCCATGCGTGCGTGGAACACCACCTGCAGCAGCAGGTCGCCGAGCTCGTCGCAGAGATCGTCGAGGTCGCCGCGGTCGATCGCATCGGCCACCTCGTAGGCTTCCTCGATGGTGTACGGGGCAATGGTCGAGAAGTCCTGCTCCAGGTCCCATGGGCAACCTCCCTGCGGGTCGCGCAGGCGCGCCATGATGACCAGCAGGCGTTCCAGTTGATGGCTTGCCTCGCTGCCGGTGGCAGGGGTGTCGTGCGCGCTCATGCGGCCTCCAGGTTCAGTCGGACAACCAGTCGCGCCACGGCAGGCTGGTATCACCAAGGGCAATGAAATCGCCGTTCAACAGCGTTTCGCGGCGGTTGTAACGGAACGGCTTGCCGGTCGCGGCCGACAGCACCGCGCCACCCGCCGCATGCAGCACGCACTGGCCGGCGGCGGTATCCCATTCAGAGGTCGGGCCGAGCCGCGGATAGACATCCAGGCCGCCTTCGGCGATCCGGCAGAATTTCAGCGACGATCCCTGCGCGATGGTCTCGATGCGGCCCATGCGCGCCAGCAGCGCCTCGGTTTCCGGCGAACGGTGCGATCGGCTGGCGGCGACGCGCAGCGGAGCAGTGGCCGGCGTGCGGGTGCGCAGCACGGTGTCGTGCAGACCCTGCCGCCGATAGGCCAGTTCCCCGCGCATGGCATGCCAGACAATGCCGGTGACCGGCGCCAGCACCACGCCGAATGCCGGTGCGCCCTGGTAGATCAAGGCAATGTTGACGCTGAACTCACCGTTGCGCTTGACGAACTCGCGGGTGCCGTCGAGCGGGTCCACCAGCCAGTAGGCGCCCCAGTGGCGGCGCTGCTCCCAGCCCACCTGCGCCGATTCCTCGGACAGGATCGGCAGGTCCGGGGTCAGCTGGCGCAGGCCCAGTTCAATGACCTGGTTGGCGGCCAGGTCAGCTGCGGTGACCGGGCTGTTGTCGTCCTTGATCTGCACGTCGAAGCCATCGGCATACACCTGCATGATGGCCTGTCCGGCTTCCTGGGCGATGGCGATGGCGGTCTCGCGCAGGTCCGTCGTCAGCTTGATCATCGCGTTCCCTGCAGCCACTGGCGGGCAATGAACAGCGCCGCCAGCGAGCGTCCCTCTGAGAAGTCCTCGCGCAGCATCAGCTGGTCCAGTTCGGCCAGCTTCCACGGCACCACTTCCAGCTCCTCCGGCTCGTCGCCGGCCAGTTTTTCCGGGTACAGGTCGCGCGCCACCACCAGCCACGACTGGTGGCTCATGTAGGTCGGGGCCAGGGTCATCGCGCGCAGCACGTCGACCCGGCGCGCACCATAACCGGCCTCTTCCTTCAGTTCGCGGTCGGCCGCCTGCTCGGGCGTCTCGCCGGCATCGATCCGGCCCTTCACCAGCCCCAGTTCGTAACGGTGCATGCCAGCGGCGTATTCACGTACCAGCAGCACGGTTTCGTCGTCGAGCATCGGCACCACCACCACCGCACCGTGCCCACGGCTGACCAGGCGCTCGAAGCGGCGGCGTTCGCCGTTGGAGAACTCCAGGTCCAGGTGCTGGCGCTGGAAGGGGCCGTTCTCCTCATCGGTGATCCGATGGATGATCGGCAAGCGACGGCCGGCACGGTCATCGTTCATGCGGAATCTCCGCGGCGACCGGCGGCTGCGCCGGGGCCGATAGAATGTGCAGGCAGCAACATGTTCATGAGCCCGAAATGCTAGCAGACCCAACCCCCTCCCCGCTGGCCCGCCACTGGCGGCAGCGCGACCTGCAGGTGCTGTGGCACCCGTGCACGCAGATGCGTGAGCATCCGGACACCCTGCCGCTGGTACCGATTGCCCGTGGCGAAGGCGCATGGCTGATCGACCACGACGGCAACCGCTATCTGGACGCGGTCAGCAGCTGGTGGACCAATCTGTTCGGTCATGCCGAACCGCGCATCGGTGGTGCCATCGCTGCCCAGGCCGGGCAGCTGGAACAGGTGATGCTCGCCGGTTTCGGCCACGAGCCGGCGATCACCCTGGCCGAACGCCTGCTGGCACTGGCGCCACGCCAGGCCGGCCGCGAACCGCTGGCCAAGGTGTTCTACGCCGACAACGGATCCGCCGGCGTGGAAGTGGCGCTGAAGATGGCCTTCCAGTACTTCCAGAACCGCGGAGAGCCCCGGCGCACGCGCTTCATCGCGCTCGAGAACGGCTACCACGGCGAAACCCTGGGCGCGCTGGCGCTGGGTGACATTCCGCTGTACCGCCGCGTCTATGCGCCGCTGCTGGCCGAGGGCCTGTTCGCGCCGTCGCCCGATGCCTACCTGGCCGAACCGGGCCAGAGCGCGGCCGATCGCGCACGGCAGGCGGCCGATGGCCTGGCCACGCTGTTCGACCAGCACCCGGGCGAGGTCTGCGCGGTGATCCTGGAACCGCGCCTGCAGTGTGCCGGCGGCATGCGCATGCATGACCCGGTCTACCTGCAGCGCGTGCGCGAACTGTGCGATGCCCATGGCGCGTTCATGATCGCCGACGAGATCGCCACCGGCTTCGGCCGCACCGGCACCCTGTTCGCCTGCGAGCAGGCCGGGGTGATGCCGGACCTGATGTGCCTGTCCAAGGGCCTGACCGGCGGCTTCCTGCCACTGGCCGCCGTACTGGCGACGCAGGCGCTGTATGACGCCTTCCTCGACGACTCGCGCGAGCGCGCCTTCCTGCATTCGCACAGTTACACCGGCAACCCGCTGGCCTGCGCCGCGGCGCTGGCGACGCTGGACATCTTCCGCGACGACGATGTGATCGCGCGCAACCGGGGCATCGCCTCGGTGATGGGCACGCTGGCGGCACCGTTTGCCGACCACCCGCACGTGGCCGACGTGCGCCAGGCCGGCATGGTGGTGGCGTTCGAGCTGTCGCGCGACGGCAACAAGCGCACGCCGTTCGACCCGGGTCTGCGGCTGGGCCTGCAGGCCTACAAGGCCGCCCTCAAGCGCGGCGTGGTGCTGCGCCCGCTGGGCGACGTGCTGTACTGGATGCCACCCTACTGCGTGGACGACGAACAACTGGAGCTGCTGGCGCACACCACGCTTGCGGCCATCGACGAGGCGATTGCATGCGCGTGACCCGCTGCCCCATCGACCTGGCGCTGCACAGCGGCCAGACCGTGACCCTGCCGGAAGAGACCGCCAACCACCTGGTGCGGGTGATGCGCCTGCGCGAAGGCGATACCTGCGTGCTGTTCAACGGCGATGGCCACGACTACAGCGCGACGCTGACCGTGGCCGGCAAGCGCGAGGTGCAGGTCCGCATCGACGCCGTGCAGGCCATCGACAATGAGTCCCCGCTGGCGATCACCCTGCTGCAGGGCATCGCCCGTGGCGAGAAGATGGACCTGATCCTGCAGAAGGCCACCGAGCTGGGCGTGGCCGCGATCATTCCGGTCAACGCCGAGCGCACCGAGGTGAAGCTGGACGCGGCACGGGCCGAGAAGCGCGTGGCGCACTGGAACAACGTGGTGACCTCGGCCTGCGGCCAGTCCGGGCGCGCGCGCATTCCGCCGGTAGGTTCGCCGCTGTCGCTGGCGCAGGCTGCGGCGGCGCTGCCAGCCGATTCGCTGCGGCTGACCCTGGATCCGCAGGGAGCACATCGCCTGTCGACGCTGGAAGCCGCTCCCGCTGGCGGCATCGTGATTGCAATCGGCCCGGAAGGCGGCTGGTCGCCACGCGACCGCGATCAACTGGCCGCAGCAGGATTCCAGGGGCTGCAACTGGGGCCGCGGATCCTGCGCACGGAAACGGCCGGACTGGCCGCGATCGCGGCGTTGCAGGCGCGCTTGGGCGATCTGGGGTAAGGCTGATTCGTGGTAGTGCCGGCCGCTGGCCGGCATCCACGGGATCATGGGGCTGCCGGCC
>NZ_JBMRGJ010000020.1:0-78722 GCF_049384325.1 Stenotrophomonas sp. CASM114 | reverse complement strand
TCGCGCGCCCGGACAACAAGGACGACGCCCGCGTGCAGAAGCTGGCCAAGGCCCTGACCAGCCCGCAGGTGAAGGCCTTCATCGAGACCAAGTACAAGGGCGCGGTGCTGCCGGCGTTCTGACCGGCACTACCCCTCAATCGACGTGGAAGGCGAGGGTCGCGGCCACCGCCTGCTGCCATCCCGCATACAGTTTCTCGCGCCGGGCCACCTCCATCCGTGGCTCGAAGCGCCGGTCCAGGCCCCATTGCGCGGCGATCTGTTCGCGGCTGTTCCAGAACCCCACTGCCAGGCCGGCCAGGTAGGCCGCACCCAGCGCGGTGGTCTCGGTCAGTCGCGGCCGCAGCAGCGGCACACCGAGAATGTCGGCCTGGAAACCGGCCAGGAAGTCGTTGCCGATCGCACCGCCATCAGCGCGCAGCTCGGTCAGCGCGATACCCGCATCGGACTGCATCGCATCGAGTACATCGCGGGTCTGGTAGGCCATCGCTTCCAGCGCGGCGCGCACGAAGTGCGCCTTGCGGGTGCCGCGGGTCAGGCCGAACATCGCACCGCGCACATCACTGCGCCAATAGGGCGCGCCGAGGCCGACGAACGCCGGCACCAGGTAGGCGCCGCCACTGTCGGGCACCTGCGCAGCCAGCGCCTGGCTGTCGCTGGCGCGTTCGATCATGCGTAGTCCATCGCGCAGCCACTGCACCACCGAGCCGGCGATGAAGATCGAACCCTCCAGCGCGTACTCCACGCGCCCGTCCAGGCCCCAGGCAATGGTGGTCAGCAGGCCGTTGCGCGACCGCACCGCCTGCGCGCCGGTGTGCATCAACATGAAGCAACCGGTGCCATAGGTGTTCTTGACCATGCCCGGCTGGAAACAAGCCTGGCCGAACAGCGCCGCCTGCTGGTCACCGGCGATGCCGGCGATGGGGATCGGATGGTCGAAGAAGAACTGCGGCCGGGTGTGTGCGTACACCGCGCTGGAGTCGCGCACCTGCGGCAGCATCGCGCGCGGAATGCCGAGCAGGGCCAGCAGGTCGTCATCCCAGTCCAGCGTGTGGATGTTGAACAGCAGCGTGCGCGCCGCATTGCTGTAGTCAGTCACATGTGCCTGGCCACCGCTGAGGTTCCACACCAGCCAGCTGTCGATGGTGCCGAACAGCAGCTCACCACGTTCGGCGCGCTGCTGCGCACCATCCACGTGGTCGAGGATCCAGCGCACCTTGGTCGCGGAGAAATAGGCGTCGATCAGCAGCCCGGTCCGCTCGCGGATCAGCGCTTCATGCCCGTCGGACTTCAGCCGCTCGCAGATGGAGTGGCTCTGCCGCGATTGCCAGACGATGGCGTTGTGGATCGGCTGGCCGGTGGCACGGTCCCAGACCACGGTGGTTTCGCGCTGGTTGGTGATGCCCAGCGCGGCGATATGGCGTGGGTCGATCTGCCCGCGGCTGAGCAGTTCGGTCAATGTGGCATAGACGCTGGTAAGGATCTCGCGGGGGTCATGCTCGACCCAGCCGGGCTGCGGGAAGATCTGCGCGAACTCGCGCTGCGCGCTGCCGACGATGTCGCCGGCGCGGTCGAACAGGATCGCGCGCGAACTGGTGGTGCCCTGGTCGATGGCCAGCACGTAGCGGGGCGTCATGCAGCGTCTCCAATGGCGATGGGGAAATCCTAATGCATCGATCGCGTCGCCCGCGGCTGCCCTGGTAGCTGCCAACCTTGGTTGGCACATGTGGCAACACGGGGGTCAAAGCCCTTTCCGTGGAAAAGGGATCCGACCCTCCATCCACGCCTGCAGTCGTGCCACCTGCACAGCATCCAGCCGCAACCCCAGCTTGCTCCGGCGCCACAGGATATCGTCGGTGTCACACGCCCACTCGCGTTCGCGCAGGAAGTCCACTTCGCGTGCGTGCAGGCCACCGCCGAAGTCCTCGCCCAGATCGTGCAGGCCGTGTACACCCTGCAGCAGTTCCGCGCTGCGACTGCCATAGGCCCCGGCCCAGCGTCGCGCGATACCTGCGGGCAACCACGGTGCCAGCGCCAGCAGGCGCGAGCACGCCTGTGCGGCGTCGCCCCAGTCGCTGCCCGGCAGCGGGTCTCCGCGCGCCGTCCAGGCCGGTCCCATCTGTGGCAGGGCAGGGCGCAGCAGGTCCAGTGCCTCCTCGGCCAGCACCCGGTAGGTGGTCAGCTTGCCGCCCAGTACATGCAGCGCCGGTGCCGGGTCCACCTGCACCTGCAGGCGGTAGTCGCGGCTCAGCTGCGCTGCGCGCGGATCCGGGTCGGCCAGCAATGGACGGACACCGGCGAACGCCCAGACCACCTCGTCCGGGGCAATGGGGTCACGCAGGTAGCGATTGGCCGCTTCGCACAGGTAGGTCACCTCGGAAGGCAGCACGCTGCAGCGCGCCGGGTCACCGCGATAGTCGGTATCGGTGGTGCCCACCAGCAGGTGGTCGTGGGCGAAAGGCAGCAGGAACACCACCCGCCCGTCGGGCTGCTGCAGCAGGCAGGCGCTGTCATCGGGCCAGGGCCTGCGCAGCACGATGTGGCTGCCCTGCACCAGGCGCAGCGCAGGGCCGCCGCTGCGCGCCTGCATCCGTTCCAGCAGGCCCCCGGCCCACGGGCCCGCCGCATTGACCACGGCGCGGGCATTCACGGGGTGCCGCTGGCCATCGGCGGATTCCAGCACGGCCCGCCACCGGCCCTGCACGGGGTGCAGGTCGATGCAGCGGCTGCGCACCTGCACCTGTGCGCCCCGCTGCGCGGCATCCAGGGCGTTGAGCAGTACCAGCCGCGCGTCATCGACCTGCGCATCGGCGTAGCTGAAGGCCTGCCGCAGCGCCGGGGAGAGCCACTGGCCGAGCGGATCGTGCTGCAGTTCCAGTGCGCGTGACGCGGGGAAGGCGGGGCTGCGCCGGCCCAGATGGTCGTACAGCCACAGCCCCGCGCGCAGCATCCAGCGCGGGCGCAGGTGCGGTTCCCACGGCAGGACGAAGCGCAGCGGATGGACCAGATGGGGCGCCTGCCGGCGCACCACCTCGCGTTCGCCCAGCGCCTTGCGCACCAGCCCGAACTCGCCCTGCTCCAGGTAGCGCAGGCCGCCGTGGATCAGCTTGCTGCTGGCACTGGAGGTATGCGCGGCCAGGTCATGCTGTTCGCACAGCAGCACGCGCAGGCCGCGGCCGCTGGCGTCACGGGCGATGCCGGCGCCATTGATGCCGCCACCGATCACCAGCAGGTCGACGTCGTCCATCGTGTCTCCGCGTCCTGTGTCTGTAGAGCCGAGCCGCGCCACCATTGATCGTGGGCGCCATTGAACGTAACGCATCGCAATGCGCGCGGAGCCCGCCGCTCGACCCGGGATAGGGGGCTTGGCTCGACTCTACAAAAAAGCAGCCGAGCATGGGCTTGGCTCTACACGCGGAACGCGGGTGACGGAAACGACGACGGGCCCCGAAGGGCCCGTCGCGTTGCATCAGTGAAGCAGGTGCTGCCTGGATCAGAAGCGGGCGCCGATGCCGAAGCCGACGGTCCACGGATCCATCTTGGCTTCGCCGATCTTCTCGCCGCCGACCTTGATGTCCGGGCGGGCGCGCATGTAGCGGGCGTCAGCACGGGCGAACCAGGTGGAGTTGATGTTCATGTCGACGCCGACGGTGCCGATCACGCCCTTGGCATCCTTGAAGCGGATGTCGGTGTCAGCGCCGTTGCCCAGCTTCTCGTTGCTGAAGCTCGACTGGTAGTAGCCCACGCCCACGAACGGGCGGAACACGTTGTCAGCCTGGCCGAAGTGGTACTGGCCGCTCAGCGCGACCGGCTGCTGCTCGACCGAACCCAGGCGGGCGTTGTTCGGGCCCTTGAACTTGTTGTCGAACTTGTCGGCAGCGCCCCACAGCTCAACGGCCCAGTTGTCGTTGATGTAGTAGCTGAAGCTGACGGTCGGCGCCGGGCCACCGTCGGTCTTCTTCACGCCGGTGATCGGGTCGTTCTTCGGCTCCAGCAGCGAGATGCCGCCAACAACGGCAAAATGCTTGCCCGAAGCGGTATCGGTGGTGCTGCTGTCCTGGGCGAAAGCGGCCGGCGCGAAGGCGGCGGAGGTCAGCAGGGCGAGACTCAGGATACGGATGGAGCGCATGGGGGTATCTCCTAATGTTTCTTGTTTTGGGCCCCCGGTTGCGGGGCGAGCACACCGTAGTCGCCCCAACATGAATCGAATCCGACGCACGTTAAAAAATAGTTTTCCTTGTTCAGCGACGGGTGCGGAATGCCTTTATTCATGGCGTTTTCTGCTCTCGCCGACATTCATGCAGTTGGAGAAGATGTGAGCACGGCAACGTTGTGCATTGGCCTGCCAGCGCAGGTGAACGTCGATTGCAGGGTGCTGCTGCTGGGCTCGATGCCAGGCGTGGCATCCCTGCAGGAGCAGCGCTACTACGCGCATCCTCGCAACCGCTTCTGGCCGCTGATGGCCGATATCTGCGGTTTCGACGCGGATCTGCCCTATGCGCAACGGCTGCAGGCGTTGAACGCCGCAGGCATCGGCCTGTGGGATGTGATCGGGCGCTGCGAGCGGCGCGGCAGCCTGGATGCGGACATCGTGCGTGGCACGGAAGTGGCCAATGCACTGCCGGAACTGATCGCCACGTTGCCTGAGCTGACGCTGATCGGCTGCAATGGCGGCGCGTCATTGCAGGCATTCCAGCGCTGGGTGTTGCCGCGGCTGGAGGCCCCGCCGAAGGTGGTCGCGCTGCCGTCGACCAGCCCTGCCAATGCGGCGTGGTCGTTGCCGCGCCTGCGCCAGGCCTGGCAGCCGGTGGCCGACGCGCGGGCGACATGAAGCGGACATCGCCTGGACAATACGCTACCGACTGGTCGCGCACCCGACCCATGGGCAACAGCCTGTCCCGGCTGCGTGCGTACTGAAAACACCTGTAACGGTTGGCGCTGGACCCCGCTGGCCGCACAATAGACGTTTCCCTACACCAGATTGCCGGAGTTATCCCCATGGCCGAAATCAAGGAAGCACTTGTCCCCGATATCGGTGACTACAGCGATATCCCGGTAATCGAGGTGCTTGTCGCCGTCGGCGACACGGTCAAGAAGGACCAGGGCCTGGTGACGCTGGAAAGCGACAAGGCGACCATGGAAGTGCCGTCCTCGGTGGCGGGCGTGGTCAAGGAGCTCAAGGTCAAAGTGGGCGACAGCCTGTCCGAAGGCAAGGTCGTGGCCCTGATCGAAGTGGCCGAAGGCGAAGCCGAAGCCGCCAAGCCGGCCGCTGCCGCACCGGCACCGGCACCGGCCAAGGCCGCTGCCCCGGCTGCCGCCACCCAGAGCGCGCCGGCCGCAGCTGCGCCGGCCGCTCCGGCTGCCAGCGGTGGTGCGGTTGAAGCCCTGGTGCCGGACATCGGCGACTACGCCGGCATTCCGGTCATCGAAGTGCTGGTCGCCGTGGGCGATACGGTCAAGAAGGACCAGGGCCTGGTCACGCTGGAAAGCGACAAGGCCACCATGGAAGTGCCGTCGTCTGTGGCCGGCGTGGTCAAGGAGATCAAGGTCAAGGTGGGCGACAATCTGTCGCAAGGCGACGTGGTTGCCATCATCGAAGCCGAGGGCGCTGCCGCGCCGGCGCCGACCAAGGCCGCTGCTGCTGCCGCTCCGGCTGCCGCAGAGACCGCCACCAAGGTCGAGCCGGTCGCTGTGCCGGCGCAGCCGGACAAGCTGGCGGCCCGCGAGATCGCCTCGGCCGGTACCCCGTCCAGCCCGCCGGTGCAGTTCAATGCCGATGGCGTGTTGCCGGCCAAGGTGCCGTACGCCACCCCGGCGGTGCGCGTGTTCGCCCGCGAGCTGGGCGTGGACCTGCTGCAGATCAACGGCACCGAGAAGGGTGGCCGCATCACCAAGGGTGACGTACAGAAGTTCGTCAAGGCCGCGCTCAGCGGTGGCGTGCCGGCAGCTGCCGGTGGCGCCGTCGCCGCTGGTGGTGGCCTGAACCTGCTGCCGTGGCCGAAGGTCGACTTCAGCAAGTTCGGCGAGACCGAAGTCCAGCCGCTGTCGCGCATCAAGAAGATCTCCGGTGCGAACCTGGCCCGCAACTGGGCCATGATCCCGCACGTCACCCAGTTCGAGCAGGCCGACATCACCGACCTGGAAGGCCTGCGCGTGGCGTTGAACAAGGAGAACGAGAAGGCCGGCATCAAGCTGACCATGCTCGCCTTCCTGATCAAGGCCAGCGCCGCAGCGCTGAAGAAGTTCCCGGAATTCAACGCCTCGCTCGATGCCAGCGGTGAAAACCTGACCCTGAAAAAGTACTTCCACATCGGTTTCGCCGCCGACACACCGAACGGCCTGGTCGTGCCGGTCATCCGCGACGTGGACAAGAAGGGCGTGGTGCAGATCGCGCAGGAAACCGGCGAACTGGCCAAGAAGGCACGCGACGGCAAGCTGGGCCCGGCCGACATGAGCGGCGGCTGCTTCTCGATCAGCTCGTTGGGCGGCATCGGCGGCACCGCGTTCACCCCGATCGTCAACGCACCGGAAGTGGCCATCCTCGGCGTCTCCAAGTCGTCCATCCAGCCGGTCTGGAACGGCAAGGAATTCGCACCGAAGCTGATGCTGCCGCTGTCGCTGAGCTACGACCACCGCGTCATCGACGGCGCACTGGCCGCACGCTTCACCACGTACCTGTCGCAGGTACTGGCCGACATGCGCCGCGTGCTGCTGTAAGGCACCGCTTCGCCCCCACCGTGCGGCCGCAGCCCCTGGCGCGGCCGCGTGAACAGATGCAGTGACAGCCCGCCGGCGCCGCCGGGCGGGCACGAGGAAAACCCACCATGGCCACGATTGAAGTCAAGGTTCCCGACATCGGCGATTACAGCGATGTGCCGGTGATCGAAGTGTTGGTCGCCGTCGGCGACACGGTGAAGAAGGACCAGGGTCTGGTAACCCTGGAGTCGGACAAGGCCACCCTGGAAGTGCCGTCCTCGGCCGCTGGTGTGGTCAAGGAAATCAAGGTCAAGCTGGGCGATACCCTGTCCGAAGGCGCCGTGGTCGTGGTGCTGGACACTGAAGGCGCCGCCGAAGCCCCGGCCAAGGCCGCCGCGCCGGCTCCGGCCGCCCCGGCCAGCAAGCCGCCGGTGACCCCGTCGCACCGCGCCCCGGCCGAACCGGCTGCGCCGAAGCCGGCGCTGTCCAGCGGCAAGCCGGCCGACATCGAATGCGAGATGGTCGTGCTGGGCTCCGGCCCGGGCGGCTACACCGCAGCCTTCCGCGCCGCCGACGTCGGCCTGGATACGGTGCTGGTCGAACGTTACGCCAGCCTCGGCGGCGTCTGCCTCAATGTCGGCTGCATCCCGTCCAAGGCGCTGCTGCATGCTGCTGCGGTCATCGACGAAGTGGCCCACGCCGGTGATTTCGGCGTCGAGTTCGGCAAGCCGACCATCACCCTGGACAAGCTGCGCGCGTACAAGGAAAAGGTCGTCAACCAGCTGACCAAGGGCCTGGCCGGCATGGCCAAGCAGCGCAAGGTCCGCAACGTGCAGGGCGTTGGCAGGTTTGTCTCGGCCAACGAGCTGGAGATCACCGCCGCTGACGGCAGCACCCAGCTGCTGCGCTTCCAGAAATGCATCATCGCCGCCGGTTCGCAGGCGGTGAAGCTGCCGAACTTCCCGTGGGACGACAAGCGCGTGATGGATTCCACCGATGCGCTGGAGCTGGCCGAAGTGCCGGGCTCGCTGCTGGTCGTCGGCGGCGGCATCATCGGCCTGGAAATGGCCACCGTGTACAGCGCGCTGGGCAGCAAGGTCACCGTGGTCGAGTTCATGGACCAGCTGATGCCGGGCGCCGACAAGGACCTGGTCAAGCCGCTGGCCGACCGCCTGAAGAAGCAGGGCATCGACGTGCACCTGAAGACCAAGGCCTCGGGCGTCACCGCCGATGCCAAGGGCATCACCGTGACCTTCGAAGCCGCCGAGGAAGGCCAGGCGCCTGCGCTGGCGCAGGGCACCTTCGACCGCGTGCTGGTGGCCGTGGGCCGCTCGCCGAACGGCAAGAAGATCGATGCCGAGAAGGCCGGCGTGCAGGTCACCGACCGCGGCTTCATCCCGGTCGATCGGCAGATGCGTACCAACGTGCCGCACATCTTTGCCATCGGCGACATCGTCGGCAACCCGATGCTGGCCCACAAGGCCACGCACGAGGGCAAGCTGGCCGCTGAAGTGGCAGCCGGCCACAAGAAGGAGTGGGTCGCCCGCGTGATTCCGTCGGTGGCCTACACCAACCCGGAAATCGCCTGGGTCGGCGTGACCGAGACCGAAGCCAAGGCCAAGGGCCTGAAGGTCGGCGTGGCCAAGTTCCCGTGGGCCGCCAGTGGCCGCGCGATCGGCATCGGTCGCACCGAGGGCTTCACCAAGCTGATCTTCGACGAAGAGACCCACCGCATCATCGGTGGCGCGATCGTCGGCGTGCATGCCGGCGATCTGCTGGCCGAGATCGGCCTGGCGATCGAGATGGGTGCGGAAGCGGAAGACATCGGCCACACCATCCATGCGCATCCGACGCTGAGCGAGTCGGTGGCGATGGCCTCGGAAATCTACGACGGCACGATCACCGATCTGTACATGCCGAAGAAGAAGTAAGGCGTCCGCGCCGTTCCGAACGAAAAGCCCTGGCATCTGCCGGGGCTTTTTTTCTTCGATCAGTGCTGCAGCAAAGGGTGGGGCCACTGCACGGGTGGCAGGCATTTCGACAAATGTCCCCCGTCGCCCGCCTGCGGCGGTCGCCTCCTCCTTTACTTTGTCCAAACGCCTGCCACCCACGCAGCGGCTCGGCTTGCGGATAGTCGAGAGCCACAGCCTGGCCCGCCTGGATGCCTGACACGCGGGGGAAGAGGGGCTTGTGTGCGAAGTAAAGGAGGAGGTGACGGCCGTAGGCCGGCGCCGGGGGACATTCGCACGCAAGCCCCTCTTCCCCCAGCGCTCGACCAGCCTGCTTTTCTGCTCGACGATGCAAAGAAAAAACGCGGCCCCGATGTTCCGGAGGCCGCGCCAGGAGAGAAGATGCCGTGGAAGGGGCAGGGGATCAGAACACGAAGCTGATACCGGCCACCGGGCCCTTGAATTCCTGCTTCAGGCCGACCGTGCCGTCGCTGCCCTTCTTGTCCACGTCCAGCTTGAACCAGTCGTAGCCGGCGAACACACCGAAGTTCTTGGTGAAGCGGTAATCGACGATCGCATTGGCGCGGCTCAGGTCGCCCTTGTAGTCATCGAAACTGCCCCAGCGCGTGTTCAGGTACTGGCCCTGCAGCGTGATCATCCAGCGCTCGGACGGAGTGAAGGTCATGCGCGCACCCACCACCGGTGCCACGCCATCGGCCTTCTCGTTGAGGAACTGGCCTTCATACACCGTGCCCAGGTCCGCGTAGCCCTTGGTGCTGACCTTGGCGTACTCGCCACCGATCTGCAGGCCCAGGTCGAAGGTGTCGGTATCGACGACCGAGTAGTCATAGACCAGGCTGGCCACCTGGTACTTCAGCTCGCCCTTCACGAAGCTGCCGGCCGGCACGCTCTCACCGCCGAAGGAAATGCCCTGGTCAAGCGTCTCGCGACGGTCCTTGTCGTACTTGAAGTAGTTGAACAGCAGGCGCTGACGGTTGCTGATGCGGAACATGCCGTCGATGCGCGGCTCCCATTCCTTGCCACCCAGCTTGAAGTCCTGGTCCAGGGAGATGTCCTGGCCGGCCACGGTGGTGCTGCCACGCAGCGTGTTGTCCGAATCGATGTTCATCGCACCCAGACGGATGGCGAAGCGGTCGTCGCCTTCGGCGGCGTGGGCGGCATTGGCGAACGAGGCGCCGGCAGCGAGCAGGGAAAGGGCGAGCAGGGTGGGTACGGGGCGCATCGAAGAGTCCTTGCAGTGGTTCATCAGAATGAAGACCACTGTGCCGGACGCCGCCGTCCACCATCCGTGAACGTATGGTCCACGGAGTGTGCACGGTTCAGCCCTGTCGCGACGACGCAAAAAGATGGCCCCGGAGCCGGGCTTCGGGGCCATCGCGGGACCTGCGGGGCGAAGCGTCGACGAGGTTGCTGCAGGCAGGTCGAAAGATCGGACCGGCGCATCCGGCGAAAGTTCCGCGCCTGCGACCAAAGTTCAATACTGCGGTGCAGCATCACGCGGACGTCATTGTCCCCCGGGTGGCACGCAAAAATGTAACCGTTACCGCAACTTGCGGCTTCCAGGGATGAACAGGCAGCGGTTGTCTCGCAAATTGTCCCATTGCTATAATTTGGCGGCTCGATGAGGCCCCCCTGCTGTAGCCGCCTCAGCCCTCCACTTGCAACCACGCGGGACGTCCTGTGCTGAACTCCGTTGATGCGGGTCGGCGACTGATGCTGCGCGCCGCGGTCTACCCGCTGGCCGCGGTGGCTGTCCTGGCCCTGGCCTTCCTGCTGGTAGGTCCGAAGTATGCCCTCGGCGCGCTGGCGTCCGGTGTGGCCATTTCGGCCGGCGGCTGGGTTGCGGCACGGATGGCTCTGGGCGGTGGTGCGGTGGCCGCAGGATCGGCGATGGCTCGCCTGATCATTGCGATCGTGGCCAAGTGGGTCGTGGTTTTCGGCGTCCTGCTGGTGGGGTTCCTGGTCTTCAAGCTGCCTGCATTGGCGCTGTTGGCCGGTATCGCCGTCGGCTTGATGTTCCAGGTCCTGGCCATGGCCAGGCGTTGACAGAATTCAATTAACTGAAGGTTCCGGACACATGGCGGGCGAGGCTCTAACCCCTACCAGCTACATCCAGCATCACCTGCACAACCTGACCGCACCGGTCGGCAAGGGTGAGGGTATGTTCTGGCATATCCACGTCGATACCTTCCTCACCGCCGTCCTGATGGGCCTGGTGATCGTTGTCGCGTTCTGGCTGGGGACCCGCAAGGCCACCGCCGGCGTGCCGGGCAAGTGGCAGGCCTTCGTCGAGATCTGCCTGGAGTTCGTCGACCGCCAGGCCAAGGACACCTACCACGGCAAGAGCAAGCTGGTCACGCCGATCGCCATCACGATCTTCTTCTGGATCCTGTTGATGAATCTGCTGAAGATGATCCCGGCCGATTTCATCGCCAAGCCGCTGGAATGGGTGGGCGTGCACTACTGGAAGCCGGTGCCGACCGCTGACGTCAATGCCACCCTCGGCATGGCCATCAGCGTGTTCTTCCTGATGCTGTTCTTCGCGCTCAAGTCCAAGGGCCTGGTCGGCTTCGTCAAGGAATTCCTGACGGCGCCGTTCGGCAAGTGGATGATGCCGTTCAACCTGATCCTCAACATCGTCGAGTGGCTGAGCAAGCCGATCTCGCTGGCGATGCGACTGTTCGGCAACATGTTCGGCGGCGAAATCGTGTTCCTGCTGATCTGGGTGCTGGGTGGTGCCGGTTTCTTCGGCGCCATCGCGGGTGGTGTGTTCGGCCTCGGCTGGATGCTGTTCCACCTGCTGGTGATCCCGCTGCAGGCCTTCATCTTCATGATGCTGTCGATCGTGTACCTGAGCCTGTCGGAAGACGCTCACTGAGTTTCAAGCTTCAACGCGTTTCAACCTTCATCCGTTTCATCACCCTTAGCAACTTAAGTTCCTGGAGATAACCATGTACTTCGCCGTCCTGACCAACTTCGCGCAGATTCAGAGCTCCACCGCCCTTGCCGTCGGCATCATGATCGGCCTGGCCGCGCTGGGCGCCGGTCTGGGTCTGGCCATCATGGCTGGTAAGTTCCTGGAGTCGGCCGCGCGCCAGCCGGAACTGATCCCGGTCCTGCAGGTCCGCATGTTCATCACCGCCGGCCTGATCGACGCCGCGTTCATCATCTCGGTCGCCGTTGGCCTGCTGCTGGCCTTCGCCAACCCGCTGTCGGCTGCCTTTGCTGGCGCCGTCACCAAGGCTCTGGCCGGCTGATACAGCGGTTTGAGACGACCGGGTGCTGATGCACCCGGTTTCGGATGAAGGCCGGATGTGCCGCTTCGGCGGCACGTCCACCCCGAAACCAGCGATCGAGCTAACCATGAATATCAATTTCACCCTTCTTGCGCAGGCGCTGGCCTTCGCTGGTCTGATCTGGATCATCGCGACCAAGATCTGGCCGCCGCTGATGAACGCGATCGAAGAGCGCCAGCAGAAGATTGCTGAAGGCCTCGCTGCTGCCGACCGCAGCCAGAAAGATCTGGCCCAGGCGCAGGAGAAGGTCAACGAAGCGCTGAAGGAAGCCCGCACCAAGGCCAACGAGATCATCGATCAGGCCCACGCGCGTGCCAACCAGATCGTTGATGCAGCCCGTAACGAAGCGATCACCGAAGCCACCCGTCAGAAGGAACTGGCCCAGGCTGAAATCGACGCCGCCGCCAACCGTGCCCGTGAAGATCTGCGCAAGCAGGTGTCCGCGCTGGCCGTGACCGGTGCCGAAAAGCTGCTCAAGCGCGAAATCGACGCCAACGCCCACAAGGCGCTGCTCGACGAGCTGGCCTCGGAGATCTAAGGATGAGCCAGGCCCTCACGCTTGCCCGCCCGTACGCCCGCGCCGCGTTCGCGACCGCGCGCGACGAAGGTGCGTTCGCGCCGTGGTCGGACGCCCTGGCGTTCTCCGCCCACGTCGCCGCCGACCCGCGCGTGGCGGCCCTGCTCGCCAACCCGGAGCTGGGTCGTGACGACGCCGTCGCCCTGCTGGCGCCGGTGTCGCACGGCGAGACCTACTCGCGCTTCCTGGCCATCCTGGCCGAATCGCATCGTCTGCCGCTGCTGCCGGAAATCTCCGGCATGTTCGACGCCCTGCGCGCCGAAGCCGAGCACGTGGTCAAGGCCACGGTGACCTCGGCTTCCGAGCTGTCGGCCGGCGAGCTGGACGCGATCAAGGTCGCGCTGCGCAAGCGCTTCAACCGCGAGGTCGACGTGACCACCGCGGTCGATGCTTCGCTGATCGGCGGCGCCGTGATCGACGCCGGCGACGTGGTCATCGATGGTTCGCTGAAGGGCAAGCTGGCCCGTCTGCAGACCGCGCTCGCTAACTGAATTCATTTAACGTCCGGCCCCGCTGCCGGCACTAGGACTTGACGATGGCAACCACGCTCAACCCCTCCGAAATCAGCGAACTGATCAAGAACCGCATCGAGAAGGTCAAGCTGGCCGCGGAATCGCGCAACGAAGGCACCGTGACCAGCGTGTCCGACGGCATCGTGCGCATCTTCGGTCTGGCCGACGTGATGCAGGGCGAAATGATCGAACTGCCGAACAACACCTTCGCCCTGGCCCTGAACCTGGAGCGCGACTCGGTCGGCGCCGTGGTCCTGGGTGACTACGAGCACCTGCGCGAAGGCGACGTCGCCAAGACCACCGGCCGCATCCTGGAAGTGCCGGTCGGCCCGGAACTGCTGGGCCGCGTCGTGAACGCGCTGGGCGAGCCGATCGACGGCAAGGGCCCGCTGGGCACCGACCTGACCGCTCCGGTGGAACGCGTTGCTCCGGGCGTGATCTGGCGCAAGTCGGTCGACCAGCCGGTGCAGACCGGTTACAAGTCGGTCGACTCGATGATCCCGATCGGCCGTGGCCAGCGCGAGCTGATCATCGGTGACCGCCAGACCGGCAAGACCGCCATGGCGATCGATGCGGTGATCAACCAGAAGGGCACCGGCATCAAGTGCGTGTACGTTGCGATCGGCCAGAAGGCGTCGACCATCGCCAACATCGTGCGCAAGCTGGAAGAGAACGGCGCGCTGGCCCACACCATCGTGGTGGCCGCGACCGCTTCCGAATCGGCTGCCATGCAGTACATCAGCGCCTACTCGGGCTGCACCATGGGTGAGTACTTCATGGACCGCGGCGAAGACGCGCTGATCGTGTACGACGATCTGTCCAAGCAGGCCGTTGCCTACCGCCAGATCTCGCTGCTGCTGAAGCGTCCGCCGGGCCGTGAAGCCTACCCGGGTGACGTGTTCTACCTGCACTCCCGTCTGCTCGAGCGCGCTGCCCGCGTGTCCGAGGAATACGTCGAGAAGTTCACCGAAGGCAAGGTCACCGGCAAGACCGGTTCGCTGACCGCGCTGCCGATCATCGAGACCCAGGCCGGCGACGTGTCCGCTTTCGTTCCGACCAACGTGATCTCGATCACCGACGGCCAGATCTTCCTGGAAACCGACCTGTTCAACGCCGGCATCCGTCCGGCCGTGAACGCCGGTATCTCGGTGTCGCGCGTCGGTGGCTCGGCCCAGACCAAGATCATCAAGAAGCTGTCGGGCGGCATCCGTATCTCGCTGGCCCAGTACCGCGAGCTGGCTGCGTTCGCGCAGTTCGCCTCGGACCTGGACGAAGCGACCCGCAAGCAGCTGGAGCGTGGCCAGCGCGTCACCGAGCTGATGAAGCAGAAGCAGTACGCGCCGATGTCGATCGCCAACCAGGCGCTGTCGATCTACGCCGTCAACGAGGGTTACCTCGACGACGTGCCGGTCAACAAGCTGCTGGCGTTCGAAGAAGGCCTGCACGCCCACTTCGCCAACACCCAGGGCGAGCTGATCAGCAAGGTCAACGCCACCGGCGGTTGGGACAACGACATCGAAGGTGCCTTCAAGAAGGGCATCGCCGAGTTCAAGACCACCGGCAGCTGGTAATCGCGGTCCTGTAGAGCGGAGCCGCTGGCTCCGCTGGACCAGATGACAAACGGTTGAACAACGCGGGGCATCAGCCCCGCGCCACGGGAAACAAGAGATGGCAAGCGGACGCGAAATCAAAACCAAGATCAAGAGCGTGCAGAACACCCGCAAGGTGACGCGCGCCCTGGAAATGGTCTCGGCCTCCAAGATCCGCAAGGCGCAGGATCGGATGAAGACCTCGCGTCCGTACGCGCAGGCGATGAAGCAGGTGATCGGTCATCTGGCCCAGGCCAGCACCGACTACCAGCATCCGTTCCTGGTCGAGCGCGAGCAGGTCAAGCGGGTCGGTTTCATCGTGATCTCCTCCGATCGCGGTCTGGCCGGCGGCCTGAACAACAACCTGTTCCGCAAGATGCTGGGCGAAGCCAAGGCATGGCAGGACAAGGGTGCCGAAGTGGACCTGGTGACCATCGGCCAGAAGGCTTCGACCTTCTTCCGCCGCGTGAAGGTCAACATGGTCGGCAGCGTGACCCACATCGGCGACGTGCCGAAGCTGGAATCGCTGATCGGTGTGATCAAGGTCATGCTCGACGCCTTCACCGAAGGCAGGATCGACCGCGTGTACCTGGTCTACAACCGCTTCGTGAACACCATGGTGCAGAAGGCCAGCTTCGATCAGCTGCTGCCGCTGCCGCCGGCTGAGAAGCAGGTCGCTCACCACGACTGGGATTACCTGTACGAACCCGATGCCGCGACCGTGCTCGAGCACGTGATGACGCGTTACATCGAGTCGCTGGTGTACCAGGCACTGCTGGAAAACGTCGCCTCCGAGCATGCGGCACGCATGGTTGCGATGAAGGCGGCGAGCGACAACGCCAACAAGCTGATCGGCACCCTGCAGCTCGTCTACAACAAGGCGCGCCAGGCAGCGATCACCCAGGAAATCTCCGAAATCGTCGGCGGCGCGGCAGCAGTCTGACCGCGTTCGTTCAAAGCACACATTAGAGGATGCAGCAATGAGTCAGGGCAAGATCGTTCAGATCATCGGCGCGGTCGTCGACGTCGAATTCCCGCGTGAATCGGTGCCGAAGGTGTACGACGCACTGAAGGTGGAAAACACCGAGATCACCCTCGAAGTCCAGCAGCAGCTGGGCGACGGCGTGGTGCGTACCATCGCCCTCGGTTCCACCGACGGCCTGAAGCGCAACCTGGTTGCCGTCAACACCGGCCGTGGCATCTCGGTGCCGGTCGGCGCCGGCACCCTGGGCCGCATCATGGACGTGCTTGGCCGTCCGATCGACGAAGCCGGCCCGGTCGCTGCCAGCGACAACTGGGAAATCCACCGCGCTGCGCCGTCGTATGAAGACCAGTCCCCGGCCACCGAGCTGCTGGAAACCGGCATCAAGGTCATCGACCTGATGTGCCCGTTCGCCAAGGGCGGCAAGGTCGGCCTGTTCGGCGGCGCCGGCGTCGGCAAGACCGTCAACATGATGGAACTGATCAACAACATCGCCAAGGCGCACAGCGGTCTGTCCGTGTTCGCCGGCGTGGGTGAGCGTACCCGTGAGGGCAACGACTTCTACCACGAAATGAAGGACTCCAACGTCCTGGACAAGGTGGCGATGGTGTACGGCCAGATGAACGAGCCGCCGGGCAACCGTCTGCGCGTCGCCCTGACCGGCCTGACCATGGCCGAGTACTTCCGCGACGAGAAGGACGAAAACGGCAAGGGTAAGGACGTCCTGCTGTTCGTCGACAACATCTACCGTTACACCCTGGCCGGTACCGAAGTGTCGGCACTGCTGGGCCGCATGCCGTCCGCCGTGGGTTACCAGCCGACCCTGGCCGAGGAAATGGGCGTCCTGCAGGAGCGCATCACCTCGACCAAGAACGGTTCGATCACCTCGATCCAGGCCGTCTACGTTCCCGCGGACGACCTGACCGACCCGTCGCCGGCGACCACCTTCGCCCACCTGGACTCGACCGTGACCCTGTCGCGTTCGATCGCCTCGCTGGGTATCTACCCGGCCGTCGATCCGCTGGACTCCACCAGCCGCCAGATGGATCCGCTGGTCATCGGCCACGAGCACTACGACACCGCCCAGCGCGTCCAGCAGACCCTGCAGAAGTACAAGGAACTGAAGGACATCATCGCGATCCTGGGCATGGACGAGCTGTCCGAAGAAGACAAGCAGGCCGTGTCGCGCGCCCGCAAGATCGAGCGCTTCTTCAGCCAGCCGTTCCACGTGGCCGAAGTGTTCACCGGTTCGCCGGGCAAGTACGTGCCGCTGAAGGACACCATCCGTGGCTTCAAGGCCATCGTCGATGGCGAGTACGACCACCTGCCGGAGCAGGCGTTCTACATGGTCGGCGGCATCGAAGAAGCGGTCGAGAAGGCCAAGAAGATGGCCGAGAAGGCCTGATCCGGGACGGGCGGGAGCGATCCTGCCCGACCTGACGCCGGCGCCGGGCAACCGCCCGCGCCGGTGGACCCCCACGGCGGCATTGCGCCGCCGCGAACAGCGAAGAGATTTGCATGAGCACGATCCGTTGCGACATCGTCAGCGCCGAGCAGGAAATCTTCCGTGGCGAAGCGACCCTGGTCGTGGCCACCGGTGAGCTGGGCGAACTGGGCATCGCGCCCAAGCACGCGCCGCTGATCACCCGCCTGAAGCCGGGCAAGGTGGTGGTGACCACGCCGAACGGCGAGCAGCTGGATTTCGCCATTTCCGGCGGCATCCTGGAAGTGCAGCCGCAGGTGGTGACCGTGCTGGCCGACACCGCGATCCGCGCGCAGGACATCGACGAAGCCTCGGTCCGCAAGGCCAAGGAAGAAGCCGAGCGCATCCTGGCCAACCGCGGCGAAGCGATGGAAGTGGCTGAAGCCCAGCAGAAGCTGGCCGAAGCCGTCGTCCAGCTGCAGGCGCTGGAGCGCCTGCGCAAGAATCTCAAGCACTGAGGTTCGCGCGTCATCAAGCACAAGCGCCGGCTAGCTGCCGGCGTTTTTGTTTGTTCGCCACAGGAGCAGGGAATGCAGCACTACTCGACAGCGATTGAAGGCGGCAGCTGGCAGCGGCCGTGGCGCACACCGGCAGGCGTGTTCCTGATTGCGTGGATCGTTCTGTGCCTGCCATGGCTCAGTGGCATCAAGACCATTCCCTTTGATGCCGTGCAGCAGTTCTTCCCGGCGGTCAGTTTCAGTGCCGAGCAGTTGCGTCACCTGCAGGCCCCCTGGTGGAATCCGTATCTCTACGGTGGCTACCCGCAGGTGGCCGATCCGCAGATGATGACGCTGCAGCCGACGATGCTGCTGCCGATGCTGCTGGCGCCGGGCTCCCTGCACCTGTTCACGGTGGTGGTGCTGCTGCATGTGCTGGCAGGCGGCCTGGGTGCACTGCGGTTGAGCCGCGTGCAGGGCATGCCGCCGCCGGCGCAGCTGCTGTTCGCACTCACGCTGATGTTTGGTGGCGTGGCCGCGTCGCGCCTGCAGCACACGCCGATGGTCATCAGCTACTGCCTGCTGCCCTGGCTGTGGCTGGGCCTGGAGCAGGTCCGCCGGCGGGGACGGATGCGCGACATCCTGCTGGCCGGTGTGGCCGGCGGGATGTGTGCGCTTCAACTGACCCAGGTCACCTATTTCATCATCCTCGCGTGCGTGATCTACGCCGTGGCTGCTGTCGTGCTGGCACAGGGGCAGCGCATGCGCCTGCTGTGGCAGCTGGGCGTGGTGGCCATTCTCGCCGGTGGTGTCAGTGCGCCGCAGTGGCTGTCCACGCTGGCCTGGCTGGACCAGACCAATCGCAATGGCCTGACGCTGGAAGCCGCGCTGCCGGGTGCCATCCACTGGCAGACACTGGTGACACTGCTGTCGGGCAACGTGTTCTCGCAGGGGCGCGGCGACAGCTGGGCCTTCGGTGATATCAGCGCCGATTACCTCTATGTGGGGGCAGTGCCGCTGGCGCTGTGGCTGCTCTGGGGCGGTGAGGTGCTGCGGCGCAAGCCGGCGGCTACGCGCGTCGCGCTGTGTGCGCTGACGCTGGCGATCATGGTCGCGGTGGGTGGCGCCACGCCGCTGTTCCCCTGGTTGTTTGGCTGGCTTCCGGGGCTGGACCTGTTCCGGCGCCCGTCCGATGCGCTGTTCCTTACCGTGCCTGCGGCGGCGTGGCTGGGTGCCAGTGCCCTGCAGGTTGCCCTGCAGCGGCAGCCATTGCGATTGCATCGGGTGTCCGTGGCGGTCGTCGCAGTGCTGGGCGCGTGCGCTGCGTGGCTGGCGATCGATCATGGTCATCCGCTCGCTTTCGCCTGGCTTGCGGTCAGCGCCGCGCTGGGCGTAGCCGCGGTGTGGGTGCTGCGCCGCCACCAGTCACCTGCGCGCTGGGTGCTGGCGCTGGTGCTGTTGGACCTGCTGCTGTTCAACGTCGGCACCAGGTTCAACGCGGGCAGCGGGACAAAGTCGGTGCTCACCGCCGATCGTGCGGGTCCTGCGCAGCGCGCCTATGCGCTGCTGGCGGCAGAGCGGCATATCGGCATACCCGAGCGCGCGGTGGTCTTCGGCATCGGCGGACTCACCAACGGCGCGGCGGTGCATGCCATTGCGCTGGCAAACGGCTACAACCCGCTGCTGGCAAGCGACTATCTGCAGATGACCGGGATGCCGGGCGAGCCGGTCGATACCTTCCAGCAGAAGGTCCCCACTGCCTGGATGCCAGACACCGCTGCTCCCCTGTACGACCTGCTGGGCGTGCGTTGGCTGCTGGCCCAGGAGCCGTTCCCGGGCTCCAGCGCGCAGGGCGACCAGGTGGAACTTGCGCGGCGTGACAGCGTGCTGCCACGGGTGCTGAATCCGCGGCAGGTGCGCCGCCATGAGGAGCGTCTACCGCCTGCGCCGCTGTTCAACCAGACCGATTTCAACCGGCAGCTATGGCTGCCGGCAGCCGCCAGCAGCCACTGTGCCGAACAGGATGCCGGCGAGGCCACGGTACAGGTGCTGCACTACCAGCCGGGACGCATCGAGCTGACGGTGGTGGCGGACGATGCAGCATGGGTGGTGATCAACGAAACCACCGGTCGTGGCTGGCAGGCGCAGCTCGAGGATGGCCAGGTACTGCCGCTGCTGCGCGGCAATGGCCTCTTCCATGCGTTGTGCGTGCCGGCCGGGCAGCATCAGGTGCGGTTGCGCTACAGCGCGCTGCAGCTGTGGCGTGAGGGACTGGGAGCGCGCCTGCGCCGTGACGGTGATCGCTGATCGCTGACCGCGATCAGCGGTACACCACGTAGCGCATCAACAGGAACGACACGCACGCCAGCCCGCCTTCCACCAGTGGCTTGGCCAGCCAGGTGTACTGCAGGCCCAGCGCGTGGTCGACCAGGCTCACCAGCAACGTGCTTGCCGCAGTCAGCAGCAGCCACAGCCCGAAGAAGCGTGCAAAGCGCTTCCAGCCCAGCTTGTGGGTGCCGGCCTCGGCAAAGGTGTAGCGGCCGTTGAGCCAGAAGCCCAGCAGCATGCCGGCCAGGCGCCCGGCGACGTTGGCCGGTGCGACCGGCATGCCAAGCGCGGTGGCGACCACGAACACCAGCCAATCGACCAGCAGCTGCACGAGCCCGATCACGAGGTAGGCGCTTCCCTGGCGGACAAGGCTCATCGGCATGGTGAAGGAGGAGGGATGCCCATGTTAACGGCGTACGCTCTAGAATCGTCGGCAACGAACCACGGACTGCCGTTCCCATGACCCAAGCCCTGCACGTCATCATCCTCGCCGCCGGCGCCGGCAAGCGCATGAGGTCGGGGCTGCCGAAGGTGCTGCAGCCGATCGCCGGCCAACCGATGCTGGCGCACGTGATCGATGCGGCCCGCGAACTGCAACCGGCGGCCATCCATGTGGTCTACGGCCATGGCGGTGAGGCGGTGCGGCAACAGTTCGCCGACCAGCCCGACCTGCAGTGGGCTGAACAGGCGCAGCAGCTGGGTACGGGCCACGCGGTGGCGCAGGCGATGCCGCAGGTGCCGGATGCCGTGCAGGTGCTGGTGCTGTACGGCGATGTACCGCTGATCCGCGCGCAGACCCTGCGCGATCTGCTGGCGCAGCCAGGGCGGTTGGCGGTACTGGTCGCCGAGGTTGATGACCCGACCGGTTACGGCCGCGTGCTGCGCGATGCCGAAGGCAAGGTGGGAGCGATCGTCGAGCAGAAGGACGCGACCGACGACCAGCTGCGCGTGCGCACGATCAACACCGGCATCATCGCCGCGGAGTCGACCGCGCTGCGCCGCTGGCTGTCGCAGCTGTCCAACCGCAATGCACAGGGCGAGTACTACCTGACCGACGTGTTCGCGTTTGCCGCGCATGAGTACACCCCGGCCGAAATGGCGCTGGTGGCCGACGCGCAGGAAGCCGAGGGGGCAAACGATCCCTGGCAGCTGTCGCAGCTGGAGCGTGCCTGGCAGCATCGCGCCGTGCGTGCGCTGTGCGCACAGGGTGCACGCGTGCGCGACCCGGCACGACTCGACATCCGTGGCACCGTCACCGTGGGCAGTGACGTGCTGATCGATGTCGATGTCGTTCTCGAAGGCAACATCGTGCTCGGCGACGGCGTTACCATCGGTCCGTTCAACCGCCTGAAGGACGTTACTCTCGGCCCCGGTACCGAAGTACGCGCGCACTGTGATCTGGAGGGTGTGGTCACCGAAGGCGCGGCGCTGGTCGGTCCGTTCGCGCGCCTCCGCCCAGGTACCGTGCTGGCCGATGGCGTGCACGTCGGCAACTTCGTCGAAACCAAGAAGGTCACCCTCGGCGTCGGCAGCAAGGCCAACCACCTCACCTATCTGGGTGATGCGGTGATCGGCAGCAAGGTGAACATCGGTGCCGGCACCATCACCTGCAACTACGACGGCGTGAACAAGTCGACCACCACCATCGGCGACAACGCGTTCATCGGTTCCAACAGTTCGCTGGTGGCGCCGCTGACGATCGGCGAGGGCGCGACCATCGCTGCCGGTTCGGTCATCACCCGCACCGCCCCGGACGGCAAGCTGACACTGGCCCGCGCACGACAGGAAACCATCGATGGCTGGAAGCGCCCGGTCAAGAAGTCCTGAGCCACGTATTCCGCATGCCGACGAGCTCGGCGTGCTGCCGGCAATTGAACAGCGTGCCGGCGAACTGCTGAAGGATCACGAAGCCCATCCGGTATTTGCCGGCCACGGCCTGGATCTGCCGACGCTGCAGGACGGCCTTCAGCGGGGCCAGCTGTGGGTTGTGGATGGCCCCGGCGGCGACATTGCCGGCTACCTGCTGGGCGGCGAGCTGTGTGGCGAGTTCCATGTCCTGCAGATGGATGTGGACCCCGCGCACGCGCGTCGTGGCCATGGCCGCGCATTGCTGCGGCACGCCTTGGCGCAGGCCAGGGCCACCGGCTTTGCTGCAGCGGTGCTGACCACCTTGAGCGATGTGCCATGGAATGCAGCCTTCTATGCCAGCGAAGGGTTCGACGTAGTGCCTGAGGCTGAGTGGAACGACGGCCTGCGCGCCGTCATGGCCGAAGAGGCTGCGCTCGGGTTTCCGATGCACCTGCGGGTGGCGATGCGGCGGACCTGGTAGGTGCCGGCCCTGGTCGGCACATCCGCGCATGGCGTGGAGCTACCCGATCGGCCCGCTCAACCCACCGGCAACAGGATCGACACGCACAACCCGCCATCGCCGCGGTTCTGCAGCGACACGCGGCCACCGTGCGCTTCCACGATCTCGCGCGTCAGTGCCAACCCCAGGCCGGTGCCGTTGCGCTTGGTCGAATAGAACGGCATCAAGGCGTTCTGCAGCACCTGCTCGTTCATGCCCTTGCCGCGATCCAGTACGTCCAGGCGCAGCCATTGCGGCAGCCGCGTGAGTTGCACCTGTACGTCATCGTTGGGCGGATCGGCCTCGGCGCAGGCTTCATGCGCGTTCTTCAGAAGATTCAGCAATGCCTGCCCGAACTGCGCGATGTCGATGCGGCTGCTCAGGTCCTCGTCCGGCTCGCGTTCCATGGTGAACGGGATCTGCTGGCGCAGGCTGGACAGGAACGGCGCCCAGTGCACGGTCTGCAGTTGCGGCTGCGGCAGCTTTGCGAAGCGTGCATAGCCACGGATGAAGCCTTCCAGGTGGCGTGCGCGGTCCTCGATGGTGGTGAAGATCTCCGGCAACCGGTCGAAGCGTTCGCGCTGCACCAGCACGCCACCGGAGTGGGCCAGCGAGGCGATCGGTGCCAGTGAGTTGTTGAGCTCGTGGCTGATCACCCGGATCACCTTCTTCCACGTCTGCACTTCCTGGCGGCGCAGTTCGGCGGTGAGCAGGCGTACCAGCAGCAGGTCGTGCGGACGGCCGTTGAGCTGGAAGGCGCGGCGCGACAGGTGGTAGACCTGCTCGTCATCCTCGTCGCCGTCCTCGCCCTCGGCATGCACCGCGAACAGGCTGTCGCCGCCACGGGCGATGGCATCGCGCAGCTCTACCGGCACCTGTTCCAGCACCTCTTCCAGACGCTGGCCTTCCAGTTTCCAGCCGCCATGCAGCAGCTTGCGCGCAGCCAGGTTGGAGAACACCACGCGGGCGATGCCATCGCCGCCGGAGGCAATCAGCAGCATGGCCACCGGCGTGTTCTGCACCATGGTGTCCAGCAGCAGTTCGCGCTGCACCAGGCCCTGCCGCTGTTCGCGCAGCACATCGCCCAGCTCGCGGTGCGCCTGCACCAGGTCGCCCAGTTCGTCGTTGCCCGGCCAGTACACGCCGAAGTTGTACTCGCCGTCGCGGTAGCTGCTGGTGGTGCCGGACAGTGCGCGCATCAGCGAGCGCACCGGTGCGGTGGCGCGGCGCAGGGTCCACCACATCAACGCCAGCAGGATCACGGCCGACGCCGTGGTCACCACCCAGCCATGGTTCATCCAGTACGCCAGCAGCCACGGCAGCGCAGCGGCCAGCGCCAGCACCGGCAGCAGGCGCAGGAACAGGCGGAAGGTGAACGAGCGCCGCTTCATTCGCGTGGGATGCCGTGGCGGTCCATGCGCCGGTACAGGGCCTGGCGGCTCAGGCCGAGTTCGGCAGCCGCCTGGGCGATGACGCCGTGGTTGCGTGCCAGCACGTCCTCGATGCGCTCGCGGTCGGGATCGTTGCCAGCGCTCGGTGCGGGGCGTGGCGCCGGTGCGGTGCGCGGCAGGTTCAGGTCGGCCACCTCGATGCGGTTGCCGGTCGCCAGCAGTTCGGCACGCTGGATCACGTTGCGCAGTTCGCGCACGTTGCCCGGCCACGGGTGCCGTTGCAGGGCGGCACTGGCGGCACTGGACAGCGGCTTGCCGGCCGTCAGGAAACGCTCGGCCAGTGGCACGATGTCGCCCGCGCGCTCGGCCAACGGCGGTAGTACCAGTTCCACTGTATTGAGGCGGTAGTAGAGATCTTCGCGGAACGTGCCGTCGCGGATCATCGCCGGCAGGTCGGCATTGGTCGCGCTGACCACGCGGACTTTGACCTGGCGTTCGCGATTGGAACCCAGGCGCTCGAAGCGGCCGGTTTCCAGCACGCGCAACAGCTTCATCTGCCCGCCCAGCGACAGGTTGCCGATCTCATCCAGGAACAGCGTGCCTCCGTCGGCGGCTTCGAACTTGCCCTCGCGTGCCTTGTTGGCGCCGGTGTAGGCGCCGGCCTCGGCACCGAACAGTTCGGCCTCGATCAGCTCCGACGGCAACGCGCCGCAGTTGACCGTGATGAACGGGCCCTTGGCCACCAGTGAATTGGCCTGGATGATCTGCGCGATCTTCTCCTTGCCGGCACCATTGGGACCGGTGATCAACACCGGCAGCTCGGAGCGCGCGACCTGGCAGGCCAGGGCGATGACGCGCTCGCTGGCCGGATCGGCGAAGACCGCACCGCACAGGTCGTACTTTTCTTCCAGCGCATTGCGCTGGCGCAGCTCACGGCTGCGGCGGCGGTCCAGTTCGCGCCGCGCCTCGGACAGCTCCAGCAGGTTGTTGACCGTGGTCAGCAGCTTGCGGTCGTCCCAGGGCTTGGCCAGGTAGTCGGCGGCGCCGGCCTTGACCAGGTCCACCGCGCTGCTCAGGTGGGTCCAGGCCGTCAGCAGGATCACCGGCAGGTCCGGGTGGCGTGCGCGGATCTGTGCGAACAGCGCTTCGCCCTCCTCGCCGGAGGTGGTGTCCTCGCTGAAGTTCATGTCCTGGATCACCAGGTCGACCGGCTGCGACTCGAGCAGGGCCAGCCCCTCGGCCGGGCTCTGCGCCTGCAGGGTGTCGATGTCGTGCAGGGAGAACAGCACGTCCAGTGCAGTGCCCACACTGGCGTTGTCGTCGATGATCAGGATCGAAGGCATCAAGCGGTTCTGCAGAAAGGGATGGGCGGCGCCGATGGAGCCGTGTTCGTGTCCATACGCCGGGAGAGCCCGGCGCCACCCATCAAGCATAGCCAAACCCGTAGCCGTCGGGGCGGCGGGCTCAGCGTCGGGGCGGCGGCGGTGGTGGTGCTGGCGGAGGCGGGGCGACCAGCGCCCTGCGCCAGGCAGCGGCGTCCACCGCGACCGTCAGTTCCTGCCTGTCGCGCTGCAGCAGGAGATAGGCCCTGGCGGCGCTTGAACGCCGCAGGGCCTCGGCAAGATGCTCGATCCTGCGTACGGTGGTGTCATCCACCCGCAGGATGCGATCGCCGCTGCGCACGCCGAAGCGGGCTTCCGGGCCGGCGGCTTCCACGCGCACCTGGCCTTCGCTCGAACGCAATGCCAGGCGCGCATCGTCCTGGCGCCACTCCAGTGTCTGCGAGCTGCCACCGCCGGCCAGTGCCGGCAGTGGCAGGAGCATCATCATCAGCATCCAGCGGATACGCATCTCATGCGCCCCGCGTGGCAACCGCAGGCGGTACCGCTGCCGCGCGCCGGGCCGGCCCGAACACCGCGATCTGGCCAAGCACCCACAGCAGCAGTGCGCCCAGCGGCAGGTAGTGCAGCGGCATGCGCGGCAGCTCGTACATGTTCATCAGTGCCAGGTTGATCGCATAGGCGGCCAGCATGCCCAGCACGATGCCCAGCGTGGCCAGCAGGAAGTTCTCGGTCTGGAAGTAGCGCAGGATCTGCCCACGCGTCGCGCCGAGCGCGCGACGGATACCAATCTGCTTGCTGCGCTGCTGCACCCAGAAGCTGGCCAGGCCGATGATGCCCAGTGCGGTGACCACCAGCAGCGAGATGCACACCGTGATCAGCAGCCCGACCATGGCCCTGTCGTTCTTGAAGTAGTCATTGCGCTGCGCCTCATAGGTCAGCTTCTCGCGCACCAGCCGGTTGGGGTCGTTGCGTTCAAGCGCGGCGATCGCGCCCTTGAGTACTTCCTCGCGCCGTTCCGGAGCGGTGCGCAGGACGTACGGGCCCTGGGTGAAATCGGTCCGCACAGGCAGCACCATCGACAGCGTGGTGTTGTTGTTGTAATCGGTGGGCGTGGCCAATGACGCGACAATACCCACCACGTGCAGTGGCTGCTTGCCCATGTAGAACGTCTTGCCCAGTGCGTTCTCGCCGGGGTACAACCTGTCGGCGAGCGTGCGGCTGATGATCACCGAGGAGGCGGTATTGGTGGAGGCGTTCTTCTGTGCATCCTCGACGTTGCTGTATTCACTGGGCTGGAAGTCGCGGCCGGCGGTCAGCTGCAGTCCAAGCGTGGACAGTCCATCTTCGCCGAACATGTACATGGTGACGAAGGCGGTCGGACGTTCCTGTTCCTGCTTCAGCGAAACGCTGGTATTGGAGGAGTTCGGGCGGAACGGCAGCTGGTTGACCTTCGCGGCGGCGGTGACCCCGGGAACGGCGCGCAGGGCGGACAGGTCCTCCTGGGTGCGGGCCTGGCCATTGGTCTGCTTGCCGATGCCGCTGACCCGGACGAACACCAGCTCGTTCTCGGCCAGGCCGCTGGTCTGGCTGATCCGTTCAACGCGCTGGGTGACCAGGAACAGGGCATTGCAGACGATGGCGCAGGTCAGGGCGACTTCCAGCACGATCAGGGCGGCGGCTGTCTTGTGCCGGCGCAGGGTGCTGAGGATGGGGCGGATATCCATGGGAGGTCCTCGTACTCGTGCTTACTGCGACTTGAGCTGGATGGCCGGGGTAACCTGCATCGCGCGCCAGGCGGGCAGGAAACCAGCGGCGAGGCTGGCGAACAGGGTCAGGCCAATGGCCAGCAGCAGCATGCTGCCGTCCAGGTGGGCCAGGCTCGCGTAGTCCACGGGTTGCTGGCGCACCGCATACAGGCCGAGCAGGGCCAGGCCGATGCCGAGCACGCCGCCGGCAACGCCGATCGCACCGGCTTCAACCAGGCATTGCAGGAAGATCTGCCCACGGCTGGCACCGAGGGCGCGGCGCACGCCGATCTCGCCGCTGCGGCGCAGGAACTTCGCCAGCAGCAGGCCCACCGTGTTGACCAGGCAGACGCCGAGAAAGCCCAATGCCAGCCACATCTGCAGGCGCACATCGCTAGGCACGGCATTCTTGAACGTCAACCACTCCATCACCGGGCGCAGGCGCACGTTGGTGGGGCGCTCGAAACGGCCCGCTGCGCGCTGCTGGTCCGAGTAGTTGGCCAGGTAGCTGCGGTAGTCCTCGACCTTGGCCGGATCCAGCTCCACCCAGTACTGGATCCAGCTGCAGGGCGCGTTGATCGAGTTGCTGCTGCCATCCGGATTCTCGCCGAAGCAGTTCATGTTGCCGTTGCTGCCGAACTCCAGGTCCATCGCAGTGGAAAACGGCACCAGCAGGTCTTCATCCTTGCCGTAGTTGCCGGTGGTCAGATCGAAGAAGTGGGGTTCGGGATTCCACTTCTTCATCACGCCGATCACCCGCAGTGAATGGCCACTCAGGCGGATCTCGCGACCGGTGCTGTCGGCACCCTGGAACAGCTTGTCGTTGATCGCTTTCGACAGCACCACCACCCGGCTGCGATTGTCATCATCGCTGCTGTTCCAGGCACGCCCGTACTGCATCGGCACGTCGAACATCGGGAAGAAATCGGCCGACGTCCAGCGCGTATCCACCGAGAACGGCTTGAGCGTGCTGAGCTCCGGTTCCACCGTGCCGCCGCCCGCGCTCATCATCGCCTGGCGGATGCCGCGCTTCTCGCGCAGCAGGGTCTCGGCGTCGCGCCGTGTCATCTGTTCCTCAGGCTCCTCACCCGGGGTATAGCCGCCGCGCGGGCGCGGATCGACCTGCACGTAGAACAGCTGGTCGCTCTTGCCGGGAATCGGGTCGCCGGACAGCACGTGGAACACCGTCAGCGTGGTCATCGAGGCACCGATGCCGAGCGCGATGGCGACCACCATCAGTGCGGTCAGGATCTTGTTGCGGCGGAAGCTGCGTACCGCCAATCGGGTGTAGTAGGCGAACATGGGAGTGCCCTCACTCGTTGACGGCAACGATGTGGCGCGGCGGGGTAGCCAGCACCGGTTCGCGCACCAGGTCGGTCACCTGGCCATCGACGATGTGCACGTTGCGCTGCGCGCGCGCGGCCAGTTCCGGGTCGTGGGTGACCATCACGATGGTGGTGCCGGCGGCATTGATCTCCTCCAGCAGTTCCATCACGCCGCGGGCCATCTGCGTATCCAGGTTGCCGGTCGGTTCGTCGGCCAGCAGCAGGCGCGGGCTGCCGGCCAGCGCACGCGCGATCGCCGCACGCTGCTGCTGGCCGCCGGACAGTTCGTTCGGGTAATGCTTCATGCGTGAGCCCAGGCCGACCTGGGTGAGCGCCTTTTCGATGCGTTCGCGGCGCTCGTTGGCACTCATCTTCCGGTAGCGCAGCGGCACGTCGACGTTGTCGAACAGGTTCAGGTCGGGAATCAGGTTGAAGCCTTGGAAGATGAAGCCGATCTTCTGGTTGCGCAGGCGGCTGCGGGCGTCATCGCCCAGCGTGCTCACGTCCTGGCCGTCAAGCAGGTAGGTGCCGCTGGTGAAGGTTTCCAGCAGGCCGGCGATGTTGAGGAAGGTGGTCTTGCCGGAGCCGGACGGGCCGGTGACCGCGACGAACTCGCCTTCCTTGACCTGCAGTTCCAGCGAGCGCAACGCGTGGGTTTCCACCTGTTCGGTGCGGAAGACCTTGGCGACCGAACGCATTTCGAGCATGTACATGGGGTGTCCTCTCTCCAGGATTCAGGTATCAGGTATCAGTTGACGGAGACGCGTTCGGCGTCCTTGAACAGGTCGCTGCCGGAGACCACGATGCGGTCGCCCGGCTGCACACCCGACTTGATTTCCACTTCGCCCAGGCTGCTGACGCCCAGTTCCACCGGACGCCGCACCGCGGTGCGGCCATCCATCACGTAGGCCACGCCATTGCCCTGTTCGACGAACGGGCCGCGCTCGACCTTCAGCACGTCCTTGCGGGTATCGAGCAGCACGCGCACCGACATCCGCTGGCTCTGGCGCAGGCCTTCCGGCTGCGCGCTGGCGAAGCGCACGCGGGCGTTGACCTCGCCGTTGACCACTTCCGGCGACACCGCGCTGATCTCGCCCGGGAACGGCTTGCCATTGCCGCCGGTCAGCTGCGCCGGCATGCCGATCGCCAGGTCGCGGGCGAAGCTCTCCGGCACCTTGATCTCGACCTCGAACTTGGACAGGTCGACCACGCCCAGCACCGGCGCGTTGGCAGCCAGGTTGGTGGACTGGACCGCCTGCACCTGGCCGACCTGGCCGTCAAACGGTGCGCGCAGGGTCAGTGCGTCGACCTGGCGCTGCACTTCGGCCACCACGGCCTTCTGGCGGTCGGCCAGCAGGCGCTTGTTGCGGGCATCCAGGTCGGCGCCCTGGCTCTGCAGGCGCGCATCGGTGGTGGCGTTGGCCAGGGTGATGTCGGCCTTCTTCAGCGAGTCCTTGGCCTTGGCCAGGTCGATCTGTGGCACCGCACCGCCGTCGTAGCCGCGCTGGAAGCGCTGCAGGTCGCGGTCGGCGGCCTGGCGCTCGATGGTGGCCTGGTCGGTTTCCTTGCGCGACTTGGCGCGGGCCAGGGTGGCGTCCAGCGCGGCACGGCTGGCCTCGGCTTCCAGGCCGGCCAGGGTGGCCTGTTCCTGGGCCAGCTTGCTGCGCAGTTCCGGGCTGTCGATGACCGCCAGTTCCTGGCCCTTCTTGACCACGTCACCGGCGACCACTTTCAGGTCCACGGTGCCGGCCGAGATGGCGTACAGGATCGGGCTGTTGGCGGCGATCACCCGGCCGTCGGCGGCGATGTCGCGGACCAGGTCGCCGCGCTTCACTTCGGCGATGCGCACCCGGCTGCTGTCGAAGGAGCGGCTGGCATTGGACCAGGCATGCACGGCCCAGCCGATGCCGGCCAGCAGCACGATGGCGCCCAGCGCCGGCCAGCGGTAGCGCTGCCAGTTGGCGCGGGTGGCGCCGGCGGGGGCGGAGGAAACGATCTGGTCCTGTGCGGAAGTGTCGCGGATCATCGGGTGCGTGCCTGACGGTGGTAGCCAGTACCAAGCACGTAGCGTGCCAACTTTATTTCCTTTTAGTTCAACAGGTTGGGCGGGACGCTGGAGTGTCCGGGTGTCCGCGGACACCTTTCCGGACACTTTCATTAAGCGGACAGGAGGGGGAAGCCGGACACGCGGGCTAGAATGCGCCGATCGTCTTCAAGGAAACGCGTGACATGTGTGGAATCGTGGGTGCAATCGCCGATCGCGACGTGGTGCCGGTGCTGATCGAAGGCCTGAAGCGGCTTGAGTACCGTGGTTACGACTCCTCGGGCATCGCGGTGATCGATCACGCCGAGCGCCCCGAAGTACGTCGTGTCCGCCGCACCGGTCGCGTGTCGGAAATGGCCACGGCGGCCGAGGCCGAAGGGTTCAATGCGGTGCTGGGTATCGGCCACACCCGCTGGGCCACCCACGGCGGCGTCACCGAGGCCAACGCGCATCCGCACATCAGCCACGGCGTGGCGCTGGTGCACAACGGCATCATCGAGAACCACGAAGAGCAGCGCGAGAAGCTGCGGGCGCTGGGCTACACCTTCGAGTCGCAGACCGACACCGAAGTCATCGCGCACCTGATCCATCATCACCTGAAGGGCGGCGATGACCTGCTGGTGGCGCTGCAGCACACGGTGAAGGACCTGACCGGCGCCTACGCGCTGGCCGTGGTCAGCCGCGCCGAGCCGGAGCGCTTCGTCTGCGCGCGCATGGGCTGCCCGCTGCTGGTGGGCCTGGGCGAGGGCGAGAACTTCGTCGCCTCCGACGTCTCGGCGGTGATCTCGGCCACCCGCAAGGTGATCTTCCTGGAAGAGGGCGACACCGCCGAGATCCGTCGCGATGGCGTGCGCATCTTCGATGAGCATGACCGGCCGGTCGAGCGCGATGTGCACCTGTCCGACGTGTCGCTGGCATCGCTGGAGCTTGGCCCGTACCGCCACTTCATGCAGAAGGAAATCCACGAGCAGCCGCGTGCGCTGGGCGACACCATCGAGGCGGCGATCGACGCCGGTGGTTTCCCGGCCGAGCTGTTCGGCAAGAACGCCGAAGCGGTGCTGTCGGGCATCGAGGGCGTGCAGATCATTGCCTGCGGCACCAGCTACTACGCCGGCCTGACCGCGCGCTACTGGATCGAAGCCATCGCCGGCCTGCCGTGCAGCGTGGAGATTGCCAGCGAGTACCGCTACCGCGCCGCGTATGCCAACCCGAAGCACCTGATCGTCACCATCTCCCAGTCCGGCGAAACGCTGGATACGATGGAGGCGCTGAAGTACGCCAAGGCGCTTGGCCACAAGCACACGCTGTCGATCTGCAACGTGCCGGAAAGCGCGATTCCGCGCGCCAGCGAGCTGGTCTGCTACACCCGCGCGGGCGCCGAGATCGGCGTGGCTTCGACCAAGGCCTTCACCACCCAGCTGGCCGCGCTGTTCCAGTTGACCGTGGTGCTGGGCAAGCTGCATGGCCGCATCGACGCGGCGCAGGAAGCGGATTACCTGGAGCAGCTGCGCTTCCTGCCGGGCAGCGTGCAGCACGCGCTGAACCTGGAACCGCAGATCGCGGCGTGGGCCGAACGCTTCGCGCGCAAGTCCAATGCGCTGTTCCTGGGCCGTGGCCTGCATTACCCGATCGCGCTGGAAGGCTCGCTCAAGCTCAAGGAGATTTCCTACATCCACGCCGAGGCCTACCCGGCGGGCGAGCTGAAGCATGGCCCGCTGGCGCTGGTGGACGAGGACATGCCGGTGGTGGTGATCGCCCCCAATGACAGCCTGCTGGAGAAGGTGAAGTCGAACATGCAGGAAGTGCGCGCCCGTGGTGGCGAGCTGTTCGTGTTCGCCGACCAGGACAGCAACTTCAATGAGTCCGAAGGCGTGCACGTGATCCGCACGCCGCGCCATGCCGGCGTGCTCAGCCCGATCGTGCACACCATTCCGGTGCAGCTGCTGGCCTACCACACCGCGCTGGCACGCGGCACCGACGTGGACAAGCCGCGCAACCTGGCCAAGAGCGTGACGGTGGAGTAACACTCCCGGATCCGTTGAATGCTGCATGCGAAAAGGGGCCCGCGTGGCCCCTTTCGTTTGCGTGGTTGGCCATGCCAAGTGGGACAGCCGCCGGGTGTTCTGTCCGCCGTCGGCAGCAGGCAATCATTCTTTAATGCGTGGCATTGGCTGTATTCAGCGGCGGTTTCAGCCGCGGTGCCATTCTCTGGATCGTCGGTTGGTTCCCACGACGAACTGTCCTATCGATGCCGGTAGTGACCGATGGTCGCAGTCGTAGAATCGATTTGACCGAGGTCCGGGTTGAGCGGTTGAGCCCACCTCGTTCGCGTTGCAGCACATCGCCTGCCGATCCATTCCACGCGGCGGGCGGGTGCGCCAGACGTGCGCTGAAAGGTCTGTTCCCGGGGAGGGGGCGTATCGGAAGAGCACACTTTTTTGACTTCAGTGACCTGCACCAGGAAACAAGAATGAACGTCCGCGAACTCCTGCAATCCAAGAAAGAAGCTGTCATCACCATCGACGCCGAGGACACCATCGGTGCCGCCGCCCACAAGATGAGCGCGAACAGGATCGCTGCGCTGGTGGTGATGAAGGACGATGCCCCGGTCGGCATCATTTCCGAGAAGGACATCGTGCGTACCCTGGCCGACGACGGCCCGCAGGCCGGCCGCCGGGTGATCTCCAGCCTGCCGTCCACCGGCCTGGAAGGCATTGCGCCGGACGCGACGCTGAAGCAGGCCATGTCGTTGATGACGTACTCGCGGCGCCGTCATCTGATGGTGACCGACGGCAACCAGCTGGTCGGCATCCTCAGCCTGGGCGATATCGTGAAGAACCTGCTGGGCGAGCTGGAACTGGAAAAGGCCGTGCTTCAGGACATCTACATGGCCGCCCACTGAGGGCTGCAGCGCTGGAAGCAGGGAAGCCGGGCATTGCCCGGCTTCTTCGTTCACGGCTTCGGTGATATCAGAACGTGACCTTCACCGAGTCGGCGCTGTAGTTCGCCGGACCGTGATAGACCACTTCGATGTTGTTGCCGTCCGGGTCGAGCACGAAGGCGCCGTAGTAGCCCGGGTGGTAGGGGCGTTCGCCCGGCGCGCCGTTATCGGTGCCGCCGGCGGCGATCGCGGCGGTATGGAAGGCATCGACGGTGGCGCTGTCGCGGGCCTGGAAGGCCAGATGGTGCCGGCCGGTCAGCTGGCCGGCGGCGGCCTCGCTGCTGGCGCTGGAAATGAACAGCTCATCGGCCCAGAAGTAATCATCGCCTTCGCCGGCGATCGGGATGCCGATGGTGTCGAACACCGCCTGGTAGAAGCGGCGGCTGGCGGCCAGGTCACGCACCACCAGCTGCAGATGGTCGATCAGTCGGCCGCGGTGCAGTTCCATCGTTTCCATACGAACCTCGCAAAAAAGGGGACGGAGGGGATTAAGTCGCTTCCGACCAATAGTGCCAGAAATGACTTAATCCCCTCCGTCCCCTTTTTGTCAGTTGGCGATGATTTCGACCCAGTAGCCGTCCGGGTCCTTGATGAAGGCCAGGTTCTTCATGCGGCCGTCGGTCAGGCGCTTCTGGAAGGTCACGCCGAGGTCCTCGAAGCGCTGGCAGGCGGCCTCGATGTCCGGCACCGACACGCAGATGTGGCCGAAGCCGCGCGGGTCGCTGTTGCCGTCGTGGTACACCGCACCGGCCTGGGTTTCGGTACCGTGGTTGTGGGTCAGTTCCAGCACGCCCGGCAGGCCGGCCATCCACAGGCGGCGCTGGCTGTCGTCTTCTGGCACCACTGCGCCGGCCGGCACGTAGGCCAGGAAGTACAGGCTGAACCGGGCGTCCGGGAAGTCGCGCTTGTCGATCAGCTGGTAACCCAGCACGCGGGTGTAGAAGTCCAGCGAGGCGGTGATGTCCTTCACCCGCAGCATGGTGTGGTTGAACACGAAGCCGCTGGTTTCGGCCGGGGCCTGGGCGGCGACGCCGGGGACATCGCGCAGGGCGGGAATGGTCATGGGGGAGGTCCTTCAGACGGGGCCGTTGCCGGCCGGATGGCGCCATTCTACCGGCCCGCACCTGACGGCACCGCGACGTACAATGGCCGGATCGCACCGTTCCGTCCTGATAACGATTGCCCGCCATGTCGCAGCGTGAATGGGTGGCCGCCGCCATCCGCAAGATCGAAGCCGATTTCAACCGTTCCGCCGATACCCATCTGATCCCGCTGGCGCTGCCCGGGTTCGAGGGCATCGACCTGTACCTGAAGGACGAGTCGAGCCATCCCACCGGCAGCCTCAAGCACCGGCTGGCGCGCTCGCTGTTCCTGTACGCGCTGGCCAACGGTTGGTTGCGCGAGGGCCGGCCAGTGATCGAGGCCTCCAGTGGCTCGACCGCCGTGTCCGAAGCCTATTTCGCGCGCCTGCTGGGCCTGCCGTTCATTGCGGTGATCCCGGCCACCACCTCGCCGGAAAAGATCGCGGCGATCGAGTTCCATGGGGGCCGCTGCCACCTGGTCGAGCGCGCCTGCGACCTCAACTGTGATTCGGAAAAGCTGGCCCGCGAAACCGGCGGCCACTTCATGGACCAGTTCACCTATGCCGAGCGGGCGACCGACTGGCGTGCCAACAACAACATCGCCGAATCCATCTTCAAGCAGATGGCCGAAGAGCCCAGCCCGGTTCCGGAATGGATCGTGTGCAGCCCGGGTACCGGCGGTACCGCCGCCACGCTGGGCCGTTATGTCAGCTACCGCCGGCATGACACCCGCATCCTCTGCGCGGACCCGGAAGTGTCGGTGTTCTTCGACGGCTACAAGGCTGCCGTGGCCGGTGAACAGGACTGGCGTGGACTGACCTGTAGCGGTGGCTCGCGCGTGGAAGGCATCGGCCGGCCACGGGTGGAGCCGAGTTTCATCCCGACCAGTGTCGATGCGATGGTGAAGGTGCCCGATGCGCTGAGCCTGGCCGCGATGCGCCATGTCAGCCGCCAGCTCGGCCGCCGTGTCGGTGGCTCCACCGGCACCAACTTCATCGGCGTGCTGCAGGCCGCGCAATGGATGCGTGAGGCGGGCCACCAGGGCAGCATCGTCAGCATCCTGTGCGACAGTGGCGAGCGCTATGCGCAGAGCTATTACGACCCGGCGTGGTATGGGCGACAGGGGATCGATGTCGACGGCGCCGATGCGCAGCTGGCGGCGGCGGTGGCCGGGCAGGGGTTGCCCGAACTGCCGTGGTGCAGCCTGGAAGCGTTGTAACGCGGCAACGCACGGCCGGCTGTGCATCGGCTGGGTAGCGTCTACTGTTGGTCGACCGCTCCACGTTCAGGTCGCCGGAATCCCGCGCTGCGCGCGAAAGTCGACCCACAGTCGACTCCACCCGGTCGCCGGGGCGTCTCAATACCCCGCTGCGGTGAACGCATCCAGCACCGCATCGCGCAGCGCATCAGGCAACGCCTCGATGTCCATCGCGCGGTCATCCAGGTGCAGGCTGGGGTCCAGGATGCTGGCGCGTCCCTGGGCCAATGCCTGCAGCCACAGCAGCACGCAGATCACGAACTCGCGCTCGTGGCCCAGCTGCAACTGGCTGGCGCCGCGCTCGATCACCTCGAACGGGTACCACTCCTGGGCATCGTTGAACGTGCCGCCCTGCTGCAATACCGCCTGCAGCTGCTCCAAATGGCGGGGGGCGTCGTCGCCGGCATCGCACAGCGCGGCGATCCAGGCCAGTTCTGCCGGGCTGGCGGACAGCGCCAGCGAGCGCGCCGGTGAGATGGATGCCACTGCAGCCAGACCTTCCATGTAGGGCCTCGTTCGGTAAGTACCGCTGCGGACTCCCCCGCAGCCAGAGCTTCGGTGCGCGGCCGTCAGGCCGACGTGAACGCCGGCGCATGCCCCCTTGTCAGCCGCGCCTGTCAGCGCCATATCTGGGAAGCTGCCCGCCCGCCGGGCCCGTTCCCTGGAGATCTGCCGTGACCGTTGCCAACCCCCTGCTCGACTTTTCCGGACTGCCGCGCTTTGACGCGATCCGCCCCGAGCACGTCGCGCCGGCGCTGGATGTGCTGCTGGCCGAGGCCGAAGCTGCCGTCAGCGCAGCCGAGCGGGTGCAGCCGGTGCGTTGGGACACCTTCGTCACCCCGCTGGATGACGCCACCGAGCGCCTGTGGCGTGCCTGGGGCCTGGTCGGCCACCTGCAGGGGGTGGTCAACACCCCGGAACTGCGTGAGGCCTACAACGGCAACCTGCCGCGGGTGACCCGTTTCGCCAGCGCGCTGGGCCAGAACCTGGCGCTGTATCGCCAGTACCAGGCACTGGCCGCCAGCCCGGAGGCGGCGCATTTCAATGAAGCCCAGCGCAAGGTGCTGGACAACACGCTGCGTGACTTCCGCCTGGGCGGTGCCGAGCTGGCACCTGAGGCGCAGCAGCGCTTTGCGGCGATCAAGGAGGAACTGTCGGCGCTGTCGGCGAAGTTCTCGCAGAACGTGCTCGACGCCACCGATGCATGGTCGCTGTACATCGAGGACGAAGCGCGACTGCTGGGCCTGCCGGAAGACGTGAAGGCTGCCGCGCGCGCTGCGGCAGAGAAGGACGGCAGGACCGGCTGGAAACTGACCCTGCAGATGCCGTGCTACCTGCCGGTGCAGACCTGGGCTGAAGACCGCGACCTGCGCGAGATCCTGTACCGTGCCAGCGCGCAGCGTGCATCGGAGTTCGGCGATGACGCGCTGGACAACAGTGGCAACATCGACCGTATCCTTGCCCTGCGCGCCGAACTGGCCGCGTTGCTCGGCTTCGATTCGTACGGCCATTACTCGGTGGCGACCAAGATGGCGCAGGACCCGGCCGAAGTGCTGGGTTTCCTGCGTGACCTTGCCGCGCGAGCCAAGCCGTTCGCGGCCAAGGACCGCGCCGAGCTGGAGCAGTTCGCACGCGAGCAGCTGGGCATCGATGACCTGCAGGCCTGGGACCTGGCGTTCGCCGCCGACCGCCTGAAGCAGGCGCGTTACAGCTATTCCGAGCAGGAGGTGAAGCAGTATTTCACCGAACCGAAGGTACTGGGCGGCCTGTTCTCGGTGATCGAGCAGCTGTATGGCCTGCATGTGCAGGAAGACAGCGCACCGGTGTGGCACGAAGACGTGCGCTTCTTCCGCCTGGTCGATGCGCAGGGCGCGCTGGTCGGCCAGTTCTACCTGGACCTGTACGCACGCGAGGGCAAGCGCGGCGGTGCGTGGATGGACGATTGCCGCAACCGTCGCGTGCGTGGCGACGGCAGCGTGCAGACGCCACTGGTCTACCTGGTGTGCAACTTTGGCCGGGGCGCCAACGGCAGGCCGGCGACCTTCAGCCACAATGAAGTGACCACGCTGTTCCATGAGATGGGCCACGGGCTGCACCAGCTGCTGACCCGCATCGGCGAACTGGGCGTGGCCGGCATCAACGGCGTGGAATGGGACGCGGTGGAGCTGCCCAGCCAGTTCATGGAGAACTTCTGCTGGGAATGGGACCACCTGCAGGGCATGACCGCGCACGTGGACAGTGGCGAGCCGCTGCCGCGCGCGCTGTACGAGCGCATGCTGGCGGCGCGCAATTTCCATAGCGGCATGGCCACGGTGCGCCAGCTGGAGTTCGGCCTGTTCGACATGCTGCTGCACAGCCAGTTCGAACCGGCGCAGGACAGCGTGCTGGCACTGCTGGACCGAGTGCGCGCGGAAGTGGCCGTGAACCACCCGCCGGTCTGGAACCGCTTCCCGCACCAGTTCAGCCACATCTTCGCCGGTGGTTACGCCGCGGGTTACTACAGCTACAAGTGGGCCGAAGTGCTCAGCGCCGATGCCTACGCCGCGTTCGAGGAAGCGCCGCAGGCACTGGCTGAAACCGGTGCACGCTTCCGCGATGAGATCCTGTCGCGTGGTGGCAGCCGCCCGGCGGCGGAGAACTTCAAGGCCTTCCGCGGCCGCGCGCCGCAGATCGACGCGCTGCTGCGGCACTCGGGCATGGCGTAAGCGAAAAAAAGGGGACGGAGGGGATTAAGTCGTTTGTGCACAAACGACTTAATCCCCTCCGTCCCCTTTTTCTATTCGGCGTAGATCATCTTCCGGGTCATGCCGCCGTCGACGATGAAGTCCTGGCCGGTGCTGAAGCCGGACAGCGACGACAGCAGGTACACCGCCAGCGCGCCGATGTCCTCGGGGCGGCCGACCCGGCCGACCGGGTGCTGTGCCTGGTCGATGGCGGAGTACTCCGGTGCGTGTCGCCGCGAGGGGGCCTGCCAGGCCGTGGTGCCGATCCAGCCCGGACTGATGCTGTTGACCCGCACCGTTGGGCCGGCACTGATCGCCAGCGCATGGGTGAACGCCACCAGCCCGCCTTTGGCCGCAGCATAGGCCTCGCTGTGCGCTTCGGATTGCCAGGCGCGGGTCGAGGCGATGTTGATGATTGCGCCGGCGGCGCTGGCCGTCAGCGCCGGTAGTGCGTGCTTGCTGCACAGGAAGGCACCGTGCAGCGAGGACAGGCGGCGCTGCCACTCGTCCCAGTCCATGTCCTGCAGCTGCGTGCCATGCGGTCCGGCGATGCCCGCGTTGTTGACCAGCCCGTCGATACGGCTGAAACGCCGCAGGGCCACGGCGATGAAGTCGCGCACGCTGGCTTCGTCGGTGATGTCCAGGCGCTGGAATGCGGCCTCGCCACTACGCTGCCATTCCGCCAGGCACGCCTCGCCGGCCTCCACGTCCAGGTCGCCGATCAGCACGCGTCCACCGGCACCGAGCACGGCCTGGGCGATGCCACGGCCGATGCCGTTGGCGCCGCCGGTGACCAGCACCACCTTGCCCGACAGCGGCGCGGCCGGCCATGCGGCAATCGGCGGCACCGTGCTCACGTCAGGTCTTCGCCACGCAGGCGGCGATGCCAGCCGTCCACACCGATGCGGTCCAGGGTCTGGATGTTGCGCTCGACGATCACGTCCGGGTCCGGATAGACATCCACTGCGCGCGCCACGCTGTCTTCGCGCAGCAGGTGCAGGGTGGGGAAGGGCGCGCGATTGGTGTAGTTGCTGGCGTCGTCCGCTGCCACGCCGTCGAACTGGTAGTCCGGGTGGAAGCTGGCCACCTGCAGGATCCCCTGCAGGTCCAGTGCCTCGATCGCGGCGTCGGCGTTGTCGAGGAAATCGTTGTAGTCGAGGAAGTCCGTCAGCACCTGCGGATGCACGATCAGCGTGGTATCGATCTGCTCGGCCGGCGTATCGCGCAACAGCACCAGTTCCTCGGCCAGCTGCTCAACCAGCGCTTCCGGCGTGGTCGCATCACTGAGCACGATGCGGACCTGGTCCTTCACATACACCGCCTTGGCGAACGGGCACAGGTTCAGGCCGATGACGATGCGCTCCAGCCACAGGCGGGTGGCAGCGATCGGGTCATCGGTGGGCAGGGGGGAATCGGTCATGGCGGGCACGTCGGCTGGCGGGGCCGCCATTGTAGGCGCGTCGCTGGCAACGCGCCGTCGTGCCTGCCGCTGGCAGCGCCGGGGCATGCCCGGCGGATGCCTCAGTCGCGGAAGTTGTTGAACTGCAGCGGCAGCTCGAACTTGCCGGCCTTAAGCACGGCGATGGCGTCCTGCAGGTCGTCGCGCTTCTTGCCCTGCACGCGCAGCTTGTCGCCGTTGATCTGGCTTTCCACCTTCAGCTTGGCATCCTTCAGCGCTGCCGCGATCTTCTTGGCGATCTTCTGCTCGATGCCCTGCTTGACGGTGATCTTCTGCCGGGCCTGGGCCAGGTTGGTCTCGATGTCGCCGAACTCCAGGCTGAGCACGTCGATGCCGCGTGCGGCCAGGCGAGCACGCAGGATGTCGTTCATCTGCTTGAGCTGGAATTCGGTCGGCGCGGTCTGGTTGATGACATCGCCGTCGCGCTCGAATTTTGCGTCCACGCCCTTGAAGTCGAAGCGGGTGGCCAGTTCGCGGTTGGCCTGGTCGATGGCGTTGGTCAGCTCGTGGGTGTCGACTTCGGACACGACGTCGAAGGAAGGCATGGGCGGTGCTCCGCAGGTTTCAGTGGCGATCATTCTATCGCGAGGGCCCGCATGCCCGCCCTTTGTAGAGCCGAGCCCACGCTCGGCGGCTTTGTGAAGGGCAGCCGAGCGTGGGCTCGGCTCTACAGAAAGCGACGACCGGGCGATAATGGGCCATGAACGTGCAACGCTCCCCTTCGCGTGCGGTGGCCTGGATGGTCGCTGCGGTCGCCTGTTTCTCGCTGATGGACGCTGGCATGAAGCAGCTGTCGGCCAGCTATCCGACCCTGGAAGTGACCTTCCTGCGCGGCGCGGCCTCGTTGCCGTTCGTGCTGGTCTGGGTGTTGGCCAGCGCCGGCCCGCGCTCGCTGGTGCCGCGTCGCTGGGGCCTGCACCTGCTGCGTGGCGCGCTGGGCATGGCGATGATTGGCTGCTTCGTGTTCGCCCTGCGCGAACTGCCGCTGTCCACCGCCTACACCATCTATTTCGTCGCCCCGCTGCTGATCGCCGCCTTGTCGGTACCGCTGCTGGGCGAGCGGGTCGGGCCACGGCGCTGGGTCGCCATCGGCATCGGCCTGGTCGGCGTGCTGGTGGTGCTGCGGCCGGGCGTGGACGGTTTCATCTCGGTGCCCGGCCTGATGGTGCTGGCTGCGGCCACCGCCTATGCCGTGGCGGCGATCACGGTCAGCCTGCTGACCCGCACCGATACCTCGCAGTCGATGGTGGTCTGGTTCCTGGTGATCATGGCCATCGGTGCCGGCCTGCTGTCCCTTCCCGGCTGGGTGCCGCTGCAGCTGGCGCATGCGCCGCTGATCGCCGGCATGGGCCTGGCCGGGGCGCTGGGCCAGATCGCCCTGACCAAGGCGTTCCAGCTGGGAGAGGCCTCGATGATCGCGCCCTTGGAATACAGTGGCCTGGTCTGGGTGATCGGTTGGGATCTGGCCTTCTGGGGCCAGCTGCCTGATGGCTATACTTGGGTGGGCGCCGCGATCATCGTGGCTTCGGGACTGTACCTGCTGCATCGTGAGCGCCTGAACCGGGTGCAGCCACCGAAGCCGCTGGACCATCCCTGAGCCGGTTGGGCCTGGGAATGGGGTCAGAGCCCCTGCGGGGATCCGACCCCGGGGTCGGATCCCCGCAGGGGCTCTGACCCCAGCCAACACGTCGGCGCGGGCGGCTTAGAACCAAAAGGAATAACATTCTGGCCCATGGCGCGGGCGCGCGACCGCCTGCGCTGGTAGGCTGCACGCCCCCTTCCGTCACCCAGCCGGTGAGCCACGCCCGTGATCGAGTTCCAGCGCCTGCACAAATCCTATGCCGTTGCCGGCCGCGAAGTCAGCGCGCTGCAACCGCTGGACCTGACCATCGAGGCCGGTGAGGTATTCGGCATCATCGGCCATTCCGGCGCCGGCAAGTCGACCCTGATCCGCATGATCAACCGCCTGGAAGAACCCAGCGGTGGCCGGCTGCTGATCGGTGGCGAGGATGTCACCGCACTGGACGCGGACGGCCTGCGCACGCTGCGCCGGCGCATCGGCATGATCTTCCAGCACTTCAACCTGCTGTCGTCGCGCACGGTGGCTGGCAATGTCGCCTTCCCGCTGGAGCTGGCCGGCACGCCGCAAGCGGAGATCGACGCGCGCGTGGCCGAGCTGCTGCAGACCGTGGGCCTGGAAGCGCATGCGCAGAAGTATCCGGCGCAGCTGTCCGGCGGCCAGAAGCAGCGTGTCGGCATCGCCCGTGCGCTGGCGACCCGCCCGCAGATCCTGCTGTGCGACGAGGCCACCAGCGCGCTGGATCCGCAGACCACCGCCTCTGTGCTGTCGCTGTTGTCGAAGATCAACCGCGAGCTGGGCCTGACCATCGTGCTGATCACCCACGAGATGGACGTGATCCGCCGTGTCTGCGACCGCGTGGCCGTGCTCGATGCTGGCCAGATGGTCGAGACCGGCCCGGTTACCCGGGTGTTCCTGCATCCGCAGCACCCGACCACGCGTCGGTTCGTCAGCGAATCGGAGCACGTGGACGAAGGGGCGTTGCACCGCGATTTCGACGTGGTGGGCGGGCGCATCGTGCGCCTGACCTTCCTCGGCGGCGACACCTACGAACCCCTGCTTGGCAGCGTCGCGCGCCAGACCGGGGTCGACTACAACATCCTGTCCGGCCGTATCGACCGGATCAAGGACACCCCCTATGGCCAGCTGGTGGTCGCCCTGGTGGGCGGTGACCAGTCCGCCGCGCAGGCTGCCTTCGTGGCTGCCGGCGTGCATGTCGAGGAGCTGCGTCGATGATCATCGCCACTGCCGGCGGTTTCTTCCGTCACCTGGATGCGGGCAAGTGGGCCGACATCGGCCAGGCCACCCTCGACACCCTGCTGATGCTGCTCGGTTCGCTGCCGCTGACCCTGGCCATCGGCCTGCCGCTGGGCGTGCTGCTGTACCTGTTCGGGGCGCCGCAGATGAAGCGCCGGCCGTTTGCCTATGGCGTGCTGGCTCTGGTGGTGAACCTGCTGCGCTCGGTGCCTTTCATCATCCTGATGATCGTGCTGATCCCGGTCACGCTGTTCCTGATGGGTACCTCGCTGGGCGTGCGCGGCGCGATCGTGCCGCTGGTGATCGGCGCGGCGCCGTTCTACGCGCGCCTTGTCGAGACCGCGCTGCGCGAAGTGGATCGTGGCGTGATCGAGGCGACCCAGGCGATGGGCGCCACCACCTGGCAGCTGGTCACCCGGGTGCTGCTGCCGGAAGCACGACCGGGGCTGATCGCCGGGGCGACGGTCACCACCGTGGCCCTGATCGGCTTCACCGCGATGGGCGGTGCGATTGGTTCCGGTGGCCTCGGCGACCTGGCGTTCCGCGATGGTTACCAGCGTTCGCACACCGACGTGGCGCTGGTCACCGTGGTCCTGTTGCTGGTCCTGGTGCAGCTGCTGCAGATGCTCGGCGACCGCCTGGTCGCGCATTACAGCCGCAAGTAACAGAATGCCGGGCGGCAGCCGGCCAGCGGCCGGCTCTACCCGATTGCCGGGAAAAAAACGGTAGTGCCGGCCGCTGGCCGGCAATTCCACGTGCGGTCAACGCGCGTTCGGTACTTCGTAGCCCAGCTTGCCGACCTGTTCCGGATGCTGAGGCACGCGCTTGAGCTTGTCGGTGTTCACGCCGTACTCGTCGCGCAGGCGCTCGGCCAGCTCCTTGTACAGGGCTTTGTCCATGTCCGGCTTGCGCGCGAAGATCCAGGCCATTTCGCGGCCCGGATAACCGATCAGTGCCCATGAATAGTCCGGGGCCACTTCCAGTACCCGCGAATGGGTCGGCACCACGCGATAGAACCAGGTTCGCCAGCCATGGTTGCCGCTGTCCGGATCGACGCTGGCACGTGCGCGAATTTCCTGCAGTGGTTCGCCGAAACCATCACGGTAGCGGTAGGTGATGGCGACCTTGTGCTCGTCGCGCAGCTCGTACTCGTTGACGCTGGCGACATGCCCGCGTTCGATGAAGTTCGGCACGCGGCCGATCACATACCAGGTGCCCATGAAGCGCTTCAGGTCGATCGGCGCCCCCGGGTCGGCCGCGTCGGTGGCGCTGGCGCGGGGCGACGGCGGCTCACTGGCGGCCATGGCAGGACCTGCCAGGGACAGAGCCAGCAGCACGGCGCAGAACGGGCGGATCGAAGTCATGCGGGAGCGGGCTCCAGTGGGCTTGCACGCGCATGGTCGACTGTGTGCACGCGATCCGTCAATGGTGTCGCATCCTGTGAGAAGGGGCTTGCCCAAGCTGTGTTGCATTGTCTACCGGAGAAGCCCCCATGAACGCTCGTTCCGTCCGTCGCCCTGCAACTGAACGCGTCATCGAACGCGCCGACCCGCGCCTGCTGCGCGGCGTGCGGCAGCTGACCCTGGCTGGGCTGGCGCTGGTACTGGTCTGGCCGGCGGCGCGTGGCAGCAGCGCATGGCTGGGCTGGCTGCCGATGTGGCTGGTGGGCATGCCGCTTGCGGCCTGGTGGGCGCTGCTGCGCTTTCCGCTGCCGCACCCGTCATGGCGATGGCGGGCGCGGCGTACCGGTGGACAGGCGCGCCGTCGGCCACGGCCTGACCTTCGACACGGGGGAGGCCGCGACATTCCGTGCTAGCGTTCCCCGGCTTATGACTGCCTGGAGCTGCAATGTCACGACTCGCTTCCGCCTGCCTGCTGGCCGGCATGATGACCGCTGCCTCGGTGGGGACCGCCGTGGCCGCTGAAGACACCGATCGCTACGCCTGGCTGGAGGACGTCACCGGCGACAAGCCACTGTCCTGGGTCAAGGAACAGAATGCCAAGTCCGAGGCGCGCCTGGCGCAGACCCCGGCCTTCAAGCAGATGGAGACCAGCATCCGCGAGGTGCTCGACTCCGACGCCAAGATTCCCGGCGTGCAGAAGATCGGCGATTACTACTACAACTTCTGGAAGGACCAGCAGCACGAGCGCGGCCTGTGGCGGCGTACCACCCTGGCCGAGTACCGCAAGGCCTCGCCGCAGTGGGAGACCGTGCTCGACCTGGATGCGCTGAACAAGGCCGAGGGTGAGAACTGGGTCTGGCACGGCGCCGATTGCCTGCGCCCGGATTACAGCCGTTGCCTGATCGCGCTGTCGCGCGGCGGCGCCGACGCCGACGTCACCCGCGAGTTCGATCTGGCCAACAAGACCTGGATCAAGGACGGCTTCTTCCGTCCGGAGTCGAAGGGCGGCCTCAACTGGGTCGATCGCGACACCGTGTTCGTCTACACCGACTTCGGTGCCGGCTCGATGACCACCTCCGGCTACCCGCGCGTGGCCAAGCTGTGGAAGCGCGGCACGCCGATGGCCTCGGCCACCGTGGTGTACGAAGGCAAGCCGGAGGACATGTACATCGCGGCGATGCACGATGACACCCCGGGCTTCGAACGCAACCTGGTCAGCCGCACCCTGGCGTTCTACAACAACGAGCTCTACCTGCGTGGCGACGACGGCACGCTGACCAAGATCGATGCGCCGAACTCGGCCGAGAAGGGGTTGCACAAGCAGTGGCTGACCTTGGAACTGCGCGATCCGTGGACCGTGGGCGGCAAGACCTACGCGTCCGGTTCGCTGCTGGCGACGAAGCTGGACGACTTCCTGGCCGGCAAGCGCGACTTCGACGTGCTGTTCACCCCAACCGCGACCACCTCGCTGGCCAGTGCCAGCTGGACCAAGAGCCACCTGGTGCTGAATGTGCTGGACGACGTCAAGAACCGCCTGTCGGTGCTGACCCCGGGCGCCGACGGCTGGCAGACCAGCCGCTTCGTCGGCGCCCCGGCCTTCGGCACGCTGGGCGTGGCTGCGGTGGACAGCAATGACAGCGACGCGGTGTGGCTGACCGCCACCGATTACCTGACGCCGACCACGCTGGCCCTGGCCGAGATCGGCCAGGCACCGGAAACGCTGAAGACCATGCCGGCCTTCTTCGATGCCAAGGGCAAGGTGATCGAGCAGCACTTCGCCACCAGCAAGGACGGCACCCGCGTGCCGTATTTCGTGGTGCACGACAGGGCGATGAAGCTCGATGGCTCCAACCCGACCCTGCTGTATGGCTACGGTGGTTTCGAGATCTCGCTGACCCCGAGCTATTCCGGTGGCATGGGCCGCGCCTGGCTGGAGAAGGGCGGCGTGTACGTGGTCGCCAACATCCGCGGCGGCGGCGAGTACGGCCCGCGCTGGCACCAGGCGGCGCTGAAGCAGAACCGTCACAAAGCCTATGAAGACATGGCCGCGGTGGCGCGGGACCTGGTCAAGCGCAAGATCACCAGCGCCAAGCACCTGGGCGTGCAGGGCGGCAGCAACGGTGGCCTGCTGACCGGCAACATGCTGACCCAGTACCCGGAGCTGTTCGGTGCGGTGGTGGTGCAGGTGCCGCTGCTGGACATGAAGCGCTACAGCCACCTGTTGGCCGGCGCCTCGTGGATGGCCGAGTACGGCAACCCGGACACCAGCGACTGGGAATTCATCAAGACCTTCTCGCCGTATCACCTGTTCAACGCGAAGAAGAACTACCCGCCGGTGCTGTTCACGACCTCCACCCGCGATGACCGCGTGCACCCGGGCCACGCCCGCAAGATGGCGGCGAAGATGATCGACGCCGGCAAGGACGTGACCTACTACGAGAACATCGAAGGGGGCCACGGCGGCGCAGCCAACAACGCACAGGCCGCGCATATGTCCGCGCTGGCCTACAGCTTCCTGTGGGAGCGGTTGGGCGGCAAGTAAGCAGAACGGAAAACGCCGCCCCAGGGCGGCGTTTTTCTTTACCGGTAGTGCCGGCCGCTGGCCGGCAACCGCATCATTCAGGTATTCCCGGCTTGCCGGCCAGCGGCCGGCACTACCCTCAACGTGATCCCTGCCAACGCTTCAACCCGCGCGCGATCCGCGCCACCGCCTCCTGCAACCGCGGTACTTGCTGGGTATACGCCAGCCGCACATGCTGGTTGGCGCGATGGAAGCCGAAATCCAGGCCCGGGGTGAACGCCACGTGCTCGGTTTCCAGGAAGTGCGCGCAGAACGCCTGCGCGTCGTCGGTGAACGCGCTGACATCGGCGTACAGGTAGAACGCGCCCTGCGGCTCGACTTCAATGCGGAAGCCGAGCTCACGCAACGCGGGCAGCAGGAAGTCGCGGCGTTGGCGGAACGCTTCACGGCGCTGTTCGAAGATCGCCATCGATTCCTCGCTGAAGCAGGCGAGCGCGGCGTGCTGGGCGATGCTGGAGGCGCTGATGTACAGGTTCTGCGCCAGCTTTTCCAGGTCCGGTACCGCTGCAGGCGGTGCCACCAGCCAGCCCAGCCGCCAGCCGGTCATGCCGAAGTACTTGGAAAAACTGTTCAGCACGAACGCGCTGTCGTCCACCTGCAGCACGCTGGGCGCATCCAGGCCGTAGGTCAGGCCGTGGTAGATCTCGTCCACCACCAGGTGGCCGCCTCGCGCGTGCAGGGCCTGCGACAGTGCCGCCAGTTCGTCGGCGGACAGCACGGTGCCGGTCGGATTGGCCGGTGAGGCGACCAGCGCGCCGACGCTGTCGTCATTCCAGTGCTGTTCCACCAGCGAAGGGGTCAGCTGGTAGGCGGTGTCCGGGCCGACCGGCACCAGCTGCGCGCCGCCCTCGACGAGGCGCAGGAAGTGGCGGTTGCAGGGGTAGCCGGGGTCGGCCAGCAGCCAGTGGCGGCCGGGATCGACCAGCAGGCTGCTGGCCAGCAGCAGCGCACCGGACCCACCCGGGGTGACCAGGATGCGTTCGGGATCGACATCCAGCCCATAGTGGCTGCGGTAGAAACCGCTGATCGCCTGGCGCAGCGCCGGCAGGCCGCGCGCGGCGGTGTAGCGGGTGTGGCCGGCGGCCAGTGCGGCCTGGCCGGCACGCACGACGGGTTCGGCGGTAGTGAAGTCCGGTTCGCCGATTTCCAGGTGGATCACATCGTGGCCTGCCTGTTCCAGCGCCTGCGCGCGGGCCAGCAGGGACATCACGTGGAACGGAGCGATTTCATGGCTGCGCCGGCTGTAGCCCGGCGTGTGGGGCGGGGTGCTCATGTGCCCATGGTACGCCGGCCGGCGCAACCCATGACGTTCCGCAGGGTTGCCGCATTGCCGAGATTGGGGTCAGATCCCTTTTCGGGAAAAGGGATCTGACCCCGTCGAAGACCATTGCATTGATGCGCCAGGAGCCTTATCTCATGAAGTCCACCCTCTGCCTGTTGCTCGCCAGCCTGATGACCACGACTGCTACCGCCGCCACGCCGCCCGTTCCGCCGGATGCCGCCAAGCATCCGCACGTGGTCAAGGCGCCGTTCGGCGCGACCCGCAACGATGACTATTACTGGCTGCGCGACGACAAGCGCGAGAACAAGGACATGCTGGCCTACCTGCAGGCCGAGAATGCCTACGCCGACCAGCTGCTGGCACCGCTGAAGCCCCTGGAAGACACCCTGTACAAGGAGATCGTCGGCCGCATCAAGCAGGATGATTCCAGCGTGCCGGCGCGCGAGCGCGGCTACTGGTACTACAGCCGCTTCGAGACCGGCCAGGATTACCCCATCCACGCGCGCCGCAAGGGCAGCATGGAGGCGGCCGAGGAAATCCTGCTGGACGTCAACGCAATGGCCGCCGGCAAGGGCTACTTCAGCGTCGGCTCGATGGAAGTCAGCCAGGACAACCAGCTGCTGGCCTGGGCCGACGATGACGTCGGCCGCCGCCAGTACACGATCCGCTTCAAGGACCTGGCCACCGGCACGGTGCTGCCCGATGTGATCACCGGCAGCTCCGGCGACCTGGTCTGGGCCGACGACAACCGCACCGTGCTGTATGTCGAGAACGATCCGGAAACGCTGCTGACCGTGCGCGTGAAGAAGCACGTGCTGGGCACCCCGGCCAGCGCCGACACCGTCGTCTACGAAGAGAAGGACGACAGTTTCTACATGGGCATCGGCCGCACCCGCGACGATCGCTTCATCACCATCGGCGTGCACAGCACCGTGTCCTCGGAAGAGCGCTACGCGCCGGCCAGCGACCCGACCACCTTCACCGTGCTGGCCCCGCGCCAGCGCGATGTCGAGTACGACGCCGACCACCATGACGGCCGCTGGGTGATCCGCACCAATGATGGTGCCAAGAATTTCAAGCTGGTCACCGCGCCGACCGATGCCACCTCGCGCGCGCAATGGAAGGATTGGATCGCGCACGACGATGCGGTGTTCATCGAAGGCTTCGAACTGTTCGACACGTACACCGCCATCGCCGAACGTTCCGAGGGCCTGGAGCGCATCCGCCTGCTGTTCAAGGACGGGCGCAGCGACTACGTGAAGGCCGACGAGCCGGCCTATTCGATGGGCCTGGGCGACAACACCGAGGCCGATACGCCGTGGCTGCGCTACGTCTACACCTCGATGACCACCCCGACCACCGTGTTCGAGCTGAACACCGCCACCGGCGAGCGTCGCCAGCTGAAGGTGCAGCCGGTGATCGGCTATGACGCCTCGAAGTACGAGACCGACCGCGTCTGGATCACCGCGCGCGATGGCGTGAAGGTGCCGGTGTCGCTGGTCTACCGCAAGGGCTACCAGAAGGACGGCAAGGGCGCGCTGTTCCAGTACGCCTACGGCAGCTACGGCATGTCGATGGATCCGTACTTCAACCAGACCGCGGTCAGCCTGCTTGATCGTGGCGTGGTGTATGCCATCGCCCACATCCGTGGCGGCCAGGAGATGGGGCGCGACTGGTACGAGAACGGCAAGCTGCTGCACAAGCAGAACACCTTCAACGACTTCATCGACGTCACCCGTGGCCTGGTAGCACAGGGCTGGGCGGCGAAGGATCGCGTGGCCGCGTCCGGTGGCAGCGCCGGCGGCCTGCTGATGGGCGCGGTGGCCAACCAGGCGCCGCAGGATTACCGGGTGATGGTGGCGCAGGTGCCGTTCGTCGACGTGGTCACCACCATGCTCGACCCGACCATTCCGTTGACCACCAACGAATACGACGAGTGGGGCAACCCGGAGCAGAAGCCGTATTACGACTACATGCTGTCCTACTCGCCCTATGACAACGTGAAGCAGCAGGCGTACCCGGCGCTGTACGTGGGTACCGGCCTGTGGGATTCGCAGGTGCAGTACTGGGAGCCGGCCAAGTGGGTGGCCAGGCTGCGTGATGACAACACCGGCCACTACCCGATCCTGTTCCGCACCAACATGGAAGCTGGCCACGGCGGCAAGTCGGGGCGCTTCCAGCGCTACCGCGAACTGTCCGAGTCGTACGCGTTCGTGCTGCAGCAGCTGGGCATCGCCCAGCCGTAACGGCGAAGGGGCGCCGGGCGCTGCCTGGCACCCCGAACCGGTATCCTTGCGGCCATGAGCCAGCCCGAGCCATCTGCACCCCGCGATAGCGCCACGACGCCGCGCGTGGTGCGTTTCCGCTGGGCATGGTGGCTGCTGGCGTACGTCAGCCTGGGCACCGGCATCGTCGGCATCTTCGTTCCGGGGCTGCCGACCACCGTATTCATCCTGATCTCGGCCTGGGCCGCCTCGCGCGGTTCGGAGCGCCTGCATACCTGGCTGCTGCAGCATCCGCGTTTCGGCCCGGCCATCGCCAACTGGCAGGCACACGGGGCGGTCAGCCGCTACGGCAAGTGGATGGCCACGATCACCATGGCGGTATGCGCCGGCATCATGCTGTGGTGCGTGCCGATCGCCTGGGTGAAGTGGTTCTCGATCGGCAGCATGACCGTGGTCGCAATCTGGCTGTGGACGCGGCCGCTGCCACCGCCTCCCGCGGATTGAGCGCCGGCGGTAGTGCCGGCCGCTGGCCGGCAACCCGATTCCCTGCACCAACCGCTCAGCCGCCAATGGCTATACTCGGGGCATGAAGATCCCCCATCGAAACGCCATCCTGATTCCGCTGGCAGCGGCCTCGCTGCTGCTCCTCGCCGCCTGCGGCAACAAGGGCCCGCTGGTACTGCCGCAGAAGCCGGTGCCGGTGGAAGAAACTGTCGAACCCGCTGCCGAGCCCGCCACCGAGGCGACTGCGCCGCAGACCCAGGGCAGCGGCACCCCGGCCACGACCGTGGAGCCGGCCGCACCGGCCACCCAGCCGGCGCCCACGCCCGCGAAGAAGGCGGGCAGCGGGAATGAGTAAGGCCGGTTCCAGGGCCCTGCGTTTCAGCAAGATGCATGGCGCGGGCAATGATTTCGTAGTGATCGACCTGCGTGACGGCACCGCGCCGCCCACGCCCGAGCTGGCCGCGCGCCTGGCCGACCGCCACACCGGCGTTGGCTGCGACCAGATCCTGACCATCGAGGCACCGCGTGCGGACGGTTCGGTGGCCTCGTACCGCATCTGGAATGCCGACGGCTCCAATTCCGAGCAGTGCGGCAACGGCGCGCGCTGCATCGCCGCTTGGCTGGTGCGCGAGGGCAGTGCGCAGGGCGATGCATTCGTCATCGACAGCCCGCTGGCCAGCCATGAAGTGAAGGTGCTGGGCGAAGGGCAGTTTGCGGTGACGATGGGCGTGCCCGCCTTCGAGCCGGCCAACGTGCCGCTGATGGGCTTTGCGCACGCGCGCGAGGAATACCTGCTGCCGCTGCAGGGCGAGAGCGTACGCTTCGCCGCGGTGTCGATGGGCAACCCGCATGCGGTGATCGAAGTGGGCCTGGTCGATGCTGCACCGGTCGAGCGCGTCGGTGCGCTGCTGCAGCAGCATGCGTCGTTCCCGCGCTCGGTGAACGTGGGCTTCGCCCAGGTGATGAGCCCGGCCCACGCCCGCCTGCGCGTGTTCGAGCGCGGTGTCGGCGAGACCCTGGCCTGCGGCAGTGGTGCCTGTGCCGCCGCGGTGACCCTGATGCAGCGCGGTCGCCTGCAGCGCGATGCCCGCATCAGCCTGCCCGGTGGCGACCTGCGCATCCAGTGGCCGGGCGATGGCCAGCCGGTGGTGATGGCGGGCCCGACCGCATTCGTCTTCGAAGGGGAGTGGATCGCATGACCGAAACCGTCGACAAGCTCGGGGCCCATGAAGTCGCTGCCTGGTTGCGGCGTCATCCCGGCTTCCTCAAGCAGTTCCCGGACCTGGCCCTGACCCTGGTGGTGCCGCGTGACGACGGCCCGACCGCGTCGCTGGCCAGCTACCAGCTGGAAGTGCTGCGCGAGAAGAACCGCGAGCTGGCACGACGGTTGGCCGATCTGGGCGCGACCGCCCAGGTCAATGAGCACCTGGCGGTGCGCACGCACCAGCTGACCCTGGCGCTGATGAAGCAGGACAACGCGGCTGACACCCTGCGCGCGATGGCCGCCTCGCTGCAGGAAGACTTCGCCGGCGACCTGGTGCGGCTGGTGGTGCACACGCCAGTGGCCGGGCTGGAACAGGCCGACTGGCTGCAGGTGATTGCCGCGGATGATCCGCAGCTGGGCCCGTTCCGCGATTGCCTGAACGATGGCGAGCCGATCTGCGGCCGCCTGCAGCCGGAAAAGAATGCCGTGCTGTACGGCGTGCGCAGCGAGGAAGTGCAGACCACCGCGCTGCTGCCGCTACCGGGCGTGGGCCTGATCGCGGTCGGCAGCCACGACCCGAACCGCTTCTACCCGGGCATGGGGACGTTGTTCCTGCGCATGATGGGCGACGCGCTGGTCACTGGCCTGAAGCGCTTCCCGGGCTGAGCAGGTTGCGACGACGATGAGCGCGGTACAGGCCTTCCTGCAGCACCTGCAGGTGGAGCGGCGGATGTCGGCGCATACGCTCGACGCCTACCGCCGCGACCTGGACGCGCTGTCGGCCTGGGCCGAGCCGCGTGGCGTGGCGGTGGAGGCACTGGATGCCGAGGCCGTGCGCCAGTTCGTTGCCGACGAGCACCGCCGCGGCCTGTCGGCCAAGAGCCTGCAGCGCCGCCTGTCGGCCTGCCGAAGCTTCTATGCCTGGCTGCTCAAGCACGGGCGTATCGAGGTCAGCCCGGCAGCGACGCTGAAGGCACCGCGCGCACCGCGCCGGTTGCCACAGGTCCTCGACGCCGATGAGGCGGTGCAGCTGGTCGAGCTGGAGCCGGAGGGTGAGCTCGGCCGCCGTGACCGCGCGCTGCTGGAACTGTTCTATTCCTCTGGCCTGCGCCTGAGCGAAGTCTGCGCGCTGACCTGGCGCGATCTGGATTTCGACAGCGGGTTGGTGAACGTGCTGGGCAAGGGCAACCGCCAGCGCCGGGTGCCGTTCGGCCGGCCCGCGCGCGAAGCGCTGCAGGCGTGGCGCACGGAAAGTGGGGGAGGTCCGGCCTCGCCGGTGTTCCCCGGCCGCAACGGGCCGATCAGCCAGCGTGCAGTGCAGATCCGCATCCGCCAGCTGGCGCAGCGCCAGGGCCTGTTCAAGCACGTGCACCCGCACATGCTGCGGCACAGTTTCGCCAGCCACATCCTGGAATCGTCCGGCGACCTGCGCGGTGTGCAGGAGCTGCTGGGCCACGCCGACATCGCCACCACGCAGATCTATACCCACCTCGATTTCCAGCACCTGGCCAAGGTCTACGACGCCGCGCATCCGCGCGCGAAGCGTCGACGCAGCAACGACGGCAGCGGAGAAAGCTGAACGTTGCCCCTGCGGCAGCCGGTCGCGGGTGGCTTGAAGGGCGCAGCGCAGTCCCCACCTCTGGTTCTGTCACCCCGGAGGCATCATGGACCCCAGTCAGAACCCCAACGTTTTCCACGCCACCACCATCGTCTGCGTCCGTCGCGGCGAGCACGTGGCCATTGCCGGCGACGGCCAGGTCACGCTGGGCCACACCGTGATGAAGGGCAATGCGCGCAAGGTGCGCCGCCTTGGTCGTGATGGCCAGGTGCTGGCCGGCTTCGCCGGTGCCGCCGCCGATGCCTTCACCCTGTTCGAGCTGTTCGAGGCCAAGCTGGAAAAGCACGGCCAGCTGCAGCGTGCTGCGGTCGAACTGGCCAAGGATTGGCGCACCGAGCGCCGCCTCGGCAAGCTGGAAGCCCTGTTGGCGGTGGCCGACAAGGAAACCTCGCTGATCATCAGCGGCACCGGCGATGTGATCGAACCGGAGGACGGCATCATCGCCATCGGCTCGGGTGGCTCGTATGCACTGTCGGCCGCACGCGCCTTGATGGCGCACACCGAACTGGATGCGCGCACCATCGCCAGCGAAGCGATCGGCATCGCCGGCGACATCTGCATCTACACCAACCGCAACGTGGTGGTCGAGGAGCTGTGAGGGTAGCGCCGGCCGCTGGCCGGCAACCTCATGATCCCCCGCACGCGTGCCTGGTTGCCGGCCAGCGGCCGGCACTACCGACAAAGAATCCGTGAGCACATCCATGTCGAAGATCGAAGTTTCCTCCGCCACCATGACCCCGCGCGAGATCGTGCAGGAATTGGACCGGCACATCGTCGGCCAGCACGACGCCAAGCGCGCCGTGGCCATCGCCCTGCGCAACCGCTGGCGCCGCATGCAGCTGGTGCCCGAGCTGCGCAATGAAGTGATGCCGAAGAACATCCTGATGATCGGCCCGACCGGCGTCGGCAAGACCGAGATCGCGCGTCGCCTGGCCACGCTGGCCAACGCACCGTTCGTGAAGGTCGAAGCCACCCGCTTCACTGAAGTCGGCTACGTCGGCAAGGACGTCGAGCAGATCATCCGCGACCTGGCCGATACCGCGGTCAAGCTCTATCGCGAACAGGCCAAGGTGCGCGTACGCACCCAGGCCGAAGAGCGTGCCGAAGACCGCATCCTGGATGCGCTGCTGCCGCGCCGCAGCGGTGGCATCGGCTTCGATCCGGAAGTCGCCCGCAACGAGCCGTCGGCGCAGGACAACGAGACCCGCATCAAGTTCCGCAAGATGCTGCGCAACGGTGAGCTGGACGAGCGCGAGATCGAACTCGACCTGGCCGCCAACGTCAGCATGGACATCATGACCCCGCCGGGCATGGAGGAAATGGGCCAGCAGCTGAAGTCGATGTTCGCCAACCTCGGCGGCGGCGCCAAGGCGCACAAGCGCACGCTGACCATCAAGGCCGCGCGCCCGCTGCTGATCGAGGAAGAAGCGGGCAAGCTGGTCAACGAGGACGACATCCGCACCGCCGCGATCGAGGCCTGCGAGCAGCACGGCATCGTCTTCATCGACGAGATCGACAAGGTCGCCAAGCGTGGCGACAACGTGGGTGGTGGTGACGTGTCGCGCGAAGGCGTGCAGCGCGACCTGCTGCCGCTGGTGGAAGGCTCCAACGTGTCCACCAAGTACGGCACGATCAAGACCGACCACATCCTGTTCATCGCGTCGGGCGCGTTCCACCTGGCCAAGCCCAGCGACCTGATTCCGGAGCTGCAGGGCCGCTTCCCGATCCGCGTGGAGCTGGGTGCGCTGAGCAAGAACGATTTCGTGCGCATCCTGACCGAACCGAAGGCCGCGCTGACCAAGCAGTACGAAGCACTGCTGGCCACCGAAGGCGTCAAGGTCAGCTTCACTGCCGATGCCATTGATCGTCTGGCCGAGATCGCTTTCCAGGTGAACGAACGCCAGGAAAACATCGGCGCGCGTCGCCTGCATACGGTGCTGGAGCGCCTGCTGGATTCGCTCAGCTACGAGGCACCGGACCGCGACGGCGAAACCCTGGCCATCGACAGCGCCTACGTGGACAAGCACCTGGGTGAACTGGTGCAGGACCCGGACCTGAGCCGCTACATCCTGTAATGCCCGGTGGGGTCGGATCCCTCGCCGTGGCGAGGGCGCTGACCCCGCCCACTGCAGCAGAAAAGGCCGCCGCAAGGTGGCCTTTTTCCTGTGCGGTCAGTGCGATTGCCGGGTGCGGTAGTCCCGCAGCACCTGGTCGATCACTGCACTGGTGCGGGCGGCGCTGATGCCGTTCGAGGGCGAGTGCCCGTTGCCGCGCAGTTCGTCGACGAGGGAGGCGATCAACGGCTGCTGGATCGACGACGGGTTCGGGATGTCGAAGGCCTGCACGCCCGCTTCGGTTTCCAGCTCCACCGGAACGTCCTCGAAGGTGGCAAAGCGCAGCTGCCCACGGTCGCCGGTGATCTCGATCTGATCCTGGCGGCGGAACGCGCAGAAGCTCCATTGCGCGATGCCGTGCGTCCCCGTCCCGGTGCGGAAGCACATCGAGACGCTGTCCTCGGCGGCGTAGGCGCCGGTCAACGAGCTGGCCAGGCCACGCACATCGCTCAGCGGCCCCAGCAGATGGTCGAGCAGGTCCAGGGTATGCGAGCCCAGGTCGACGAACAGCCCGCCGCCGGCGATCGACGGATTGGTCCGCCAGAAGTCGGGCGATGCGGCATTCGCCGAATGCGGCCGATGCAGGGTGGCGCGCACGCTGCGCGGCGTTCCGATCGCGCCGTTGTCCAGCAGCTGCTTCACCTGTGCGAAGCGGGGCAGGGCACGGCGGTAGTAGGCCACGAACACGGGCACGCCGCTGCGGGCGCTGGCCGCGATGATGCGCTGGCACTCGTCGTGGTCCATGGCCATCGGCTTTTCGATGTAGACCGGCTTGCCCGCGGCGATCGCCTGCAGCGCGTATTGCATGTGCGTCGAGGGCGGCGTTGCGACGTACACCGCGTTCACTTCCGGATCAGCGATGAGTGCGTCGGCGTCCGCGTACCAGCGCGGAATCGCGTGGCGCCGCGCATAATCCTCGGCCAATGCCGCATTGCGGCGCATGACCGCTGCCACCCGTGAGCCGGGTGTGCTGGCCAGGGCGGGGCCGCTCTTCTTCTCGGTGACACTGCCGCAGCCGATGAGGCCCCACACCACGTTGTCCAGGATCATGTGTCTGTCCTCAGATGGGTGCAGTGGTGGCGGCAGCAGCGCCACTCACGCTTCCGGCAAGGGCTCGGGCACCGTTCCGGGCACGAACACGCCGTCCTTCACGTAGGCGGCCAGGGTCATGTCCAGCGCGAGCATGCCGTCGCGCTTGAGGTCCATCAGTTCCGGTTCGACCATCGCGCCGTGCAGCACGCCCAGCACGGTGGCGTGCTGCATGCGCGCGGCGATTTTCGGGTCGGCGCCTTCGCGCAGCTGGCCCAGATCGCGGGCGCGGCGCAGGGCACGCTCCATCCGGTCCAGCGCATCGCGGAATCCGGCCTGCTGCATTTCGGTCAGCACCCTGGTGTCCGCCGACGCATCGCTGCGCAGCATGATCTCCATGGTCTTGCGCAGGCGCTCGTCCTCGGACAGCTCGATGAACGAGTGGATCATCACCGCGCGCAGGTCGTGCACCGGGGTGTCGCGCTGGTCGGTGGAGGTGCGCTCCAGTTCCTGCATGAAGGGCAGGTGCACGCGCTCGACGATCGCGGCCAGCACCTCGCTCTTGTTCTTGAAGTGCCAGTAGACCGCGCCACGGGTGTAGCCGGCGCGGGCACCGATCATCTCCAGCGTGGTACGGGCCACGCCGTGTTCATGGAAGCAGGCTTCGGCGGCGTCAAGGATGCCTTCCCGGGTTGCCTGGGTGTCCTCTTTGGTCTTGCGGGCCATGGGTGTGGGTACGAGTGCGGGTGAAACGTGGCTGAATTGTACCGGTTTACAAACAAACAATCATGTATGTATATTTCGCACCCATCATTCCCGTCGTGTGCGTGGCAGGCCGGTCCGGCGCCCACTCCACCCGGGTGGGCGCGATCTGCGGGCTTTCACCGGAAGGGGAACGTCCATCGATATCAGCTCCCTCTGAGATTCCTTCCTCCAAGAGCCTTTCCGTCATGTTGCTGAGCCGAATCCGACCCTTTGCACTGTCGCTGGCAATCGCCGCGACCGTGGCTGCCTGCGGCGGCCAACCCCAGGCCCCCGAGCAGGGCCCGGGTGACGTCACCGTGGTCACGCTGAAGTCCGAGACCGTGGGCCTGACCCGCGAACTGCCGGGCCGTACCAATGCCTTCCTGGTCGCCGAAGTGCGCCCGCAGGTCAATGGCATCGTGGCCAAGCGCCTGTTTACCGAGGGCGGCATGGTCAAGGCCGGCGAGCCGCTGTACCAGCTCGACGATGCCAGCTACCGGGCCGAGGCCAACAACGCCCGCGCCCAGCTGGCCCGCGCCGAAGCCACCGCCAATGCCGCGCGCCTGAGTGCCAAGCGCATTACCGAGCTGGCCAAGGTCGATGCGGTCAGCCAGCAGGACCTGGAGAACGCCGTCGCCGCGCAGAAGCAGGCCGAGGCCGACGTCGGTGCCGCCAAGGCCTCGCTGGATGCGGCCAACGTCACCCTGGGCTACGCCCGCATCACCGCGCCGATCAGCGGCCGCATCGGCAAGTCCAGCGTCACCCAGGGTGCGCTGGTCAGCGCCGGCCAGGCCAACGCACTGGCCACCGTGCAGCAGCTGGACCCGATCTATGTCGACCTGACCCAGTCCTCGGCCGAGCTGCTGCAGCTGCGCCGCGAACTGGCCGCCGGCCGCCTGCAGGACAACCAGACCCTGCCGGTCAGCATCCTGATGGAAGACGGCAGCACCTTCGAGCACAAGGGCACGCTGGAGTTCTCCGAAGTCAGCGTTGATCCGACCACCGGCAGCTTCGGCCTGCGCGTGAAGGTGGACAACCCGGACGGCCTGCTGATGCCGGGCATGTACGTGCGTGCGGTGATCGGCGGCGGCGTGCGCAGCGACGCGGTGCTGGTGCCGATGCAGGGCATCGCGCGCGATCCGAAGGGCGACACCACCGCGATGGTGGTCGGCAAGGACAACAAGGCCGAAGTGCGCCCGGTCAAGGTCAGCCGCACGGTCGGCGACAAGTGGCTGGTCGAGGACGGCCTGAAGGCCGGTGACAAGGTCATCGTCGAAGGCCTGCAGAAGATCGGCCCCGGCATGCCTGTCAAGGCCACCGAGAAGGGCGACGCACCGGCCAAGCCGGCGGCAGCCGCCCAGCCTGCCGCCCCGGCCGGCGACGCGAAGTAAGCGGAGAACCCCATGGCACGCTTTTTCATCGATCGACCCATCTTTGCGTGGGTGATCGCCATCATCATCATGCTCGCCGGCGGCCTGGCCCTGTTCAAGCTGCCGGTCTCGATGTACCCCAACGTCGCACCGCCGGCGGTGGAAATCAGTGCCACCTACCCGGGTGCATCGGCCAAGGTGGTCGAGGACTCGGTGACGCAGATCATCGAGCAGAACATGAAGGGCCTTGATGGCCTGATCTACTTCTCCTCCAACAGCTCGTCCAACGGCCAGGCCACCATCACCCTGACCTTCGAGAGCGGCACCAACCCGGATATCGCCCAGGTGCAGGTGCAGAACAAGCTGCAGCTGGCCATGCCGCTGCTGCCGCAGGAAGTGCAGCGGCAGGGCATCAACGTGGCCAAGTCCAGCTCGGGCTTCCTGAACGTCATCGCGTTCGTGTCCGAGAACGGCAGCATGGACGCCAACGACATCGCCGACTACGTCGGTTCCAATGTCGTCGACCGCCTGAGCCGCGTGCCGGGCGTGGGCAACATCCAGGTGTTCGGTGGCAAGTACGCCATGCGCATCTGGCTGGACCCGAACAAGCTGCATACCTATGGCCTGTCGGTGCCGGAAGTGACCGCCGCGATCAAGGCGCAGAACGCCCAGGTGGCGATCGGCCAGCTCGGCGGTGCGCCGTCGGTGAAGGGCCAGCAGCTCAACGCCACCATCAACGCGCAGTCGCGCCTGCAGACCCCGGAACAGTTCCGAAACATCATCGTGCGCGGTGCGCAGGACGGTGCCGAGCTGCGCCTGGGTGATGTCGCCCGCGTCGAGCTGGGTGCCGAGTCCTACGACTTCGTCACCCGCTACAACGGCCAGCCGGCCAGTGGCCTGGCGGTCACCCTGGCCACCGGCGCCAACGCGCTGGATACCGCGGCCGGTGTGGATGCCGCGCTGGAAGACATGAAGGGCTTCTTCCCGGCCGGCCTGAAGGCCGAGATCCCGTACGACACCACCCCGTTCGTGCGCGTGTCGATCAAGGGCGTGGTGCAGACCCTGATCGAAGCGATCGTGCTGGTGTTCGTGGTGATGTACCTGTTCCTGCAGAACTTCCGCGCCACCCTGATCCCGACCATCGCCGTGCCGGTGGTGCTGCTGGGTACCTTCGGCGTGCTGGCGATGCTGGGCTTCTCGGTGAACATGCTGACCATGTTCGCGATGGTGCTGGCGATCGGCCTGCTGGTGGACGATGCCATCGTGGTGGTGGAGAACGTCGAGCGCATCATGTCCGAGGAAGGGCTGTCGCCGCTCGAAGCGACCCGCAAGTCGATGGGCCAGATCACCGGTGCGCTGGTGGGTATCGGCCTGGTGCTGTCGGCGGTGTTCGTGCCGATGGCCTTCATGAGCGGCTCCACCGGCGTGATCTATCGGCAGTTCTCGGCCACGATTGTCTCTGCGATGGCGTTGTCGGTGCTGGTGGCGATCGTGCTGACCCCGGCACTGTGCGCGACCATGCTCAAGCCGCTGAAGAAGGGTGAACACCACGTCGCCCACCGTGGCCTGGCCGGTCGCTTCTTCAATGGCTTCAACCGTGGCTTCGACCGCACCAGCGAAAGCTACCAGCGCGGCGTGCGCGGCATCATCCACCGTCCGTGGCGCTTCATGGGCATCGTGGCGGCCTTGTTCGTGCTGATGGGCGTGCTGTTCGTGCGCCTGCCCAGCTCGTTCCTGCCCAACGAAGACCAGGGTGTGCTGATGGCGCTGGTGCAGGCGCCGGTCGGTGCCACCCAGGAACGCACGCTGGAATCGATCGCGGCACTGGAAAACCACTTCCTGCAGAACGAGAAGGATGCGGTGGACTCGGTGTTCTCCGTGCAGGGCTTCAGCTTCGCCGGCATGGGCCAGAACGCGGGCATGGCGTTCGTCAAGCTGAAGGACTGGAGCGAGCGTGACGCCGACAATGGCGTGATGCCGATCACCGGCCGTGCGATGGCGGCCCTGGGCCAGATCAAGGATGCCTTCATCTTCGCCTTCCCGCCGCCGGCCATTCCGGAGCTGGGGACCGCCTCGGGCTACACCTTCTTCCTGAAGGACAACAGCGGCCAGGGCCACGAGGCACTGGTGGCCGCGCGCAACCAGCTGCTCGGCCTGGCCGCAGGCAGCAAGAAGCTGGCCAACGTACGCCCGAACGGCCAGGAAGACACGCCGCAGTTCCGCATCGACATCGACGCGGCCAAGGCGACCTCGCTGGGGCTGTCGATCGATCAGATCAACGGCACGCTGGCCGCGGCGTGGGGCAGCTCGTACATCGATGACTTCGTCGATCGTGGTCGCGTCAAGCGTGTGTTCGTGCAGGCCGACCAGGCGTTCCGCATGGTGCCGGAGGACTTCGATCTCTGGTCCGTGAAGAACGACAAGGGTCAGATGGTGCCGTTCAGCGCCTTCGCTACCAAGCACTGGGATTACGGTTCGCCGCGCCTGGAACGCTACAACGGTGTGTCGGCAATGGAAATCCAGGGCGAACCGGCCCCGGGTGTCGCCTCCGGTGATGCCATGGCCGAGATCGAACAGCTGGCCAAGCAGCTGCCGGCGGGTTTCGGCATCGAATGGACGGCGATGTCCTACCAGGAACGCCAGGCCGGCTCGCAGACGCCGCTGCTGTACACGCTGTCGCTGATGATCGTGTTCCTGTGCCTGGCCGCGATGTATGAAAGCTGGAGCGTACCGACCGCGGTGCTGCTGGCGGCCCCGCTGGGTATCCTCGGCGCAGTGCTGGCCAACACCTTCAAGGGCCTGGAGCGCGACATCTACTTCCAGGTGGCGATGCTGACCACGGTGGGCCTGACCAGCAAGAACGCGATCCTGATCGTCGAGTTCGCCAAGGAAAACCTGGAAAAGGGCGCCAGCCTGATCGAGTCGATCATGCACGCCGTGCGCGACCGCCTGCGCCCGATCGTGATGACCTCGCTGGCCTTCGGCATGGGCGTGGTACCGCTGGCGATCTCCACCGGTGCCGGCTCCGGCGCCAAGCAGGCGATCGGCACCGGCGTGCTCGGCGGCATGATCGTCGGCACCGTGCTCGGCGTGTTCTTCGTGCCGCTGTTCTTCGTGGTGGTGCAGCGCGTGTTCAAGCGCAGATCCACGACGTGACCTGAAACGGTCATGCCGGCCTCAGGCTGGCGTTATCGAAACGGTAGTGCCGGCCGCTGGCCGGCACTGCCTCCTGCCATCCGGCAGTACCGATGGAAGTGATCCCCATGAAAAGTGCATCCCTGTTCCTCTCCATTGCCGCCACGCTCGCGCTGGCCGGCTGCTCCACCCTGGCGCCGAAGAACACCGCCGTCGCTCCGGCGATTCCTGCGCAGTGGCCGGCCGAGGCCGCGCAGGGCGAGGTGGCCGATGTCGCCGCCGTCGGCTGGCGCGATTTCTTCACCGATGCGCGCCTGCAGCAGGTGATCGAGCAGTCGCTGCAGAACAACCGCGACCTGCGCGTGGCCGTGCTCAATGTCGAGCGCGCGCGTGGCCAGTACCGCGTGCAGCGCGCCGATCGCGTGCCCGGCGTGGCCGTGACCGGCCAGATGGACCGCCGTGGTACCGATGCCGGTGTCACCGAGCAGTTCAGCGCGGGCGTGGGTGTGGCCGAGTTCGAGCTGGACCTGTTCGGTCGCGTGCGCAACCTCAGCGAGGCGGCGCTGCAGCAGTACTTCGCCGTGGCTGCCAACCGCCGCAACGCGCAGCTGAGCCTGGTGGCCGAGACCGCCACCGCGTGGCTGACCTATGGGGCTGATGCGCAGCGGCTGAAGATCGCCGATGCCACGCTGAAGACCTACGAGGATTCGCTGCGCCTGGCCGAGGCCCGCCACGAACGCGGCGGCAGTTCGGCGCTGGAGCTGACCCAGACCCGTACCCTGGTCGAGACCGCACGCACCGATGCCGCGCGCCTGCGCGGCCAGCTGGCCCAGGACCGCAACGCACTGGCGCTGCTGGCCGGTGGCCAGCTCGATCCGGCACTGCTGCCGGACAGCATCGAACCGCAGCTGCTGGCGCTGGCCCCGCCGCCGGCCGGCCTGCCCAGCGACGTGCTGCTGCAGCGCCCGGACATCATGGCCGCCGAGCACCAGCTGCTGGCCGCCAATGCCAACATCGGTGCGGCACGCGCAGCGTTCTTCCCGAGCATCTCGCTGACCGGCAGCATCGGCAGCGGCTCCAGCGAACTGTCCAACCTGTTCGACAGCGGCACCCGTGTGTGGAGCTTCCTGCCGAAGATCACCCTGCCGATCTTCCAGGGCGGCAAGCTGCGCGCCAACCTGGCCATCGCCAACGCGGATCGTGATATCGCACTGGCGCAGTACGAGAAGTCGATCCAGGTGGGATTCCGCGAAACGGCCGATGCGCTGGCGTTGAATGTCAGCCTGGATGAGCAGGTGAGTTCACAGCAGCGCCTGGTGGAAGCGGCCGAACAGGCCAATCGCCTGTCGCAGGCACGCTACGACGCGGGGCTGGACAGCTTTGTCACCCTGCTTGACGCGCGGCGTACCGCCTACGACGCGCAGCAGACCCAGCTGCAGGCGCAGCTGGCGCAGCAGGCCAACCGCATCACCCTGTACAAGGTGCTGGGCGGCGGCTGGCACGAGCGCGGGTAAGCAGTGCTTCTGGTAGGTGCCAACCTTGGTTGGCACGGATGCGTCAGCGCAGGCGGCTGGCCCTGTGCCAACCAAGGTTGGCACCTACCTGGAGATCGAGGGTAGTGCCTGCCGTTGGCCGGCATTGTCATTCGGAGGCCTGCTATACCGCTTCATCGTCGCGCCGCGCCGCATGGCAGGCGCGCACCCGCGCGAGCGCATCGCCGGCTTCGCGCGCCATCTGCTCGTACTCGGCGCGGATCTCTTCCAGGCGCGCTTCATCCAGTTCTTCCAGATCCAACAGTTCGTTGTTGGCTTCGGCCGTCGCCCGGATCAGCTCGTCCAGCTTGATCTGCATTGCGGCAGTATCCGCGTTCTGCGTGTGCTGGATCAGGAACACCATCAGGAAGGTGATGATGGTGGTGCCGGTGTTGATCACCAGCTGCCAGGTGTCGTTGAAACCGAACACCGGGCCACTGATGCCCCAGATCACCACGATCGCTACTGCAGCCAGGAAGGTCCACGGCGAGCCGGTGGCGGCCGCGGCCTTCTTGGCGATCGTATTGAACAGGTTGCGTGCTTTCATCGTCGTCGTCCCACTCAGGTGACGAGGATGATCGGCAGTGGCCCGTGCAGGGGTTGTGCAGCGGCGGTCAGGCGCGCATGCGCTGCAGTCGTGGCGCCTGCAGGCTGCGCACCGGGCTGCTCTGGTAGACGTGCTGCCAGCAACGGTCGACGAACTCACGGGCCTGGGCTTCGCTCAGCCGCGGCATGATCTGCAGGGCGTATTGGGTCTGGAACATCTCGTCACGTTCGGCCTCGCTGGCGCGCGGCTGGGTGATCAGCGAATCACAGGCGAACTTGATCCACGGCACGTACGAGCCGAACGAGTTGTGCGGCAGTGCGCCTTCGGCATGTTGGCGGCGCCAGTGGTCAAGCTCGGCGTCAACGTTGATGACCGGAGGAATGGTGGGGACTTCAGCGTGCATGACAATCCAGTTCGGTTGAGTGGAAAGGGAGTGGGGGTTCATCCGAGTGTGGCGTATATGGCGGTGCATGCCGCGTCAGCGGGATGTGGAGCCTGCGTTGGCATGGCCGATCAACTGCGCATGTTCGACCGCACCGAGGTCTTCGGCCAGAGTGGCCATCGCATTGCACAGGCGTTCGTGGTCGAGCGGGTGGCGGCGGACCAGCTCCAGTTGCATGTGCTGATAGGCAGTCCAGAACGGCGCGCCGCGCCGGTGCAGCGCATATTGCCGCTGCAAGCGTTCGCGGATCGGATCGAGGATCGGGTCTGTCGTAGGGCGTACGGCGTGCGCGCACATGGCTGGCTCCGCCGGGGAAAGGGTGCCCCGGTGACCCCACCGTAGGCGTGTCAGCCGCGTGGGGTGTTACCGCAATGTGTGCGCGTGGCCTGGCTGACTGTGCGCGCGGTCACGCCGATGCCCGCAAAGGCCGCCGGCACAAGGGCGCACCGGCGCTGAAGCGTTCATTAAATGTGTTGCAGAGACGAGCGCGCGTGGCTCATTCGCCGATGTCCTCGTTCCAGATGTCGGGATGACGGCTGATGAAATCGCCCAGCAGGTCCACGCATTCCGGGTTGTCCAGGTCGATCACGTTGACGCCGTTTTCGCGCAGCCAGTCGATGCCGCCCTGGAAGGTGCGCGATTCGCCCACCACCACGGTGCCGATGTTGAACTGGCGCACCAGCCCCGAGCAGTACCAGCACGGGGCCAGGGTGGTGACCATGATGGTGTCCTGGTAACGGCGCTGGCGGCCGGCCTTGCGGAAGGCGTCGGTTTCCCCATGCACCGACGGGTCGCCTTCCTGCACGCGGCGGTTGTGGCCGCAGCCGAGCAGGCGGCCGTCGTTGTGGTACAGCGCCGCGCCGATCGGCACGCCGCCCTCGGCCAGGCCCTGGCGGGCTTCGGCGATGGCGGTCTGCAGCAGGGCCTGGTAGTCGGGCGTGGTGATCATGCGGGGCTCCGGTAAGTCGTGGCCCGCCATCATACGGGCAGGGGGTGCCGCTGGACCCCGGCGGTGCGATAATCGGGGCCATGAGCGAATCCCCCTACAAAGCCGGTACCACCCATTTCGGGTTCCGCGACGTCGCCGCCAAGGACAAGCAGAAGCTGGTCGGCCAGGTGTTCACCTCGGTCGCGCGCAACTACGACCTGATGAACGACCTGATGAGCCTGGGCGTGCACCGGGCGTGGAAGCGCTACTACGTGGCCACCGCGCAGGTGAAGCCGGGCGACCGCGTGCTCGACCTGGCCGGCGGCACCGGCGACATCGCCGCCCTGCTGAAGGAGCGCGTCGGCGCCGAGGGCTCGGTGGTGCTGGGCGACATCAACGCCGGCATGCTGTCGGTCGGCCGTGACCGCCTGACCAACCGCGGCCTCGTGCTCGGCCTGGACTACGTGCAGTGCAACGCCGAAGCCCTGCCGTTCCCGGACAACAGCTTCGATCTGGTCACCATTGCCTTCGGCCTGCGCAACGTGACCGACAAGGACGCTGGCCTGCGCGAGATGTACCGCGTGCTGAAGGTGGGCGGCCAGGCCCGCGTGCTGGAATTCTCCGAAGTCACCGCGGACTGGTTCAAGCCGATCTACGACTTCCACTCGTTCAAGATCCTGCCCAAGCTGGGCAAGCTGTTCGCCAACGATTCGGACAGCTACCAGTACCTGGCCGAGAGCATCCGCAAGCACCCGCCGCAGGACGAACTGAAGGCGATGATGGGGCAGGCCGGCTTCGAGCGCTGCCACTACAAGAACCTGACCGGCGGCATCGTCTCGATCCACTCCGGCTACAAGCTGTAAGCCCTGCTCTGGTGGGTGCCAACTTGGTTGGTACTCGCCCGCTGCGGTCATCCGCTCTGGCAGGTGCCGACCTTGGTCGGCACGGGCCTGCCGCGTGCGTTGATGGATCCGTGCCAACCAAGGTGGGCACCTGCCTGTAGATGCCAACCAAGGTTGGCACCTACCTGTAGATGCCAACCTTGGTTGGCATGCGCCGGAGGCGCAGGAACGGCCCCGGCCTGCATTACCCCGCACCGCGCAACGCCTGCGCGGCCGGAGGGAGGTACCATTGGGGTTTGATCCCCGTAACGGTCCCGATTCATGCGTAATCCGCTGATGCTCCTTCCGCTGGCCGTGGCCCTGGCCGCCGGCTGCTCCCAGGAGGCGGCCGCGCCCGCCGCCGCCCCGACTGCCGCAAAGGCCCCCGCCGCCCCCGTGAACGCCGAGAACCGCAGCCACGACGAAAGCTCGTATGCCGAGCCGGACAAGGTCGCCATCAAGGACATCGCGCTGGATCTGAAGCTGGACTTCGACCAGAAGCAGATCGGCGGCACCGCCACCTACACCCTGGAATGGAAGCAGAAGGACGCCAGGCAGCTGGTGCTCGACACCCGCGAGCTGACCGTGTCCAAGGTCGAGGCCGTCGCCGCCGATGGCGCGCGCAGCCCGCTGCAGTTCGCGCTGGCCCCGGTCGACAAGGTGTTCGGCAGCAAGCTGACCATCGAGACCCCGGAACAGCCGGCCAAGGTGGAAGTGACCTACCACACCGCACCGACCGCCTCGGGCCTGCAGTGGCTGGCGCCGTCGATGACCGAAGGCAAGAAGCTGCCCTTCATGTTCAGCCAGTCGCAGGCCATCCACGCCCGCTCCTGGGTGCCGCTGCAGGACACCCCGAGCGTGCGTTTCACCTACAGCGCGCACGTGGTCTCGCGCCCGGACGTGATGGTGCTGATGAGCGCCGACAACGATCCGAAGGCCGCGCGTGACGGTGACTACACCTTCAAGATGCCGCAGCCGATTCCGTCCTACCTGCTGGCCATCGCCGCCGGCGACCTGGTGTTCGAGCCGATCTCCGGCCGCTCCGGCGTCTGGGCCGAGCCGACCATGGTCAACAAGGCCGCCAAGGAATTCGAAGACACCGAGAAGATGATCGGTGCCGCCGAGAAGCTCTACGGCGAATACCGCTGGGGCCGCTACGACATGCTGGTGCTGCCGCCGTCGTTCCCGTTCGGCGGCATGGAGAATCCGCGCCTGACCTTCGCCACCCCGACCGTGATCGTCGGTGACAAGTCGCTGGTCTCGCTGGTCGCCCATGAACTGGCGCACAGCTGGTCGGGCAACCTGGTGACCAACGCCAGCTGGAAGGACATCTGGCTCAATGAAGGCTTCACCACCTACGTCCAGGGCCGCATCACCGAAGCCCTGTACGGCAAGGAGATGGCCGAGATGGAGAAGCAGATCGACCAGACCGACCTGCTGGCCGAAGTGAAGGACATGAGCCCGGCCGACCAGGCGCTGGCGCTGCCGCCGCTGAACGAGCGTGACCCCGACGAAGCCCTCAGCCAGGTCGCCTACGTCAAGGGTTCGTGGTTCCTGGAATTCCTGGAGCAGCGCTTCGGCCGCGAGACCTTCGATCCGTTCCTGCGCGGCTGGTTCGATGACCATGCCTTCCAGAGCGCGAACACCGACCAGTTCGTCGCGTACATGAAGAAGAACCTGCTGCCGAAGAATCCCTCGGCAGTGACCGAGGCCGAACTGAAGGCGTGGCTGGACGAGCCGGGCATTCCGGCGTTCGCGGCCAAGGCGCAGTCGCGCAACTTCAGCAGCGTCGATACCGCGCGCATTGCCTTCGCCAGCGCCGGCACCGTGCCGAGCAGCCAGGTCATCGCCGACTGGAGCACGCAGGAATGGGTGCGCTTCATCGACGGCCTGGGTGCGACCCAGCCGCTGGACAAGCTGGCCACGCTGGACAAGGCGTTCCACTTCACCGGCACCCCGAATGGCGAGATCGCCATGCGCTGGTACCCGCTGGCGATCCGCAGCGGCTACGAGCAGGCCAATGAAGGTGCTGCCGCGTTCATCGAGCGCGTCGGCCGTCGCAAGCTGATCCTGCCGATCTACGCCGAACTGGTGAAGACCCCGAAGGGGCTGGAGCTGGCCAAGCAGGCCTTTGAAAAGGCCAAGCCGGGCTACCACCCGATCACCACGGCCTCGGTCCAGGACATGCTGGCCAAGGCTGAAGCCAAGTAACCGGTGGTGCCGGCCGCTGGCCGGCAACCGGTCACTGCTTCACCAGCTACGGCGGGGAAACCCGCCGTTGCTGTATCCGCTTTTCGCTGCCGATAGAATCGGGATGCACTCGCATAGGACCTCCGCCATGAAACGACTGATCCTGCTCACCGCCTGCACCCTGGCCCTGGCCGCCTGCAGCAACCCCGAGGAAGAGCGCAAGGCGCAGGAAGCCGCCGCGGCCGCCGTGCAGGCGCAGAAGGAAGCCAAGGCCGAGGACGTGGCCAAGCAGTACGACATGGCCGTGGCCGCGCAGGACTGGGAACGCGCGCGCCTGCATGGCGCCTCGCTGCTGGACCAGTACAAGGACACCGCCGCCGCCGAGCGCATCGCCGCGGGCTTCGACGAGGTCAAGGCCAAGGGCGATGCCGCGCGCGACCTGCGCCGCATGCAGGCGCTGTGGCAGTACAACCAGATCCCGGTGGGCAACAAGGGCAACCAGGTTTCGGCGCAGATCTACAGCAAGGAACGGGTGGACGTGGATGGCAGCGGCGCCAAGCCGGTGCAGCTGGTGTTCCGCGATCACCCGGAGTGGAAGCGGCACGCTTACCTGGTGCTGCAGGCCGGCGATTTCCGCTGCCCGCAGTGCACGGTGAAGGTGACCGTGGACGATGGCAAGCCGGTGTCGATGGCGGCCTGGCGCCCGAAGACCGATGAAGCCATCGCCCTGTTCATCACCGACCAGAAGGCGTTGTGGAAGCTGGCGCGCAAGGGCAAGTCGATCAGCATCGAGTTCCCGGTCAAGGCTGGCGGCACGCGTACGGCCGTGTTCGAGACCGGCGGTGTCGACGCCAGTCGCATGCCGCAGTGGTGGCAGTGATGATCGCGACGGGCAGCGCAGTGCACGCGTTGTCCGCGATCCGGCACTGGGTCTTCGACATGGATGGCACGCTGACCGTCGCCGTGCATGATTTCGCCGCGATCCGCCGTGCGCTGCAGATCGCGGCCGAGGAGGACATCCTGGACCATATCGCAGCGTTGCCGGATGCGCCGGCGCAGGCCAAGCGTGAGTGGCTGCTGGATCACGAACGTGTGCTGGCCGAGGAGGCGCTGCCGGCGCCGGGTGCGGTGACGCTGCTGCGTGCGCTGGCAGCCGACGGTTGCCGGCTGGGCATCCTGACCCGCAACGATCATGCACTGGCGAAGCTGACGCTGGACGCGATCGGGGTCGGGGAACTGTTCGATGATGCCGACATCGTCGGCCGTGATGAAGCGGTGCCCAAGCCCTCGCCGGATGGCCTGCAGCAGCACCTGCGGCGCTGGGGCATTGCAGCGAGGGAGGCGGTGATGGTCGGCGACCACGCCTACGACCTGGAGTGCGGCCGCGCCGCGGGCGCCCATACCGTGCTGGTCAACCTGCCGGAAAACCCGTGGCCCGGCCGTGCCGACTGGCATTTCGCCGATTGCCGCGCGCTGTTGGCGGCCTGGCAGGCCGCATGACCGTGTAGAGCCGAGCCCACGCTCGGCTGCTCTGCGGTCAGATCGCGCAGGCGCGCGCAAGCCGAGCATGGGCTCGGCTCTACAGAGAGCAGGCAACGTGTCGGTCGGAAGTTCCGGTAGTGCCGGCCGTCGGCCGGCAGTGTCGACCCAGGTCGACACCCACCGAGCGATGCGCGGGCAGTGCGGCTTACGCGCCCAGCGCGTAACCGAACTGCTGCTTGAACTGCTCGTTGAACTCGTCGAAGGTGAAGCGCTGGTTCTGCGTGCCCGGGTGCTCGACCTTCAGTGCGCCCATCAGGTTGCCCATGCGGCCGATGGTCAGCCAGTCGTAGCCCTTCTGGATGCCGTAGATCAGGCCGGCGCGGAAGGCGTCGCCACAGCCGGTCGGGTCGACCACGCGGCGCTCGTGCGCCGGCGGGATGTCGTAGCTCTTTTCCGGGGTGTGGATGACCGCGCCCTTCGGGCCGCGGGTGGTGATGTAGGCCTTGACCCGGCTGACGATCTCCTTTTCGTCCCACCCGGTGCGCTCCTGCAGCAGGTTCGACTCGTAGTCGTTGACCACCACGTAGTCGGCCTGGTCGATGAAGGCGCGCAGTTCCGGGCCGTTGAACAGCGGCATGGCCTGGCCCGGGTCGAAGATGAACGGGATGCCGTCCTCGTGGAATTCCTGCGCGTTCTGGATCATGCCTTCGCGGCCGTCCGGGCCGACCAGGCCCAGGGTCACGCCCGGCACGCCGCGCACATGGTTCTCGTAGGAACGCATCATCGCGCCCGGGTGGAAGGCGGTGATCTGGTTGTTGTCGTGGTCGGTGGTGATGAACGCCTGCGGGGTGAACAGCTCATCGATCACGCGCACGCGCGACAGGTCGATGCCCAGGCCTTCGAAATACTCGCGGTACGGGCCGAAGTCCGAACCCACGGTGCCCATCGGGATCGGCTGGCCGCCCAGCAGGTGCAGGTTGTAGGCGATGTTGCCGGCGCAGCCGCCGAACTCGCGGCGCATGCGCGGCACCAGGAAGGACACGTTCAGGATGTGCACCTTGTCCGGCAGGATGTGATTCTTGAACTGGTCCGGAAACACCATGATGGTGTCGAAGGCAAGAGAACCACAGATCAGAGCGGACATCGATGTAAGCCTATGCGGTGAATTTTGGGGTGGGCCAGCCCGGTTCAGCGGGCAAGCAAACGGCGCCCTTGGGCGCCCGACGGCGCAAAGGTTACCCGCTGGTGCCGCTCAGGGCCAGAACCGGGTGATGCCCGATCAGGCCGAAAGCCTGTGAAGACGCGGGTTCAGCTAGTTTTTTCCTTGCTCGGCGGCAGGCGGGTTGCTAGGCTTGTCGGCCTCGATTTCTGCCCATTTTTTCGCCATCCCGCGGCGGGCACGACACCCCTCAGGACTCCTTCCTCAGATGTTCAAGAAACTCCGTGGCATGTTCTCCAACGACCTGTCCATCGACCTGGGCACGGCCAACACCCTCATCTACGTGCGCGGGCAGGGGATCGTGCTGAACGAGCCGTCGGTCGTGGCCGTGCGCCAGGACCGTGCCATCGGTGGCACCCGCTCGGTGGCAGCCGTGGGCGCCGAAGCCAAGCAGATGCTGGGCCGTACCCCGGGTCACATCACCACCATCCGCCCGATGAAGGACGGCGTCATCGCCGACTTCACCTACACCGAGGCGATGCTCAAGCACTTCATCAAGAAGGTGCACAAATCGCGCGTGCTGCGCCCGAGCCCGCGCGTGCTGGTCTGCGTGCCGGCCGGCTCGACCCAGGTCGAGCGCCGCGCGATCAAGGAATCGGCCGAGGAAGCCGGTGCCCGTGACGTGTTCCTAATCGAAGAACCGATGGCGGCCGCGATCGGCGCCGGCATGCCGGTCACCGAGGCCCGTGGCTCGATGGTCATCGACATCGGCGGCGGCACCACCGAAGTGGCGGTGATCTCGCTCAACGGCATCGTCTATTCGGCCTCGGTCCGCATCGGCGGCGACCGCTTCGACGAGTCGATCACCAACTACGTGCGCCGCAACCACGGCATGCTGATCGGTGAAGCCACCGCCGAGCGCATCAAGGTCGAGCTGGGCTGCGCCTACCCGCAGGCGGAAGTGATCGAGATGGAAATCTCCGGCCGCAACCTCGCCGAGGGCGTGCCGAAGATGATCAAGATCAGCTCCAACGAGGTGCTCGAGGCCCTGCACGAGCCGCTGTCGGGCATCGTCAGCGCGGTCAAGCTGGCGCTGGAGCAGACCCCGCCGGAACTGTGCGCCGACGTCGCTGAGCGCGGCATCGTGCTGACCGGTGGTGGCGCCCTGCTGCGCGACCTGGACCGCCTGATCTCCGAGGAAACCGGCCTGCACGTGCAGGTGGCCGACGATCCGCTGACCTGCGTGGCCCGCGGTGGCGGCCGTGCGCTGGAGCTGGTGGACATGCACGGCAACGAGTTCTTTGCGCCGGAATAAGCCGTCCCGGCCGTTCCTGCCCGCCGCGCCCTTCCGGGGTGCGGCCCGCCGTGATGGCGGGCCGGCACCGGCGGGGCGCCCGCGTGTTTCCCTTTCGCCTTCTGCCAGTTGAATCGTTGCCGTGCCGCCCTACGCCGGTCCTCCCGTTGCCTCCCGATCCGGTGATGCCGCCAGCCCCTTGCGGTTGCTGGCCTATCTCGCATTGGCCATCACCCTGATCGTGCTCGACGACCAGGCCGGCTGGCTGGCGCGCCTGCGCGAGCAGGCCAACAGCCTGGTGCAGCCGGTGTGGGCGCTGGCCGGCCTGCCCGGCAAGCTCGGCAACCAGGTCAAGGATTCCGCCGCCAGCCATACCCAGCTGGTGACCGAGAATCGCGAGCTGCGCAACCAGCTGCTGCTGGCCAACGCGCGCCTGACCCGCCTGCAGACCGCCGCGCTGGACAATGCCCAGCTGCGCGAACTGCTGAACGTGGCCGAGCGCAGCGGCCTGGACGTGCAGCTGGCGCCGATCCTGGACATCGACCTGGACCCGGTGAAGCAGCGCTTGGTGCTCGACGCCGGCACCCGCGAAGGCGTGCACGTCGGCCAGGCGGTGATCGATGCCGGCGGCTTGATGGGGCAGGTGATCAGTGTCACCGGCGGCACTTCCACCGTGCTGCTGCTGACCGACCCCGACCACGCGGTGCCCGTTACCGTGGCCCGCAACGGCGTGCGCCTGATCGTCTACGGCCGCGGCGATACGCTGGAGCTGCGCGACATTCCGCTCAGCGCGGGCGTGGAAGTGGGCGATGAGATCGTTACCTCCGGCCTCGGCGGGCGTTTCCCGGCCGGCTTCCCGGTCGGCACCATCACCGGCCTGCGCCCGGACGACACCCATGCCTTCCTGGTCGGCGAACTGAAGCCGGCGGCCCAGCTCGACCGCGGCCGCGACGTGCTGCTGCTGCGCCCGGGGGCGGCGATCCGCATTCCGCCGGGACTGCGCCTGCAGCTGGAAGAAACCGCCCCGGGGGGGCCGGCCACCGGCGCCAGCGTGCCTGCGGGAGCCGCGCCAGCGGCAACGACGCCGGCTCCGGCCAGCTCCCCGGTAGTGCCGGCCGCTGGCCGGCAACAGCCCTCGTCGCAAACGAGGACTGTTGCCCCCGCATCCTCCCTTACCCCCGCGCCTTCGGCGCGCGCCCCTCAGCCGACTGCACCTTCGGCGCAACCGGCCCGCGCATCCTCCCTTACCCCCGCGCCGTTGGCGCGCCCCCCTCAACAAGAGGGGGGCTCCACCCCAGGCGGGTCCACGGTAGTGCCGGCCGCTGGCCGGCAACCGACCACGCCGGAGGCCCAGCGATGAGCCGCCTGCGCGACAACCCGTGGGTGCTGCCGGCCAGCCTGGTGGTGGCGCTGCTGCTGGGCCTGCTGCCGTTGCCGGCGCTGCTGCAGCCGCTGCGCCCGTACTGGCTGGCGCTGGTGCTGGCGTACTGGGTCATCGAAGCCCCCGAACGCGTCGGCCTGGGCATCGCCTTCGCCAGCGGCGTGGTTGCCGACCTGCTGTACGGCGGCGTGCTGGGCGAACAGGCGCTGCGGCTGGTGATGCTGGCCTTCATCCTGCAGCGCTTCCGCGCCCGCATCCGCTTCTTCCCGATGTCCCAGCAGATGCTGGCCATCGGCGGCCTGCTGTTCAACGACCGCATCGTCAGCGCGCTGGTCCACATCGTGGTGGATGAGCCGACCCTGCCGTGGTCGTACTGGTGGGCACCGCTGCTGGGCATGGGCCTGTGGCCGCTGGTGTTCGTGCTGCTGGACGCGGTGCGCTTCGGCAAGCGCGGGCGCTGAGCCATGATCCCGCGCCGCCAGGTCAAGAACCCGCACGCCGAAGCCGAACAGTTCCGCCGCCGCGCGGCGCTGGGCTTCCTGGGCGTGCTGGTCTGCCTGCTGGGCCTGGGCGGCTGGTACTTCAAGCTGCAGGTGCTGGACCACGACGTCTATGCCACGCGCTCGGAAGCCAACCGCATCAAGCCGCGGCCGGTGGTGCCCGGGCGCGGCATGATCTACGACCGCAATGGCCGCCTGCTGGCCGAGAACGTGCCGGCGTTCCGCCTGGACGTGACCCCGGACAAGGTCAAGGACATGGACGCCACCCTGGAAGGGCTGGCGAAGATCATCAACATCAGCCCAGAAGAGCTGGAAGCGTTCAACAAGTCGCGCAAGGCGCGCCGCAAGTTCCTGCCGGTCACGCTGAAGCTGCGCATGAGCGACGAGGAGATGGCGCGCTTCGCGGTCGACCGCTGGCGCTTCCCCGGCGTCGAGCTGGAGCCCTACCTGACCCGCCGCTACCCCTACGGCGATCTGTTCGCGCACATCATCGGCTACGTCGGCCGCGTTGATGACAAGGATCTGGAGATCCTCGGCGAAGGCAATGCCGCGCTGACCCACATCGGCAAGTCCGGCCTGGAGCGTTACTACGAGCAGCAGCTGCGCGGCAAGGTCGGCTACGAGCAGGTCGAGACCAACGTGCAGGGGCGCGCGATCCGCACCATCGGCCGCGTCGCCGCGCAGTCCGGCGCCGACCTGCGGCTGTCGATCGACGCCGACCTGCAGCGCGCCATGGTGGCCGCCTTCGGCGACCAGGAAGGCTCGGCGGTGGCGATGGACCCGCGCACCGGCGAAGTGCTGGCGATGGTCAGCCTGCCGTCCTACGACCCCAACCTGTTCGTCAACGGCATCTCGCATGCCGACTTCAAGGCGCTGAACGAAAACCCGTCGCGGCCGCAGTTCAACCGCCTGGTGCTCGGTGGCGTCGCCCCCGGTTCCACGTTGAAGCCGCTGATCGGCCTGGCCGGCCTGGATTCGGGCGTTCGACGCCCGGAAGACAAGGTGCTGTCCACCGGCATGTTCTATCTGCCGGGCACCTCGCGCGGCTGGGGTGACGCCCACCGTGGCGGCCATGGCTGGACCGACCTGCGCAAGTCCATCGCCGAATCGGTCAACACCTACTACTACAAGCTGGCGCTGGACCTGGGCATCGAGCGCTTCGACCATTACATGGAGTACTACGGCTTCGGCCAGCCGACCGGTATCGACCTCACCGGCGAAATCGGCGGCATCCTGCCGTCGCCGGCCTACAAGCGGAAGACCCGCAAGGAAGCCTGGTACCCCGGCGATACGGTCAACATCAGCATCGGCCAGGGCGACTGGAAGGTCACCCCGCTGCAGTTGGCGCGCGGCGTCAGCGCGCTGGCCGACGGGCAGCTGCGCACCCCGCACCTGGTGATCCAGCAGCGCGACGGCTTCGACAGCGACTGGACCGCGACGCCGCCCGGCGAGAGCAAGCCGGTCAGCCCCAACCCCAACAACGTGCAGGCGGTGCGCGAGGGCATGATGGCGACCATGCGGCCGGGCGGCAGCGGCTGGCGCGTGGCGGTCGGTGCGCCGTACGTGATGGCCGGCAAGACCGGTACCGCGCAGGTCATCAGCCGCAAGGGCACCGCAGCGGTGAACCCGAAGAGCCTGCCGATGCACCTGCGCCACCGCGCGCTGTTCGTCGGCTTCGCGCCGGTCGAAAACCCGGTGATCGCGATCGCGGTGGCAGTGGAAGGCGGTGGCTATGGTGGTTCGGCGGCTGCGCCGATCGCCCGCAAGGTGTTCGATGCCTACCTGCTGGGCAAGATGCCCGAGGGCATGCAGCCGCTGGACAGCGAGCGCGGCACCACCGCCATCGGCGCCACCGCGTTCGACAACGAAGATGCCGGCGCGCGCCAGGCTGGCGACCTCGCCGCGGCGCAGCTGGGTGAACATCCGGTGCTGGTCGGCGTGCCGGCGCCGGAACCTGTACCCGCACCGCAGCCGGGTACGCCGGCCGCCGCCGTGTTGCCCGCCACGCCACGCCCGACCGTCGCGGAGCCCGTACGATGAGAGTGTTCCTGCGCTGGGCCGGCGACATGCTGCGCCGCTTCTTCAGCACGCTTGACTGGGTGCTGTGCCTGGCCCTGGGGACGCTGATGGTGATCGGCCTGGCCACCCTGAAGAGCGCCGGTGGCGACAGCCTGGTGATGGCCCAGGGCGCGCGCTTCGCCGTGGGCATGGCCGCGCTGTGGGGCATCTCGCGGGTGCCGATCCTGCGCATCCGCTCGGCTACGCCGATGATCTACGCGATCTCGATGATCCCGTTGCTGGCGGTGTTCGTGCTGGGCACCGGCAAGTACGGCCGGCAGTGGCTGGACCTGAAGTTCTTCTACCTGCAGCCGGCCGAGCTGCTGAAGGTCAGCCTGCCGATGATGGTGGCCTGGTACCTGCACAAGATGCCGCTGCCGCCGCGCTTCAACACCGTGCTCGTGGCCCTGGTCATCATCGGCGTGCCCACTGGCCTGGTGATGCTGCAGCCGGACTTCGGTACTGGTGTGCTGATCGCCGCCAGTGGCGTGTTCGTGCTGTTGTTGGCCGGCCTGCCGTGGTGGTGGGTTGGCCTGGGTGTGGGTGGCGTGGCCGCGGTCGCGCCGGTGGCCTGGTTCTGGTTGCTGCGGCCGTACCAGAAGGACCGCATCATGATGTTCCTGGACCCGGAGATGGATGCGCTGGGGGCCGGGTGGAACATCATCCAGTCGAAGATCGCGATCGGTTCCGGCGGCTTCGATGGCAAGGGCTGGGGCGAGGGCTCGCAGTCGCACCTGAACTTCATTCCCGAACAGACCACCGACTTCGCGTTCTCGGTGCTGAGCGAGGAGTTCGGCTGGATCGGCGTGGCCACCGTGCTGGCGCTGTACCTGGTGGTGATCGGGCGCTGCCTGTGGATCGCCAGCCAGTCGCGCGATTCGTATTCGCGCCTGCTGGCCGGCGCCACCGGCCTGGCGTTCTTCGTCTATGTGCTGGTGAACGGCGGGATGATTTCCGGCCTGCTGCCGGTGGTGGGCGTGCCGATGCCGCTGATCAGCTACGGCGGCACCTCGGCGGTGTCACTGCTGGCCGGCTTCGGATTGGTGATGGCGGTGCGCAGTCACAACCCGGTGCACGGCGGCTACGGCTGAGTACGGCGTCGGGGTCAGATCCCTTTTTCCACAGGGAAAAGGGATCTGACCCCACAGCCCGGCTACGGAGATCAGAAGCACCCTGACAGCTTCACGCAAGCGCCCGTTGCTAGCGTGCTGTGCGTGGAATGGAAACGACTGTTTGGCGGCTGCCGTGAGGCAGTGCGCACGATCGATCTGCCGTTGCTGGTCGCATTGCTGATCCTGATGGGCGCGGGCCTGGCGGTGCTGCACAGTGTGTCCGGGCCGGTGGCCGGGCAGGCGGCGCGCTTTGCGGGTGGACTGCTGGCGATGTGGCTGCTGTCACGTGTTTCGCTGCTGCGCCTGCGCGCGTGGACACCAGCGTTGTACGCGCTGTCGATGCTGCCGCTGATGGCGGTGTATGTGATCGGCACCGGCAAATATGGGCAGCGCTGGCTCAACCTCGGCGTGTTCTACCTGCAACCGTCGGAGCTGCTCAAGCTCAGCCTGCCGTTGATGATGGCCTGGTACCTGCACCGGCAACCGCTGCCGCCGTCGCCGCGCACGGTACTGACCGCCGCGGTGCTGATCGGCGCGCCGGCGGTGTTGATCCTGATGCAGCCCAACCTCGGCACCGCCACGCTGGTCACCGCCAGCGGCGTGTTCGCGTTGTTGCTGGCGGGCCTGCACTGGGGCTGGGTGGCGACCGGCGCGGCGGGGCTGGCAGTGGCCGCGCCGCTGGCGTGGTTCGGTCTGCTGCGTCAGTACCAGAAGGATCGTGTGTTGACCTTCCTCGACCCGGCGGCCGACCCCCTGGGCACCGGCTGGAACATCCTGCAGTCACGCATCGCGATCGGCTCCGGTGGCTGGGACGGGCGCGGCTGGGGGCAGGGCACGCAGGCCACGCTGGACTTCCTGCCTGAGTACACCACGGACTTCGCGTTCTCGGTGCTGGCCGAAGAGTTCGGCTGGATCGGCGTGGCCACCGTGTTTGCGCTGTACCTGTTCGTGGTCGGCCGCTGCCTGTGGATCGCGGTGCACGCCCGCGACACGCACGCACGGTTGCTGGCCGGCAGCCTGGGCTTGGCGTTCTTCGTGTACGTACTGGTGAACGGCGGGATGATTTCCGGCCTGCTGCCGGTGGTGGGCATTCCGATGCCGTTGATCAGCTATGGCGGTACCTCGGCGGTGTCGCTGCTGGCGGGTATCGGGCTGGTGATGGCGGTGCGCGGGCACCGGCCCGTGCACGGGGGATAGGGTTTCCAGCCAACGGCGCAGCCCCTCGTGGGTGGTCGCGAAAAGCAGTTAACGGGTGAGGCCAGGTAGATGGGCTGCGCAGGGGCCGCTGCAAGTACGTCCATGTAAGCTCGGTCGCCGCATCCATGCGGCTCACGCCCCTGCGCAGCCCATCTACCCGGCCACGGACAGGTTCCGTGCGCGTCTACCCACGGAGAAGAAAGAGAAGATCAAAAGCAAAAGCGGCCTGGCGGGTCGCTTCATTGCCTTGCGTGGAGCCGAGCCATGCTCGGCTCACAAGCAAGCGCAGCGCCGCGACCCGCTTTTGATTTTCTCTTTCTTCTCCGTGAGTGGCAGACCGCCAAAATCTGTCAGAGGCCGGTCGGGTTGGGTACGCGGGGGTGTCAGCCGCATGGATGCGGCTGCCAAGCCTCCAGGGACGGATTCACGGCGTCCCCCGCGTACCCC